>CAZTVU010000010.1:14882-29990 GCA_964617025.1 uncultured Planctomycetales bacterium | reverse complement strand
TTGGTCCCGCCGTCGCGGCCACGAATCGCAGATCGCCGACCGGGGCGTCGGCCCCGCAACCGCACGGCCGGTACCCGCGCCCGGGACCTGCCGCCTTTCTCTGATGATATCTCCCGCTCTCTTGTTCTCCCGACAAGCTCTTCCGAAGACGATCCGGCCGCGTTCGGGTGTTTCCGGACATCCGCTTCGCGCGATCCGTCGCCCATCGGCGCCTGTGGACTGCGGTGGCAACACCACCGCTTTGCCTCGGATGGTCTGCCGCACGCCAACGCGATCCGACGCCTCCCACGAAAAGCAGCGTCATAGCCGCCGCAGTCCAAAATGTGCGGGGCGCGTCGGGCACGACCGTTTGGCCGACCGCGCAACCGCCGCAGCGCATCGACATGACGACGGTCAGAACGGCGAGCTCGACAGCACGCCTTTCAGAAAACGGTCAAGATATCCCTTCTGGATGAAGGTCTGTACGGCGTCGACGGTGGTGTCGTAATCCATGCCCCAGATACACGTGCGCAAGTCCTTCATCTCCAGGTCCATCTGGATCAGGAGAACGCGGTCCACCGCCAGGACCGGCGGCAATTCACGGAGCAGGACATTGGCGAGGTGATTCACCCCCGGCCCGCCGATGCAGACCAGGGGGCACTCGTGCAGCTCCTCCGTGTTGATGTAATGCAGGTCGCCGATCACCAGCGACCGCCACGACGACCCCTCCGGCAGCCGCTTCTTGATCTCGGCGGCCAGGGCATACGCCAGCGGCCGGTCCTTGTCCTCCGCCCGCAGCGACGACCCGGTCACGATCAGGATGAGGTTGTCGAGATCGTATTCGACTGGCATTCACACACATTATACCGGTGCCGCCGATGCCGCGTTACCGACCGGCGACTACCGATACGCCAGCGACAGCCGGCTCCCGGGGTAGTAGAAGGCCAGGATTTCGCCCGCGCAGCGGCCGCCACGCGCCAGGCCGTGGGCCCCCCACTGGCACATGCCCACGCCGTGACCGTAGCCGCGCCCGTCCGCGAAGACGAGGTCGTCGTGCTCCACGACGACCCGGAAGTGTGTGCTCCGCAGCACGCGTCCGCCGGGGTCAACGGCCAGTCGGAACTCCTCGGCGCGGAGCGTCCCGCCTCGCCCGTTTGCGTCGGCCACGCGGATCCGCGTCGGCCGTCCGTCCGGGGTGGAGTCGAGCGGCTCGACGACCTCCACCGTGCCGAGCTGGGCGAATCGGGCGTACCGGTCGCGCAGACGCGAAGCGACCAGCGACTTCGGCATCCGCTGCGGCCCCCAGCGATAGTACTGGCACTCGCGGCAGTACTCGCAGCGAACGCCCCCGGCCAGCGGCGGAATCACCGGATCGTTGGCGATGCTGGAGACCGGCTGCGTGCACCCGCCGCACGCGGCGCTGTAGTATGTGCAGAAGATCCTCCGCCCGCGCGGCGTGTCCCACGTGCAAACGACGCCGCGGGTCGCCTCGACGGCGTCGGCGGCAGCCCGCGTGTCGGCCTGCTGCGGGACGCCGCCATAGACCTGGCTTCCCTCTCCCGCCTTCACATCCCACGACCGCCCCCGGCCCCCGGTGCGGCAGAGGTAAAGGGCGTACGTGCGGGCGGCGATGGCTTGCGCCCGAAGGGCCTCCGGCGAGAACGAGCCAGGCATCTCGGCGGCCACGACGCCCCAAAGGTACTCCTCCATCCCCACTTCGTTGACGACCTCGATGCGCCCGGTTCGCGTGAGCCCGCATCGCAGGATTCCGCGGTATTGGGCGAAACGCGGTCCCTCGGCGAAGCGAACGCGGATCATGCCGTCGCCGCGGGGCTTCACCACGACGCTCGGGCCTCGCCACGGCGGATCGACCATCACAAGCACCGGCCCGCCGTCGGCGTCGCCGCGACTTATCATCCGCGGGGCAAGCCGCTCCGGCTCGGCCCACATTACGTTTCCATCGGCATCGAGAAGCTCACACGAACCCTCCACACCCAGCTCAAACGAGTCGAGATCCCCCGCTAAACGCACGCGAACCGTGGGTTCGGATGACGGTGCGGATGTGACCTGCGATGATGCGCTGCCTGCCGGCGGCGGGGCCGAAGGCGTCGAATCGCGGCACGCACCGACGGCCCCAAAAACCAACGCCCACGCGATGCGCAGGAGCCCGGCGGCTTTCGCTCGACCGCCCCGCGGATCGGGCATGGGCATGCCTCCGTCACTCGTCCGGCTTGCGAAGCGTCAGGTTGTACTGGCTGAGCCGCTCCTTGATCTCGGCGAGCGACGTCTGCCCGAAGTTCTTGGTCCCGAGGAGCTCCGCCTCGGTCCGCATGGCGAGCTCGCCCAGCGTGGTGATGTTGAGCCTCTGCAGGCACTTGCGGGAACGGACCGACAGCTCCAGCTCCGCCACGGGCTTCTCGAGGATCTCCGGCGGGGCCTTCGGCACCGGGGGCGCGGTCACGGCCGGCGAGACGGGAATCATTTGCAGTTTCGGGTCTTCGAGCGCCTGCCCCAGGCGAAGGTTCTTCTGCGCGAGCAGGACCTTGATCTCCTGAAGCGACGTCTCGCCGAAGTTCTTGTACGCCAGAAGCTCCGCCTCCGTGACGCGCAGCAGGTCCCCCAGCGTGTGAATGTTCATCTTCTTGAGGCAGTTGCGGCTTCGCACGCTCAGCTCGAAGTCCGTGATGGGCACGTCGAGAAGGGCGCTGCGCCGCTCCTGCGAACGGTCCAGCTCCTCGTCGTAGAACATGTCGAGCGAACTCAGCACGTCCTTGAGATACAGCCGCGCGCGCGTGTGGTTCGGGAACGTGCCGAGCACGTCGTCCAGGCAATGCTCCGCCGCTTCGAACTTCCCGTGGTCCTCATACAGCACGGCCAGATTCACCAGCGCATTCACGTGCGCCGGCGTCCGCTGCGTCAGTTGCCGATAGAGACGAATCGCCTCCACGTCCTCGCCCCGCAGGTCGAGGTTGTAGGCCAGGCGAAACAGGGCCTTCTCATGGTCGGCGTCGACCTCGATCGCCGATCGGTAGGCCTCCATGGCCGTCTCCACGTCGCCCCGCTTCTCCGCGACCAGCCCCCGGAGGTAGCGCCACTCGGCCGTCCCTTCGTTCGAGGACCGCTGCTGTTCCAGCATCTGATCCGCCTCATCCAACCGCCCGGAGGCAATCAGCTTCTCCACCTGTTCCATCGTCTCCACCATGCGCCGTACTCCTCGCCCGCAGGGTGCGGCCTCCACCGGGCCGCGTCACGCATCAACGCGCGAACCGACACTCCCCGAGCCGCTCCAGGCCTTTCGACAACGTCCGTTGATTCGCCATGCACGGAAGCGAAAGAGGCACGCCGGACCGCAAAATCCCTTTCAGACGCCGGCCGCGCCAGACGGCGTATTCTAGCGTTCGCTTAACGGACTGCAAGGGGCCCGTAGACTCCCCCCATACCCGCCGGTGCTGCCCCGTGGAACCCTCCCGCCGAGACGGCTCGCCGACAACCTTGACGCCCGGCCTTTGCTGCGCGGGTTGCATCAGGAACCAAAAAGGCTAGAATGCCCCGCGCGAATAACTATCGACAGGATAAAGGCTTCCGTGTTCCGCTCCGTTGCGTTCATCGTCAATCCCATCGCCGGCAGAACGAAAGCCGGCGCCGTTGTGGCCGACGTGGCCCGACGGCTTTCGCGTATCGGGGCCACTGTCAGGATACTGCGGACGTCCCAGCCAGGTCATGCCGTCGCGCTCTCGCGAGAGTTGCCCGATGACGTGGAGGCCGTCGTGGCCGTCGGAGGGGATGGCACCGCCCGGGAAGTCACCGAGGGGCGAATCGGACGCCCGTTGCCGATTATCCTGCTGCCCGCCGGCACGGAGAACCTGCTCGCCCGACATCTCGGATTCACGGCAACTTCCGAATGCGTCTGGTCTTGCGTGCAGAGCGGCCGTGTGCGTCCCTTTGATGTCGGCACGGCAAGCGGACGGCATTTCCTGTGCGTTTCCGGGGTTGGATTCGACGCAGAGGTTGTTCAACGCGTGACACGTCGGCGGCGAGGCCACATCACGCGAGCCGACTACCTCTGGCCCACGTGGCGGACGTTCTGGGAATACCGCTTCGCCCCGATCCGCGTTTCGGTCGACGGGCGGGTCTGTTTTGAGGGACCCGGACTGGTCATCGTCGGCAACATCCCTTTGTATGGCATGGGCCTGCGGATCTTGCGGGATGCGCGGGATGACGATGGGCTTCTCGATGTCTGTGTCTACCCGTGCCGGTGGCAGGCGGAGCTCCTGCGGCATTCGGTGAACACCCTGCTTCGCCGCCACGTTGAACAGCGCGACGTGGTTTACACGCTGGCACGCGATGTGCTGGTGGAGTCGAGCGATTCCCTGGCCCTGGAAGCGGACGGCGACTGCGCCGGCACCCTGCCCGCCCGCATGGGAATCCTGCCGGGGCAGGCCCTCTTTTGTGTCCCTCCCTGACGGAGAAGCCCGCCCCGCGAGGCGGACGACAAATCATGCACGGTTTGGTTGACTCGCCCGGATCGCTTGCCTAGCATAATTAATGCGGGCACTTCTGATCAGGATGCGGAGTATGAGACGGGACCGCACATCGCCGAAGTGTTTCGGCGGACATGAGGACGGGTAGCGGATCACGGTGGTGTCTGGAAGAGAGGGGTTCTGGCGTACAGATTCGGCGTTGTCGTCGTGCAGGGAAGGGCGTGGTGCAGAACAAAGGCAAGGGCACGGTCTTGCCGAGGAGCCGATGATGGATGCCGCTGCGGACAGCCGCGCGAACGCACGAACCGGACTGGAACCACTTCTTGCCCAACAGGACTTCGCGGCTTTAGCCTCTTATCTCCAGGGACATTACCCGCCAAAAGAACTGCGGGCGTTTCTGACCGACCCCTCGCCCCAGTTGATCAAGGCCAGCGTGACGTGCCTCGCCACGACGGGGACGATGGCCGATACGCCGTCGGTCGCGAGGTTGCTCCACCACGCGGACGCGGAAATCGTGAACCTCGCCGAGAACACGCTCTGGTCGATCTGGCTGCGCGCCGGCGGGGCGTCGGCCACCGCCGCACTCGTCGAGGCCATGGAGGCGATGAACGACAAGGCGTATGCCAAGGCGACGCACCTGCTGGACAAGGTGATCCGTCAGTATCCGAACTTCGCCGAGGCCTATAACCAGCGGGCATTCGCGTGGTTCCTGTCCGACAAGCACCTCCGAAGCGTCGCGGACTGTCGGCGGGCCCTGGCCCTCAACCCCTGGCACTTCGGTGCCGCGGCGAACCTGGGCCACTCCTACGCCGAACTCGGCTTCTACGAACGCTCGCTCGATGCATACCACGCGGCCCTGCGGCTGCACCCGCGCATGGAAGGCGTCCGCGACGCCATGCGGAAGGTTCGCGAGATCCTCCATAACAGCAGCCGGGCCAGGCACGCCCCGGACTGATCCGCTACGGCACGATCTTCGCCCCCGGTTCGACGGCCTGGATGCGCGGCAGGTCGGCCCGAGCCAGTTGGTGGGTTGCATACCGGCCGGTCAGCAATCGCCACGCGCCCTTCCCATCCACAGCGCTGAATTCGATTGAAACGGTCAGGCCGCGTCGGCCCAGGGCACCGGCGGCGCGCGTCGCCTCGTCCACGCGCGGATACGCCCCGCACTCGATCGCGAAGTATTCGTGGCGCCAGGCCATGCGCCGCAGCGCAGCCTCGCCGCAGGGGCCTTCGCCGAACGCATCGAGGACGCGTGCCAGGACCCGCCGGGCCTCCGCCCATTGGCCGACCCGTTGCAGGCAGACGGCATAGCGATAGTGAATCTCGTCGGCCGGCGGCCGCGGGGGCAGCCTCGACACCGCGACGGCGTAATGCCCGACGGCCGCCTCGTCGTCGCCGGCGCTGAACGCCAGGTGGCCCAGCATCGCCTCGCAATAGGCCGCGAGATCCTCCCGGGACGATGCCGCCCCGGCAACGAAGTCCGCGCGCGCCTCATCCGGCCGGTTTAATCGGACGCGACACAGGCCGCGAAGGTAATGGGCCTCTCCAACCGCCGGCGACGACGAAAACCGCGTCAGGAATTCGGTCGCCTGCCGCTCGGCATCCGCGTAGGCGCCGCCGACGTAGCTCTGATCGATCCGCAGAAGCAGTTCGCGACCCGCAGGCGGCATGTCCGCACAGCCGGCGACCGCGGTTGCTGCCGACACCATTACCTGCAACGAATACCTTTCGAACCGGGCTTGCATGGATCCTTCAAAAGCCGCACCGGCTTGACCCTCGCGACACCTTCGCCGCGGCCGCAAACCATGCAGGTTGCCAAACAGAACGGATTCGACAATCATTAATCCGCCGTTGCATACGGCAACGCTGGAAAGCGAAAAAACGAGAAAGCGAGAAAACGAAAAACGACTGATGATGCGGCAAACTCACTACCGCCCCACAGATGTACCGCCGACATCGCCTTCCGAACGCGTCTTATCGCCTTAGCGGTTTTCGGCTTTCTCGCTTTCCCGTTGTTGCGGTACGCAACGACGGAGAGTATAAACCTCGGCGTTGCGTACTGCACCGTTGGACAGCGACCAAGCGAGAAGGGCGCCGATGGTGCCGTCTACTGCGTCATTTCGGCGGTGCCCCGCCCGGACGCAGTGTTCGGGTGCCGTATTTCTCGCCCTTTCGTCTCTTCGATGCCTTTTCGACGCCGTGCCATGCGACGGGGAAACAAGGTTCAGGCCCCGTAGGACGATAAGGCCCATGTATGGTATGTACGGAGTTGGCGGCGTGGCGCGATAAGAAGGGTGCTCGGCGATGCTTCTCAGTGGTTTTCTGGATACGGCAGCTCGGTTTGCGAACCGTCCGGCGATCCGCGACATCCAGCGGGAACTGACGTACCGGCAACTGGCTGTGCTCTCCGCCGCAATGAAACGGCTGATCGAGGGCCAGACGCAGCGGCCCCACATCGGCATCCTGCTGCCGTCGACGGCCGGCTTTGTCGCGAGCTTCTACGGAGGCCTGTGGGCCCGCAAGACGATCGTCCCGCTGAACTTCCTCCTGCAGCCGCGCGAGTTGCAGAAGATCGTCGAGGACGCCGGGCTCGACCTCATCCTCACGTGCGAGTATTTCGAGGAGCTTGTCCGGCAGCTTCCCGCGCGCGGACTGGTTCTCGAGCGAGCGGGCCTGCCGTGGCGGTACCTCACGTCGAGGGTTCTGCCTTTTCCCCGCGAGCCGCGAACCTCGCCGGACGACCTGGCCGTGCTCCTGTACACCTCGGGAACGACCGGCGAGCCGCGCGGCGTCTGCCTCACGCAGAACAACCTGTACACCAACGCGATCAGCTCCATCTCGCATACCCGCATGAATCCCGAGCAGCGATTCCTGGGCGTGCTGCCGCTGTTCCACACGTTCGGCCTGACCACCGTGCTGATCTGCCCGACGATCCTGGGCGCGACCGTCTACTACCAGGCACGGTTTCAGCCCGCGGAGGTGATCCGCGCGATCTCCGAGCACCGCATCTCGATCATGATGGCGATCGCGAGCATGTTCGGGGCCCTCGCGCGGGCGAAGACGGCGACGCCGGAGGCGTTCCGCAGCATCGAACTGCCGGTCAGCGGAGGCGAGCCGCTGCCCCGCACGGTGTACGACGACTTTCACCGGCGGCTGGGCGTGACGATCCTGGAGGGCTACGGCCTGACGGAGACCTCTCCCGTCGTGTCGATCAACCTGCCGTGGGCGAACAAGCCGGGGACGATCGGCACGCCGATTCCCGATGTCGAGGTGGCGGCAATGGACGACGCCGGCCGCCCGGTCCCCACGGACACTCAGGGCGAGATCTGCGTTCGCGGGCCCAATGTGATGCGCGGCTACTACAACCGCCCGGAGGAAACCGCCGCCGTGCTGAGCGCGGACGGGTGGCTTCGCACCGGGGATCTCGGCGCCGTCGACGCCGACGGGTTCGCCCGCATCACCGGCCGCAAGAAGGACATGATCATCGTCGGCGGCGAGAACGTGTTCCCCCGGGAGATCGAGACGGTGCTCGACCAGCATCCGGCCGTCGCCGAATCGAGCGTGATCGGCGTCCCGGACGAGAGCCGCGGCGAGGTGGTCGTCGCGTTCGTCGTGCCCCACGAAGACGCCGAGGTGACCCCGATCGAGCTGCGCGAGTTCTGCCGCGACCATCTGGCGGGGTACAAGGTTCCCCGGCAGGTAATCATCGACAAGGACCTGCCCCGCGGCCCCACGGGCAAGGTCTCCAAGCGGCTTCTGCGCGAACGCGTGCGGACGCGGGAACTGTGCCTGACCGCGTAGGCGGCTCCCGTTAGGCGAGGTCGACGCGATCGCCGGCCGACGGGGTGCTCACCCGGGCAAACCCGGCCTGGCGCATCCACTGGGCCAGTGCTTCGCTCTGGTCCGGCTCGCCGTGGACGACAAAGGCGTGCCGGCAGCGACCGGCGAGCGGGGCCGCGAGCCTCCGCAATTCGTCGGCGTCCGCATGGGAACTGAGGCCGTTGATCACCTCGACACGCGCGCGCACGCGGTACATCTCGCCGAAGATCTTGATCTGTTTCGCCTTCTCGACGAGCCGACGCCCCAGCGTGTGGGCGGCCTGGAACCCGACGATGAGGATGGTGTTCCGGGGATCCTCGCAGTTGTTCTTGAGGTGGTGCAGGATCCGCCCGGTCTCGCACATCCCGCTGGCCGACAGGACGATCAGCGGACCGCTGCGCTCGTGCAGGGCCTTGCTCTCGTCGAGGCTGGCGACGTAGTGACACCGGTCGCAGGACAGCATGTCGCCCGTCTCGGAATTGAAGGCGGTCGCCTCGGCGTCGAAGCACTCGGCATGCCTCCGGAAGACGTCCGTCGCCCGCACGGCCAGGGGGCTGTCCACATAGAGCGGCCCCGGCCGACGCAGCCGGCCGGCCGCCAGAAGCTGATGATAGTGGTACACCAGGGTCTGCGTCCGCGCGACGGCGAACGCGGGCACGATCACCTTGCCGCCGCGGTCGAACGTGTCGTTGAGGACGCGCTCGAGTCGGGCCTGCACATCGGCCGCATCACCGGTTCGCCGGCCGCCGTAGGTGCTCTCGCAGATCAGGTAGTCGCACTCGGGCAGCGGAGTGGGATCGCGGATGATGGGCGTATCGAAGCGGCCCAGGTCCCCCGAGTACACGATGCGCCGCGCCTCGCCGTCGTCGCCGCGATACTCGAGGCACACCTCGGCCGAACCCAGCAGGTGCCCCGCGTCACGGAACTCGCCGGTCAGGCCCGGCGCGATCTCGAATCGCGTGCCGTAGGGAACGGCCCGCATCAGCCGGACCGCCCGCTCGGCGTCCGCAAGGTCGTAGAGCGGTTCGATGGGCGCGTCGCCGTGACGGACCCGCTTCTTGTTGAAATAGGCCGCATCTTCCTGCTGGATATGCGCCGAGTCGGCGAGCATGATCTCGGCCAGGTCGCGCGTGGCCGGCGTGGCGAAGACGGGCCCCTCGAAGCCGTCGTGAACCAGCCGCGGCAGCTTCCCGCAATGGTCGATGTGGGCGTGGCTGAGTACGACGGCGGTCAGCTCGCGCGGCGGGCAGGGATACGTCAGGTTCTTCTGCCGGGCCTCGGCCCTCCGCCCCTGGAACAGCCCGCAGTCCATCGCGACGTGGAAGCCGTTCCACTCCAGCAGGTGCATCGAACCCGTGACCTCGTTCGCCGCCCCGTGAAATCGCAGGTGTGCCATACCGTGTACCGTCGCGTCCGCCGCCGTGCAAAGGCCCTCCCGTTCGCATATAACATGCCCCCCGCTGAATCGCAACGGGTTTGCGCGGCGTGTATTCGGGGAGGTCTGGCGTGGCGGTCCTGTCGTTGCTTGCGGATCCGCGATCGTACCGGGCGTGCGAGTGGGAGCTGTCGGGCGATGCCGAGCATCGCGCGTACTGGCTCCACCTGTTTCGCACGCATATTCGGACGTTCGTCGACCACCTGCACGCCGACGCGGGCCCCGAAGGGGCGGCTCGCGTCGAGGCCTTCCTGCACGATTACCTCGACGGGCTTCGCATCCTCGACGCCGACCCCCGAGCGTGGGACGGAAGCCTGACCGTCCTGAAGCTCTGCACCTACCGTCAGGACGTGCTCAAGCGGCACGGGTTTCCCGACCCGTTCGCCCGGATCAAGGCCCGCGAGACGGCCCGGGCGATCGAGCTCTACCCGCACGTCGTCGCGGCGCTCGACCGCCTCGAACCACGGCCGCGCATGGAGATGCTGGCCCGCGGCATCTTCGCCGGCAACGAGTTCGACCTCGGATGCACGGAGACCACCGCCCGCTACCACGAGGACGGGCACGACTTTGCGGATGCCGTCCGGCGCGTCCGCCCGCGGCCGTGGCCGGAGGACGATTTTGATCGGTGGTGCGCGTGTGCCCTGGGCCGAACGCCGGCGTACCGGCGGGTGCTGTTCTTCGTGGACAACGCCGGCGCCGACGTCGTTCTGGGATGCCTGCCGCTGGCGCGGGAGCTGAGCCTGTCGGGCGCGGAGGTGACGCTGGCGGCCAACTCGGAGCCGGCGCTGAACGACATCACCATCGGCGAGCTTGACGACGCCCTCGGGCGAATCCGGCGACTGGACGAGCGACTGGACGCGGCCGTCCGCGACGGGCGGCTCCGAACCGTGGCCTCCGGGTGCAAGGCCCCGCTGATCGACCTGAGCGACGTGAGCGACGCCTGTAACGAGGCGTCCCGCGACGCCGACCTGGTGATCCTCGAAGGCATGGGCCGCAGCGTGGAGAGCAACCGCAGCGCGCGGTTCACATGCGACGCCCTGTGGATCGCCCTGATCAAGGACTCGCAGGTGGCCCGGCAGATCGGCGTAGAGCTCTTCTCGCCGATCTGGCGGTTTCGCCCCGGCCCCCGAGGCGATTGACCCGCGCCAGGCACCGGCGAAGTTGATAGCCCCGGCACGAGCAACCGGTGCGGCGCGGACATAATCCGCGACGCGGTGGTTCACGTCCGGCAAACGGTCTATGATCGTCGGTGCTCATTCGAAAGGAGTCCTCCCAATGAACGCGACCGAGTTCATCGCAACGGCCCTCGAAGGCGGGCGGATGTGGATCGAGGCCATGCTGGGCGACATCGACGGCGTCGATGCCGTCGCGCCCCCGACGCCCAACGGGGGCAACCACGCCCTGTGGGTCCTCGGACACCTGGCCGTCGCCGAGTCCGCGATTTTCAATGGCTACATCCGGGGCGCCGCCCCGACCCTGACCGAGTGGGAGCCCCTTTTCGGCATGGGCAGCCGGCCGGTCAGTGACGTCTCGAAGTACCCCGGAAAGGCCGAGCTCCTCGCGAAGTTTCAAGCCGCCCGCGCGGAGACCCTCGCGTACCTTCGCTCCATCACCGACGCCGACCTCGACAGGCCCAGCCACGCCGCGGAACACAAGGAGATGTTCGGTACCGTCGGCCGGTGCTTCGCCGTCCTGGTCAATCACCAGATGTTCCATGCCGGCCAGGTCGCCGACGTCCGTCGCGCGCTTGGCAAGAAGCCCGTTTTCGGCTAATTCAGCGGCATGGCCGCCGTCATCTTCAACGGGGAGCGCATCGAAGCGCACGTCGGCGAGACGATCTTCGCCGTCGCCGACCGCGCCGCCGGCGGCTCGCGGGAGATCGCCAGCTCGTGCCATCGCGCCGGCTCCTGCAAGGAGTGCATCGTGCAGGTCGTTCGCGGCCACGAAGGGCTCTCGCCCCGGTCCGAGGCCGAGGCGTTCCTCCAGCGCCAGAGCGACGGCGACGGGCAGGCCTTCCGACTCGCCTGTCAGGCGAAGATCATCCGCGCCGACGCGGTCGTCGAGGTCGAAACGTTCAAACGCCGGCTGGAGATCGCCGTCGACGGCGCGCCGACGACCGACGAGCGCGACCCGTGGATCCGCCGCGAGGGCCCCAACGTGCTCGACGAATCGGGTCGGCCGCTGGCCTCGCACGAGG
The DNA here is from genome assembly GCA_964617025.1 of uncultured Planctomycetales bacterium. Taxonomy (GTDB): domain Bacteria; phylum Planctomycetota; class Phycisphaerae; order UBA1845; family PWPN01; genus CAZMVY01. The sequence continues at coordinate 18,079 of CAZTVU010000010.1, read as the reverse complement.
GCCCCCTCTACGGCATCGCGATCGACGTCGGCACGACCACCTGCGTACTGCATGCCGTCGACCTCGACACCGGCCGAACCGTTGCCGTCCGCGCCTTCGAGAACCCCCAGAAGTTCGGCGGAAGCGACGTCATGCACCGCATCTCGTACGACGCCCGTTATCCCGGCCACCTCCACCGGACGATCATCACCCACGTCAACGAGGCCCTCCACAGCCTGCCCGTCCGGCGATCCGCCGTCTTCGCCGTCACGGTCGCCGGCAACCCGACCATGCGGGACCTCTTCTTCGGCCTCGACGTCCAGTCCATCGGCCAGAAACCCTACGTCTCCGTGACCCAGGCCGAGCGGGATGCCGGTTTCCGGTCGACGACGGCGATCTGGTGCGACGCGAAATCCCTCGGCCTTGCGACGCACCCCGAGGCCCGGGTGTACGGGCTTCCGCTCGTCTCCAATCACGTCGGCGCCGACACCGCCGCCGTCCTCGCGACGATCCCCACGGACCGCCGCAAGGCCCCGTTCATGGTGATCGACATCGGGACGAACACCGAGGTCGCCCTGGGTGACGGAGAGCGTCTGATCTGCGCATCGTGCCCCGCCGGACCGGCCTTTGAGGGCGGCCGCATCTCGTGCGGAATGGCCGCCTGCGACGGCGCCATCACCGGCCTTCGACGCGACAACGGCCGCTGGCGATACACGGCGATCGGTTCGGGGCGCGTTCGCGGCGTCTGCGGCTCGGGCCTGGTCGACCTTCTCGCCGAGTTGCGGGCCGCCGCCGAAATGGACGAGCTCGGCCGCTTTCGCGACGGCGAAACGCACGTCGCCGTCGCCGGCGACCCGCCCATTCATTTCACCCGCCTCGACGCGAGCGAACTCGCTCAGGCCAAGGCCGCCACCGCGGTCGGTCAGGTGGTGCTGCTGCGCCGGCTGGGCATCTCGCCGGCCGACCTGGCGGCCTATTACCTCGCGGGCGCCTTCGCCAACAAGATGAATCTCGAAAGCGCCCGACGGATCGGCATGATCCTGCCCGTCCCCGACGATCGCATCGTGCGGATCGGCAACGCCAGCATCGAAGGCGCGAAGGGCGCCCTGCTCAGCCGCCGCTGTCGCGACCGAATCGAGGCGATGGTCGGCAACGTCGAACACGTCGAGCTCGAGCAGGAGCCCGACTTCTTCGACCTCTACGCCCGGATGATGCTCCTCCAGCCCATCGCCTGACCGGGCCGACGCCGGGCGCATGTCGCTTGCATTTGCCGCGCCGTTGCGTTAGTGAGTCGATTCCGGTGAGAGAATGGCAACGCCCGAAAAATCGCCGGCACAACGCGTCACACTGCAGGACATCGCCGACGAAGCGGGCGTTTCCCGCTCGACCGTCTCGCTGATCCTCGCGAATCGGACCGATTACATCCGCCAGTTCCGGCCCGACACCGTCGCGCGCGTCCGTGCCATCGCCGAGCGGCTCGGCTACCGGAGCAACCTGCTCGCCACGGGCCTGCGCTCCCTGCGGTCCTCGTTCTTCGGCCTTGTGCTCAAGGGCGCCCAGGGCGTCGATGTCGTCTCCTGGCACCATCAGGCGTTCGAGGGGGCCTTCGTGGCCGGCGTCCTGACCGCCGCCACCGAGGCGGGCATCTATCCCGTTGTCGCCACCCAGGGCCCCGCGCCCGGCACCGAGGCCGCCGAGCGGCTCAACGCCGTCCTCGACGGCGGCGTCTTCGGCGCCATCGTTCGTTCGCCCGGCGAGGACCTGACCGATGTGCTGCGGCAGTGCATGGACCACGGCCTCCCCGTCGTCGCCGTCTTCCCCGATCACCCCGGCTGGTTCGGTTCGAACATGCTGGACATGGACAACCTCGCCGCCGGTCGCCGCGCGGGCGAGTTGCTCGCCGGCGCCGGACGGAAGCGATGGCACACCCTTCAGGACGGTCAACCCACCGAGGCCCAGCGCCTCCGCGAACAAGGCATTCGCGAGGCGGCTCGCGCCGCCGGGGCCGAGCTGGTCGTCGACCGCCTCCCCGACGACCTCGACGAAGACGGCATTGTCCAGTGGGTCGCGCCCAAACTGCAGTCCGCCCCGCCCGACGGGATCTTTGCCACTTCGTCGCTCGGGGCCGTCGGCGCCCTTCTGGCCTGTAGCTGGATAGGGATGAAAGTGCCCGAACAGGTCTGCATCATCGGATGCGATGCGTCGCTGTGGCGGCTCGAGCCCCACCCGCGCATCACCTCCATCGAGGTTTCCTGGTATGAGACCGGCCGAAAGGCCACACGCCTCCTCTTGACCGCCCGAGAGAACGCCGCCAGCCGCTTCGACAACGTCCTGCTGCCCCCGGACGTCATCCCGGGAGAGACGTGCCCCGTCTGACGGATTCCGTCGGCGGCCGAAGCCTCGGCCCTCGCGACCGCAGTGCCCCGTTTCCAACGTTGCATACGGCCATGCCGGAAAGCGAAAAAGCGAGAAAGCGAAAAAACGAGAAAGGTCCCGCTGTGCGGTGACCCCACTCCCATACCACCGGTGTGCTCCTGCCACGGCCCGCCGGAGGTGCTCTTTCGCTTTTCCGGTTTTCCGCTTTCTCGCTTTTCGGTCGTTGTATGATGCAACGACGGCGTCAGCCGACGGCCTCCAGCCGCCGGGCGAAGTCGTCGATCACCCAATCCGGCGTCGACGCCCCCGCCGTAACGCCTGCCACCTTTTTCCCCGCCACCATCTCGGGCCGAAAGGCCTCCCACGTCTCCAGGTGGTACGTCGGCGTGCCCTCCAGCTCGCACAACCGGGCCAATTCGCGCGTGTTTGCGGAGTGCAGTCCGCCCAGCACGAACATCACGTCCACCTCTTTGCACAACGCGACGGCCGCCTCCTGCCGCCGAATCACCTCGAGACAAAGCGTGTTCACCACCTTGATCTCGCGAAACGGCATCGCCGCGATCGCCCCGACGATCTTGCCGACGTGCTCCGGCGCGTGCGTCGTCTGCGCCACGATCCCCAGCCGTCCCCGCCGCGGCAGGGCCGACGCCAGCTCCGCCTCACTGTCGACCACGATCACATTCGGGGCATACGCGATCACCCCCTGGACCTCCGGGTGGTTCCGATCGCCGATCATCACCACCTGATAGCCCTCCTCATGCAACTGCTTCACGACCGTCTGGGCCCGCTTCACGAGCACGCAGGTCGCATCGACAATGCTCAAACCCTGCTGCTTCGCCTTT
>CAZTVU010000010.1:8314-14865 GCA_964617025.1 uncultured Planctomycetales bacterium | reverse complement strand
CGGATCAATACGGTCGTTCCCGGCCTGAGCCGATCGAGGTCACCCGACTGGTTCAGCCCCGCACGCTCCAGCCTCTCGACCACCTGGCGGTTGTGGATCACCGGGCCGAGCGCCACCACCTGCCCCGGCGGGTTCTCGCGCACCGTCCTCTCGGCCAGTTCAATGGCGTCTTCGACCCCGAAACAGAATCCTCGTTTGCTTGCCAGTTTGACGATCATAACCCCCGATTGTAGCGCCGCGGACCCCGTTTCCAACGCCCCGCCGGGCATTTCCCTCCTCGGACTTCGCGTATCCTGCAACCCGGACTTGTCGTTTACACCGCACCCGACGAAACTGCCCCCATGGTTCGACAGCGCGTGTTGTACGGCTCGCTCCTTCTGGTCGGCCTCGTTGCGATCATGCTCGCCGACGCCGGCCTCAGCCGCGCGACCCCGCCGGCGAAACCAACCGGCATTCACGTCCTCGGCTTCGGCGGCCTGAGCACGCTGGGCTTCACCCTGATCGTCATCGCGGGAACGGCGGAGATTTGCCGACTTTGCCGACAGGCGGGCCACCGACCGGCGACCCCGTGGGCCATCGCCATGTCCGCCCTGTTCATGATTGCCCCGTGGCTGAACGCCGACCCTGCGTGCGCCTGGTTGCTCGGCGCCGCCGCGGAGCTTGAACAGGCCGCCCCTTGGCTGGCCGTCCTCGGTACCGCCGTCATCCTGGTCCTCCGACAACGGACACAGGGGGCGACAGCCGACTTCGGCTCATCCCTGCTTGCGATTTTCTATGTCGGATATCTTGGATCTTATTGTGTCCGCCTGCGGTGCTGGTTCCCGAGCCCCGAGGGGGCCTGGATAGTACTCGCGACACTATTCATCATCAAATTGACCGATATCGGTGCTTATTTCACGGGCATGGCGGCCGGGCGTACGCTGCTCATCCCGAAGGTCAGTCCCAAGAAGACCTGGGAGGGCCTTATCGGCGGGACCATTGCGTCGGCGGCGGCAGGCGGCCTGCTCTTCGGATGGGTGCTTCCCAGCCTTGGGCACTGCGATGCGATCCGGGCGCTCAGTCTTCCGCAAGCTATTGTTTTTGGGATAGTTATGGCTGTTTCCGGCCAGTTTGGCGATCTCGCCGAATCCCTCTTCAAGCGCGATGGCGGCGCGAAGGATTCGGCTCGCCTTGTTCCCACGTTTGGCGGTGTACTTGACGTGATTGATTCCCCTCTGCTAGCCGTACCCGTCGCGTACTGGTTGCTCCGCTGGTGGCTTCAGGGCTAGCCTGGTTTACTCCACGAATGCCACTCTATTACAATAGAGTCGCTGGCCGGGGCGGCCCGAAAGGCCGACGGCGTTCCCGTCACCCCTCGGCCGGTGGAGTTGAAGGCAGAGTTGGAGCTCACGATAACCCTCGACAACGGCAGCGACCGCGCGATCCTCTTCGGCGCGGGTGACAGGCATCTGCGTCTCATTCGCGGGGCCCTCGGCGTACGCATCAGCGCCCGAGATGCCAGCGTGCGCCTTGCGGGCGAGGCAGGGGCGGTCGGAAAGGCCGCCGCCGTCATCGAACGCATCCAGCGGACGCTCCGCGACTCGCACACCCTGACGGAAGACAATGTCGTCGACGCGATCGAAAAGGTGGCCCGACAGGAACGGGAGACGGCCGATTCCCCCGAGCGAATCGAGGTGTATGCCGCGAACGGGGCCGTGACGCCGAAGACCGACGGCCAGCGGGAGTACATGCAGGCGATCGCCCATCACGACCTCGTCTTCTGCCTCGGCCCCGCCGGGACGGGCAAGACCTACCTGGCCGTCGCCATGGCCGTGTCGATGCTCAAGGCGGGACGAATCAAGCGCATCGTGCTCGTCCGACCGGCCGTTGAGGCCGGAGAGAAGCTCGGCTTTCTCCCCGGCGACATGCAGGCGAAGGTCAACCCGTACCTGCGCCCCCTCTTCGACGCCATGCACGACATGATGACGTTTGATCAGATCAAGCGCTTCATGCAGAACGACGTGATCGAGGTCATTCCGCTGGCCTACATGCGAGGGCGGACGCTCAACAGCGCCGCCGTCATCCTGGACGAGGCGCAGAACACGACCGTCTCGCAGATGCTCATGTTCCTGACGCGGCTCGGCCACCACAGCAAGATGATCGTCACGGGCGACGACAGCCAGATCGATCTGGACGGCGACCAGGCCAGCGGCCTCACCGACGCCGTGCGGCGCCTTCGAGGGATTCACGGAATCAGCGTCATACGTCTCACCGAGGTCGACATCGTTCGGCACCGGCTGGTGCAGAATATCGTGAACGCCTATGCCAACGGGCGCCGAAGCCCCCATTATGGGACGGCCACGGCCCGTTCCCCGGAAGAGCCCCAGTCGCCCGCGGACTCGACCGATGGGTAGAAAACGCGTGCAGCGCATGGGTGCCCGTACTCTGCCATGATTTGGGGTCGCAAAAACCGGAAAAGACGCGACGAAATCCGCCGACAGCGGGCCGAGAGCAGACCGTCGGCCTGGCGGACGTTCCGTGACGAGTACGGGGCCTCTCCGCTGCTGATCGGGCTGGGTCTGTACGTCGCGACGACGGCGGTGATCCTCTCCGGCGGCCAGACCATGCCGTGGCAGGTGGGTCAGTATGTGCCGGGCGACGTCCGCGCCCGCGTGGCGTTTTCGGTCCGCAACGAGCAGGAGGAGGCCTCGAATCGAAAGTACGCCCTGCTCGCCACGCCGGACATCTACGTCCGCAACGAGGCCGTCCTCACCGGCATCGCCGGCAGACTGATGGAGCTCTACGCCCTGGCGAAATCCTCCGAGGATTCCGCGCGGTTCATCGAGCAGGCGAAGGCCAAGGGCTGGGTCCTCGACGAGCGCGACTACGCCGCCCTCCGCACCGCCGAGACCGAGGCCACCAAGCCCGCCGTCCGCCGGACGCTCTCCTACCAGGCCACCGTCGAATCGCTGCGGGCCTACCTGCAGACCAAGCCGCTGGTCGAAAAGCCCAGGGACAAGGTGCGCGAGGGCGCGCCGCTCCTGTCCGTCCTCCGATGGGACGGCGGCGAGCGGCTCGTGAACACCGCCGATCTCCAATACGTCACGAAGACGGCCGACGTCGAGCGAATCGCCGAGGAGGCCGCGTCGATCTACTTCAAGGACGCCCTCGCCCCGCTCCAGACGGACGTCCGCCGCTTCATCGTCCAGTCGCTCCAGGCGGACCCGGAGAAGGAGAGATACGAGCCGATCTACCGCTTCGATTCGGCCGCGACGGCGGCGCTCATCAAGCAGAAGGTCGATGCCCTCCCGCAGGTGATCAACTATTACACCCCGGGCGACGTCCTCGCCAAGGGCGGCTCCATCATCACCCAGGAGACGCTGTACCTCCTGCGCGCCGAGCACAAGAAATATCGCGAAGATCTCTCGACCGACGGCACGCTCTGGCGGGCCTACGCCCTCCGCCGCATCGGCACGGCCACGATCATCTTCCTCGTCATCGTGGGCCTGGCCGTCTACACCTTCGCCTATCAACACCGCAACCTGCAGAAGCCCATGCGGGTGTTCGGGCTGGCCGCTCTGCTGCTCGGCATGCTTGCGCTGGCCCGGCTGAACGGCCTGGTTCAGCTTGCCACGCAGCCCCTCCCCAAGGAGTTCACGGTGGCCATCGTCGTCATTGCCGCCGCCGTCCTCACCATCGTCTACGAGCAGCGATACGCCTTCGGCGTCACGGGCGGCCTCGCCATCCTCGCCACACTGGCCGTCGAGGGAGACTTCGGTCTCTTCATCGCCCTTCTGACGCCGATGTCCGTCACCGTCTTTCTTCTGAAAGACATCCGCACCCGCGGCAAGCTGATCGCCGCAGGGGCGCTGGCGGCCGTCGCGGCCTTCATCGCCGCCGCCGCCGCCGGACTGACCGGCGGCCAGCGCGTGAACGACTACGTCCTGCCGCACGCCGCCGCCGCCGCCGGGGCGGCCTTCCTCGCGGGGTTTATCGTCCTGGGCGTGCTCCCGGCCGTCGAGCGCCTGTTCGGGGTGGCCACCAGCCTCACGCTTCTCGAATGGTGCGACGCCAGCAAGCCGTTGCTCCGGCGGCTCGCCCAGGAGGCCCCCGGAACCCACAACCACTCGTTGATGCTCGGCACCATCGCGGAGGCCGCCGCCGACGCCATCGGCGCCAACGGCCTCCTCACCCGCGTCGGCGCCCTTTACCACGACATCGGCAAGACCGCCAAGCCCGAATACTACGTGGAAAACCAGGAGGCCCGCATCAATCGGCACGACCGGCTCGGGCCGACGCTCAGCCTCCTGGTCATCGTGTCCCACGTGAAGGACGGCCTCGAGATGGCGCGCGAGTACGGCCTTCCGAAGGTGCTCCACCAGTTCATTGCGGAGCATCACGGAACGACGGTCGTCCGGTATTTCCATCGACTGGCCGCCGAACAGGCCCGCAAGAGCCGCAGCGATGAGCTGCCCGAGAGCGAGTTTCGCTATCCCGGCCCCAAGCCCCGCTCGCGAGAGACCGCCGTGCTCATGATCTGCGACAGCGTCGAGGGCGCCGTCCGCGCCCTGCCCGAGCCCACGCCCGGCCGCATCGAGACCACCGTCCACCAGATCCTGATGGATCGCCTCGACGACGGGCAGTTTGACGACTGCGACATCACCATGAAAGACCTCTCCCGCATCGAAGAGGCGGTCGTCAAGGCCCTCTGCGCCGTCTATCACGGGCGCATCAAGTATCCCAGCCAGCCCAAGGAGCAGCGGCCCCGGGGAAACGGCCAGAAGGCCGACGCACCGCCCGAGGCCCGGGCTGCGGCGCCGACGAGCGTCCCGGCCGCGGAGGCCGTGCTGGCGGGCACGGGTGCCGCCCGTCCTCCCGCGCCCGAGTCGGCCCCGGAGGCATCGCGAACGTGACCGCGCGGCCCACCGGCACACCACCCCGGCGCCACCACGGCATCGAGATCGCGGCCTCGCGCCTGATCGCGCCGCGAAAGCGGGAGATCGCCTCGGCGATCCGTGCGACCCTGCGCCGCGAGGGCTGCCCGCGAGCCAGGATCAGCGTGGCCGTCGTGGACGACGCCACGATCGCGCACCTGCACGCCCGATACCTGGGCATCGAGGGGCCGACGGATGTCCTCAGCTTCGACCTCGGCGGAGCCGACGGCGAGGTCGACGGCGAGGTCGTCGTTTGCCGAGACGCCGCCCGGCGCGAGGCCCGGCGGCGGGGGATTCCCTTCGCCGAGGAACTGCTGCGCTACGTGATCCACGGGACGTTGCATCTCCTCGGCCATCTTGACGATTCGCCCGCGAGGGCGAAGATCATGCACCGGATCGAGGACGCCGTTCTCCGGGATGTGACGGGCGACCGCGCCGTCCTCGGTCGGCGATCGAGGGCTGAACACGCTCGCCGGTCGCGGCAAGCGACCGCCGCGGGGGCAAGCCGCGCCCCGCCGGCCCGGCAACGCCGCAGGCCCGTGGACGCCGGGAAGAAGCGACGCCGCGAGGCGAACAAGGTGGGGCCGTCGAAAACGGCGACGGGCAGGGCGCCCGCCCCTCGCGGGCGAACGACGCGACGGCGCGGCGGATCCAAAGGCGCCGCGGGTTGATCCCGGCGCTGCAATCGGCAACACTGGAAGTCGCAGGATCCGGTGCCGTTTTCGGTTGGGCGTTCTCGGCCCCCGTTGTCGTCCGGAGTGCAAATGTCCCTCGTGTGGCTGGCCGCCATCCTGACCGCGGTGACGTGCTTCATCTCCGCCGCGAACCTTGCGCTGCGGCAGATCTCGCGTGCCCGGCTGGCCGGCCTGGCCGAACAACGAGGCCTCACGCACCGCTTCGAACTCCTCGCCCGCCATCACGCCGAGCTCACGCTGACGACCTCGATCATACGAATGGTCGTCAACCTCGGCATCGTCCTCGTCATCGTCCACCTCTTCCGAAACCGTCAGGATCACGCCGCGCTCTACTACGGCTCGGTGTTCCTCACCTCCGTCGTCCTCGTCCTGATCTTCGGCGTGGCCATCCCGAACGGCTGGGCCAAGTACGCCGGCGAACCTCTCCTGCTGGCTGCGGCGCCGCTGCTTGGCGCGATGCGCGTCGGGTTCCAACCGCTGGTCGCCTTTCTGCGGCTCTTCGACGGGCTCGTCCGCCGGCTTGCCGGCGTTCCGCTCAGCGAACCCGAGGCCGGGCCCCAGCGGATCGAGCAGGAGATCCTCACGGTCGTTTCCGAGGGCGAGGCCCGCGGCGCCGTCGACGAGGAGGAGAAGGCCATGATCCAGTCCGTCATCGAACTGGACGAGAAGCAGGTCGGCCAGATCATGACTCCCCGCACCGAGATGGTCGCGCTGCCCGCAACCGCCACCCTCTTCGAGGCCAAGGACCTCATCGCCCGCGAGGGCCACTCCCGCATCCCCGTCTACGAGGAGTCGCTCGACAACGTCGTCGGCGTCCTCTATGCCAAGGACCTCCTGAGCTTCGACCGCACCGACGACTTCGACGCCACCCGCGTCATGCGAAAGGTCCCCTACGTCCCCGAGACCAAGCCCCTTCGCGACCTCCTTCGCGAGTTCCGCACCA
>CAZTVU010000010.1:0-8298 GCA_964617025.1 uncultured Planctomycetales bacterium | reverse complement strand
CGACGAATACGGGGGCACCGCCGGCCTCGTCACCATCGAGGACATCATGGAGGAGCTCGTCGGCGACATTCGGGACGAGTTCGAGCCTCCCGCCCCCGAGACCATCCGACGGATCGACGACGACACGGTCGAGCTGGATGCCCGCGTCCACGTGAAGGACATCAACGACGAGCTGGGCATCGCTCTGCCCGAGTCCGAGGACTACGACACCATCGGCGGGTTCATCACCAGCACCCTCGGCCGCATCCCCGCCGCCGGCGAGGAGCTTCGGCACGGTCCGGTCCACATCCGCGTCGTCGACGCCGACCCACGGCGCGTCAACCGGGTTCGAATCCACGCGGTCCGCGAACCCCGGGAAGCGGAAAAGGCCTGACCCCGCGCGAGGCGGACCGCCAGGTACCCCCGCCTTGCGGCGCGGGATGGCTTGCCGCTTCCGCTCGGACGACCGACGCCATACGGGCCGCGGACCGAACGCCGCCGAGTCACTTTGCGGACGGCGGCGCCTTTCCGTCCACCAGCCACAGGAAGGCCAGGACCGGCCGCAGGCGCGGTGGCAGGCACGTCCGCACGATCAGCCGCGCCAGCGGGCGCCCGGTTCCCGTTCCGACCAGTCCGCCGAGCATGCATAACAGAGTGTGCGCCGCCATGTACCAGAAGGCCCACCGCAGGAGGTGCGGCGCATGGCCCCACCAGATCAGCGCGACGACCGCCGCCACCAGCACCGGCACGCCGATCGCCGTCGCGGCATATCCCCAGCGCCGCCAGTGGTGGAGCGCCACCACAAGCCCCGCCCCCGCCACAAACCCCAGCAGCAGCGATATCCCGCCCGAAAACGCGTAGAGCACCTTCCACTCCGAACAAGACTGTCGCTGCAAGATGTACTGGAAGGCCTGCGGATTGCCCGGCAACGGCATCGGCACGCGCCGGTACGTCGTCAACGCATCCAACGTGAATACGGTGATCCCGCCTTGGCCCAGCGCGATGCCAAGGGCCAGCGAACCGATCAGCCCGATCCACCAGGCCAGCGCAAGCGTCGCCAGACGCTGCAGCCAGGCGCGGGACGTCGTCGCGGCGTCCGCCGCCGCCTGAAACCGCCCGCACTCCGGACAGCGGCACAGCAGCACCTCGGTCCGCGGATCGCGTCTCACCGCCTGCGTGCGGAGGTTGTACCCGCACCGGTCGCAGAAGCGGTCGAGCTCGACCGATGCGATGAGCGGCCACGCATCGAACGCGTCGATCGGCCCTGCCTGGAGATCGTCCGAGGCCACGCGGGGATTGTACGCAGGCCCCATCCGACCACAAACCGGACCCGCGCAAGACGCGCCGCCGCCTTGCGGCACGCCCGCGCCCGGACTACGATTACGGCATCAGGCTCGTCGTGCCGAAACGGGTCCCTGCGGATCGGAAATGCCATGAGTCTCCTCGTCATCGTCCTGGTTTCCGCCGTGTTCCTCCTGGCGGCCTATCGCTTCTACGGCGGCCTTCTCGTGCGGCTGCTCAGGCTCGACCCCGACGTCGCCACGCCCGCCGTCCGGCTTCGCGACGATCTGGACTACGTGCCCATCGACCGGACGTTCCTCCTCGGCCAGCATTTCTCCGCGATCGCCGCCGCGGGGCCCATCGTCGGCCCCATCCTCGCCGGCGCGATGTTCGGCTGGCTGCCCGCGCTCGTCTGGATCCTCGTCGGTGCCGTCTTCGTCGGAGGCGTACACGACATGACGGCCCTGGTCGCATCCATCCGCCACCGCGCCCGATCCATCGCCGAGGTCGTCCGCGAGCATATGACCCGACGCTCGTACGTCCTCTTCCTCTTCTTCATCTGGTGGGCGCTGGTTTACGTCGTGGTCGCCTTCACCGACATTACGGCCTCGCAGTTCATCGGCATCCAGACCATGGAGAACGGCCAAAGGATCCTCGGCGGCGGCATCGCCACGTCGTCGCTTCTCTACCTCGCCCTGCCCGTGATCATGGGCATCCTCCTTCGCTTCACGCGCCTCCCGCTTGGCGCGGCCACGGTGATCTTCCTCCCGCTTGTCGGCGTGGCCATCTGGATCGGCCAGTACATTCCGTTTGACGTCGCGGCGCTGCTGCGGATCCCGGACGCCACAGCCCACAAAGGCTGGAACGTCGCCCTCCTGCTCTACTGCTTTGCCGCGTCGGTCGCGCCCATGTGGCTTCTGCTCCAGCCGCGCGGCCACCTGGGCGGCTACTTCCTCTATGCGGCGCTCCTCGGCGGCATGCTCGGCCTCGTCCTTGGCGGACATTCGGTGGCCTTTCCGGCGTTCCGGGGCTGGGCCGCCGCGACCGGCGAGCCCCTCTTTCCCGCCCTGTTTATCACGATCGCCTGCGGGGCCTGTTCCGGCTTCCACGCGATGGTCGCCTCCGGCACCACCTCCAAGCAGATCCGTCGCGAGACCGACGCGAAGCTCGTCGGCTACGGTGCCATGCTCCTGGAGGGAATGGTCGCCGTCATCTCGCTCGCCTGCGTGATGATGCTCGCCGTCAGCTCGCCGCTCGTCACCGGCCCCAAGGGACCCCAGCCGAACTTCCTCTACGCCCAGGGGATCGGCTCCTTCCTCGCCGTCCTCGGGATCCCCGCCGCCTTCGGCGTCTCGTTCGGCCTGATGGCCTTCACCACCTTCGTCTACGACACGCTGGACGTCTGCACCCGCCTGGGTCGCTATGTCATGCAGGAGCTCACGGGCTGGCACGGGCGAGCGGGGCGCATCTTCGCCACGGCCGTCACGGTCGGCGTGCCGCTCTTCTTTCTGCTCCGCGAACCGACGGACGACCTGGGCCGGGTCGTCCCCGTATGGCGTGCGTTCTGGCGACTCTTCGGAGCGAGCAACCAGCTCCTCGCCGCCCTGACGCTGATCGGCATCACCGTGTGGCTGTGGCGCACGCGACCGGCCCGCCGGGTCTGGTTCGTCACCGGGCTGCCGGCCGCCCTGATGTACGTCGTCAGCGTGTGGGAACTCGTGCGGATCATCATGGCCAGATTCCGGGCCGGCGCGATGCTCGACCCCCTCCCCTGGGTCGCGCTTCTGCTGGTCGCGCTGGCGATCCTGATGCTGGCGGAGGCGTTCCGCGTCTTCTTCGGGCGCGGCCCGCGTCAGCCGCCGGCCCGCGAACCGATGCCGCTTCCAACGCCGGCGTGATGGTCCCGCGCGAAGCGACCCCGTTGACCGGGAGTATGGAATGGGCAAGCGCGTCCTCGACATCGGCAACTGCAATGCCGACCACCGGTCCATCCGGGGCCTGCTCGAAACCCACTTCGCCGCAACGGTCGATCGCGCCCATACGGCCGACGAGGCCCTGGCCGCGCTGCGAGCCGGCCGTTACGACCTCGTCCTGGTCAACCGCATCCTCGACCGCGACGGCACCGAGGGCGTCGACGTCATTCGCCGAATGAAGGCCGACCCCGCCGTCTGCGGCCTACCCGTCATGCTGATCTCGAACTACGCCGACGCTCAGGATGCCGCGGTCGCCGCCGGCGCCCTCCGCGGTTTCGGCAAGGCCGATCTGCGAAACGACGACGTCGTCGTCGCCCGGCTGAGCCCCCTTCTCGAACCATGAGGGCCGAATGCCTCCGAACCGGAGGCCCCGGCATGTTTGTGACGTCGTCTTCGAGGACCGACTGCGCGTGAGACCTGCGCCCCGTGGGCGGTCCGGGGCAAGGCCTTCGGCCGAGGCCCCGTCGTCAAGAAGGACATCCCGCCGTACCAGGGCGATGTCGGCGGCGACACCGACCGCATCGTCAACTCGCACGCGTCGGCACCGGGCGGCGAAGTCGGCGGGAAGGACGCCGCCACCGGCCGGCTCACGAGCACATCGAGCGACTCGCCGGCCAGACTCTCCTCGGGTGCGACACCTGGTACGACTCTACGCGGCCACACTGGTTCCTCGACCGCACGTTCGCCACCACGACCACTCTCGCGACGACGACGTGCCATCGCTTCGCCGACGGGCGCTTCCGGGCATGGGAGGGCGTCGGCTGCTGCGAGGCCACCTGCACGCACGTCTGGCACTACGCCCACGCCCCGGCCCGGCTCTTCCCCGAGGTCGAGCGCGACCAGCGCGCGCGGGTGGACTTCGGCTCGCACATGGTCTGGGAGGGAATGGTCCTCGAGGGCCTCGCCGTCACCCGCGCGATCCACGACCGCCATCACGCCCGACTGCGGAACCCATACAACGAGATCGAGTGCTCCGACCACTACGCTCGCGCGATGGCCAGCTACGGCACGCTCCTCGCCGCCTGCGGCTTCGAATACCACGGCCGGCAGGGCCGCCTCGGCTTCGCGCCGCGGATCGCGCCCGAGGACTTCCGCGCGGCATTCACCACTGCCGAAGGATGGGGCACGTTCGCCCAAAAGCGAACCGGCGACCAGCAGCAGGTCACGCTCGCCCTGAGGTGGGGCCGCCTCCGCCTCCGCAGGCTCTCATTCGTGCCCGCCGGCGGTACGGCGCCGGCCGTGCGCATGCGCGTCAACGGCACGGACGTCGCCGCCTCGTTCACAACCCGCGACGGCAAGGTCGAAATCGCGCCCGCCCGCGAGATCGAGATCAAAGCACCGCAGCAACCGGACATCGCAATGACGCTCGCGTGACCGGTGCCGGGCCGCCCGTTGCCCGGGTCTTTATGCATCCTTGATACCCCCGCCGCCGGTTTTGACGCCCTCCTGATTCGGCATGGTGTACATTCTCTTCAGGGCGATGATCCCCGGACGCGCCTCGACAAGGAGACTTCGGCCGTGGTTGACGTTCTGATAGTCGTGTTGGTCGGCGCATTCTTCGGCCTTTGCACGGCATTCGTCTACCTGTGCGAGCGGCTGTAACGGAGTTCGCATCATGTCATTCGACATGATCTTCGGCGGAAGTGTCGCGGTCGGCCTGCTGGCGTACCTGATCTACGCCCTCCTGCGGCCGGAGGACTTCTAGAACGGGACGACGCTCATGACCGGCAACGGATTCGTGCAGATCCTCTTCTATTGCGGGCTGATCCTCGCCCTCGTCAAGCCGCTGGGGCTCTACCTCAAACGCGTCTTCGAGGGCGAGTGGACGCCCCTCGACGCCGCGCTCCGGCCGATCGAGCTCGGCGTGTACCGCCTCTGCGGCATCGACGCCCGGCACGAGCAGCACTGGACCGCGTACACGATCGCCATGCTGGCGTTCCACCTGGTCGGCGTGCTGCTCCTGTACGGCATCCAGCGGCTGCAGCCCGCGCTTCCGTTGAACCCGCAGGGCTTCGCGGCCGTGCCGCCGGACCTCGCGTTCAACACCGCCGTCAGCTTCGTGACCAACACCAACTGGCAGGCCTACGCCGGGGAAAGCACCATGAGCCACCTCGTGCAGATGGCCGGACTCACCGTGCAGAATTTCGTTTCCGCCGCGACCGGCATCGCGCTGGCCCTGGCGCTCGTGCGCGGCTTCGCAAGGCGGTCGGCAACGTCCGTCGGAAACTTCTGGGTCGACCTCACCCGGACCGTCCTCTGGGTCCTGCTCCCGCTGTCTTTCGTCCTCGCACTGCTGCTCGTCTGGCAGGGCGTCCCGCAAACCCTGCAGCCCAACGCCCAGGCGGCTACTCTCGAGGGGCGCACGCAGTCCATCGCCCTCGGCCCGGTCGCCTCGCAGGAGGCCATCAAGCAGCTCGGCACCAACGGCGGCGGCTTCTTCAACGCCAACTGCGCCCACCCCTTCGAGAATCCGACCCCGCTGGCAAACCTCCTCAACATGGCGGCCATCCTCGCCATCGGAGCGGCGTTGACGAACACGTTCGGCCGAATGGTCGGCGACGAGCGGCAGGGCTGGGCGCTGCTGAGCGCCATGGCGATCCTGTTTGCCGGCGGCGTGGTCGTCGCGTATTGGGCGGAGTCGCAGGGCAATCCGGCCTTCGCACCGCTCGGCGTCGACATGATCGCGGGCGACCACCAGGCGGGCGGCAACATGGAGGGCAAGGAGGTCCGGTTCGGCATCGCGAACTCCGCCCTCTTCGCGACGGTCACGACCGCGGCCTCATGCGGCGCGGTCAACGGCATGCATGACAGCTTCACCCCGCTGGGCGGCCTCCTGCCGCTGGTCAACATCCTCCTCGGCGAGATCATCGTCGGCGGGGTCGGTTCCGGCCTTTACGGCATTCTCCTGTTCGCGATCCTTGCCGTGTTCATCGCCGGTCTGATGGTCGGCCGCACCCCGGAGTACCTCGGAAAGAAGATCCAGGCCAGGGAGATGACGCTGACCGTGCTGGCGATCCTCGTCCTTCCCCTGGGCGTCCTCGTCCTCTCCGGGCTGGCCGTGGTGCATCCCGCCGAGCTGAAAGGCCCCCTCAACGGCGGACCCCACGGCTTCAGCGAGATCCTCTACGCGTACTCGTCCGGTACGGGAAACAACGGGAGCGCCTTCGCCGGCCTCAATGCCAATACGCCCTACTACAACGTGACGATCGGCGCCGCGATCCTGATCGGCCGGTTCCTGTTGATCGTCCCGATGATGGCCGTCGCCGGTTCGCTCGCCGCCAAGAAGGCCGTCCCGGCGTCGGCCGGCACCTTCCCGACGCACGGCCTCACATTCGTGCTCCTCCTGGTCGCGGTGATCCTGGTCGTCGGCGGGCTCACGTTCTTCCCCGCCCTCTCGCTCGGACCCATCGTGGAGCATCGAATGATGCAGGCGGGCAGGCTGTTCTGAGGAGAACTCCGCATGCCGCACCGTCCGGACAGCCTCTCCTTGTTCGATCCCCGGATCCTGCGAACGGCCGCATGCGATGCCGTTCGGAAGCTCAACCCGCGCACGCTCGCGCGGAACCCGGTCATGTTCGTGGTGGAAGTCGTCGCCGGCGCCGCGACGGTCTTCTTCGTTCGCGACCTGGCGACCGGCGCGACAGACAATGCCGGTTTCGCCGGCCAGATCGCGGCGTGGCTGTGGTTCACGGTGCTCTTCGCCAACTTCGCCGAGGCGCTGGCGGAGGGCCGCGGCAAGGCCCAGGCGGACACCCTCCGCAGGACCAGGATGGACACCGTCGCCAAGCGCCTGCTCGATCCATCCGGCGGCACGCTCCATGAGAAGGTCTACGCCACACAGCTCAACAAGGATGACGTCGTCCTCGTGGAGGCCGGCGACATCATCCCCGGCGACGGCGACGTGATCGAGGGCGTGGCGACCGTCGACGAATCGGCGATCACGGGCGAGTCGGCCCCCGTCATCCGCGAGAGCGGCGGCGACCGCTCGGCAGTCACCGGCGGCACGAAGGTGCTCTCGGACTGGATCAAGGTCCGAATCACGTCGGAGCCCGGGCATACCTTCATCGATCGGATGATCGAACTGGTCGAGGGCGCCAAACGGCGGAAGACGCCCAACGAGGTCGCCCTCGGAATCCTGTTGGTCGGCCTCACCATCGTCTTCCTGCTGGCCACCGCCACCATCGAGCCGTTTGCCCTGTACGCGGGCGGTCCGGTGCCGGTGCCCATGCTGATCGCCCTCCTGGTGACGCTGATCCCGACGACGATCGGCGGGCTGCTCTCCGCCATCGGCATCGCGGGGATGGATCGGCTGGTGCGCCAGAACGTGCTGGCGATGTCCGGACGCGCGGTCGAGGCGGCCGGCGACGTCGACACGCTGCTGCTCGACAAGACCGGCACGATCACGCTGGGCAACCGCCAGGCCGCCGGCTTGATCGCCGCACCGGGCGTGACGGAGCACCAGCTCGCCGACGTGGCCCAGTTGGCGTCTCTGGCCGACGAGACCCCGGAGGGCCGAAGCGTTGTCGTGTACGCGAAGGAGCGGCACGGCCTGCGGGCGCGCGACGTGTGGGAGCTTCAGGGCGTCTTCGTCCCGTTCACGGCGCAGACGCGCATGAGCGGGATCGACATGCCGCTGTGCAGGATTCGCAAGGGCGCGGCGGATGCCGTCGAGCAGTGGGTGACCCGCGCGGGCGGTCAGTGGCCACAGGAGGTCCGCAGGATGGTCGACGACGTGGCCCGCTCCGGCGGAACGCCGCTCGTGGTCGCCTCGAACGCCCAGGTCATGGGCGTCATTCACCTGAAGGACGTCGTCAAGGGCGGGATCCAGGAGCGCTTCGCCGAACTTCGGCGCATGGGGTTGCGGACGGTGATGATCACCGGCGACAACGCCCTGACCGCCGCCGCCATCGCCGCGGAGGCCGGCGTGGACAACTTCCTCGCCCAGGCCACGCCCGAAGCCAAGCTCGCGCTCATCCGCAGCGAGCAGGCCCAGGGCAAGCTCGTCGCCATGACCGGCGACGGGACCAACGACGCCCCGGCGCTCGCCCAGGCCGACGTCGCCGTC
>CAZTVU010000009.1:26470-48647 GCA_964617025.1 uncultured Planctomycetales bacterium | reverse complement strand
TCCGGTGGTGACCCAGGTCGGCCTGGGCTCGGCGGCGGCCCATGTCATCTGGTGGGGCGACGGCACCGGGGGCGACAACGGCAAGTACAAGGTGGATTACGTACGCTCGTGGCAGTCGGGCATCGTCGGAGCCCCGGCGGCCCCGGGGGTCAACGACCCGACTCACACGCTCTTCCTCGCCCACTACGACGGCAACACCCCAAACTCGGGCATGGACGCCGACTATGCCGTGGGCAGCACGACGGCCGTCGGAACCGGCGGCGTCATTCAGCCGACGGCGAAGTTCGGCGCCGGGTCGCTCGACAGCGCCGTCGCGAGCGGAACGGTCACGTACAGCACGGCAGGGAACTTCAACAAGTCGGCCGGCACAATCGAGATGTGGGTCAAGCCGGCCAATTGGTCGGACGGGGCTTACACCGGCTTCTTTGACGCTTATCAGGCGGGTGTTGGTGACATCCGTCTGCAGAAGACCAGCGCCGGCCAGCTCCAGGCGTACATGGCGGACATCGTCGCAGGCAAAAGCTGGTCCCTGACGTCCGCCGCCCTGTCGCTGGATGGCAACTGGCACCACCTGGCGTGGTCGTGGGACTTCGACGCCAACATGGCCGCGCTGTACGTGGACGGCCAGGTCGTCGCGAACTCGGTGAGCCTGTCGGGCCTGGCGACGATCGACTACCCCGGGACGCTGCCGAGCGTCTTCGAGGTCGGCTCGATCCAGAACGGCTCGGCCCCGCTCGTCGGTCTGCTCGACGAGTTCCGCATCAGCGGCGTGGATCTCTATTACGGTCAGGACTTCACGCCGCTCAACGCCCCGTTCGTGCCGGAGCCGGCCTCGGTCGCCCTGCTGGCGGCAGGCGCGCTGGTGCTCCGGCGCCGTTCCCGGCGTTGACGGATATGAATTGAATCCTTCTCACCGGGCGAGGCCGTTAGCCCGGCGAGGCTTCGAAGGGGTCGGGGGCTTTTCCGCGAGGGAGACCACACCTGCAGACGAGCGCCCTGCGGCTGAGGAGCGGGTTGTGCGGTCTTGCGGGAAGGCTCCTGCCCCCTTCGCGCGCGGGACGCGGCATGCCCCGCACTGCAGCGAGTCGAAGCCGTCGAGCGGGCAGTTCAGCCCGAGGAGGAAGCCGGCATGAACCACCGGCGACGCTTGTGGGCCACGGTTGGCGTCCTCATCCTGTGCGTGCGCGGGTCGGCGCGAGGTGAACCGGGGCCGGGCTTTTCAACGCTGCCCCGGCCCGAGCAGTATCGGATCCGCCAGATGGTCACCCCGCCGCCGCCCGGCGAACGGTACGGCTGCTACTCGACGCCGATGTATTACCTCATGCACGAGGGATACGAGTACGAAGGCGACCTCGACAAGGACCCGAACGGCCGGTGCTACCCCCAGTTGAGGGGCAAGACGGGCCCCGATTTCGGCCGCTGGAAGCTCGACCGCAACCGCCCCGACTGGCAAGAGGCGATGATCCGAAACTGGGCCGAGCTTGGGCTGAACAACACACATTTGAACATCTACCCCCTGGACCCCTCGCTGACGGTACCCGCGCCGTGGCGGCAGTCGATCATCGATTTCGTACGACTCAGCGACCGGTACGGCCTGAAGGTCGGCGTGCGGCTCGACGCCCTCGGCGGCTACGAGGCGTGGGAGACGAATCCGGACAACCCGGACAACGTTATGCCGCGTTATCTCGCGTGGGTGAAGGAGGTCGTCGGGCTGCTCAGGGGCAAGGCGGCCTACTACATCCTCGGCGACGAGCTGCGCCTATACGACGCAAGGCCCGGCCTGGACAAGAAACTCTGGACGCACGAAAAGTACCTCACCTATTTCCGGCAGGTCGCCGGGGCCGTCAAGGAGATCGAGCCGACGGCGAAGGTGTCCATGTTCGGCGCCGAGAGCGGCCGGTGGGGCGACGTCCTCGGCCTGCTGAAGCTCGGCTACGCCCGGTACGGCGACGCCGTCGCCATCAACTACTACAACTATCAGGATGTGCCGCGATTCTTCGACGATGCGCGGCGACTGGCGCCCGGACTGCTGTTCCTCTCAAACGGCGTCGGCTACGTTTCCTGTGCGAAGGCCGAGCCGCGATACCCGGAGGGCGACGCCTACACGCGCTACGACACCGAGGAGGCTCACGGAAACGTCATCGCCAAGAACATGTTTGCGTGGTGGGACCTCGGCGCGGCGACGGCGCCGTACTATATCTCGCTGCGCAACTGGGTGATCCGCGGCAGGGTGTACCCGCGATGGTTCGGCTTTTTCGGCTTTGAGGACTTCGTTATCGACGAGTACGACCACCTGACGGTCAGACGCTACCCGGGCTGGTACGCCTTTCAGACCGTGGCCCACACCTTCTACAACCGCAACCGCTTCAGACCGCCGGCGCGGCCGGTCTCGTGCTCGCCGACACTTACCATGTTCCGGGCGTATGAGCACGACCTCAGCGGCGGCGCCGAGCTGGTAATGATGCTGTGGAACGACAAGGGACCGGCGCAGGCCGCCGTCCGAATCGCGGATCGTTCATGGCGGTACCCGGTGCGCGTCTCAACGTTCAACTACCACCACTGGACGGACCTTCCGCACACCGTGAGCGACGACGGCCTTGCGATGAATCTTGAAGTCGATCCGAACCCGGTCATTGTGCGCCTGGTCCGGTGCGACCCGCAACCCTGAGGCACTGCATGCATCCCCGTCAGCCGCGCCCCCCGGTCGAACGAATCGACGAACCGAACATCGCGCACAATCCGCGCGACTGGATGGGCGTCTGGACACCCCACGGCTGGCGCGTCCACCGCAAGCGGTTCGGGCGAGCCGATCGCCTGACGGTGCGCCTCAGCGGCGACGGAGAAACGACCTTCTTCCCCGAGGCCCTGATTGATCCCACAAGCGGGAAGGTCGGCTGGCAGGACGATCTGCACCTGGTAGACGACCCGTTCACCGACGCGGGCATCTACCCCGCCGACCCCCGCGTTGAATACCCCCCCGGCCGACCGCGGTGGGCCGTGTCGCACACACTCCTGTGCTACCCCGTCGCGGACCACTCGCTCTACACGCACGAATACACCTGGGACCTCCGCTACGGCCACCTGCAGACATACTTTCGACGTCACGTCTTGCTCGAGGAGGCACGGACCGACCCCCGCTCCGGCATGACCGTCCGCGTCACCGGCCGACCGCTGAGCACGATGATCGAGGGCAACATTCACTACCCGCTGCCGAACAGCGCGGTGCGGGGCGTCTGGGCCGATCCGAACAAGAACGGTGTCAACCTTTACGCCTCGCGGGTCGTTCAGCTCGTGTCCATGGCCAATGGCGTCTACGCCGCGGCACCCCGCTCACCCGTGGTGCAGTGCCACGGCATCTGGCCGATCCTGCCGGACGACCCCGTCGACGAAGTCTTCGACCCCGAATCGGGCGAGTGTTGGGATGCTCAGCGCCTCATCGAGGAATTCCGCATCCCGTTGGACGAGCCGAAGCTCGGGATGATCCCTCCCCCCTACCGCCAGGTGCCCAGCCGCCTCTACGACGGGCCGATCACCGTCCTCGCGGCCGACGAGGGAGTGGTCACCCCGACCCACCTGGATAACCTGCGCGGGCGGTTGGGTGAACGCTTCGTACCCGGGCGAGTCGGCTACGGCCGCGACAACCTCGTGGGACAGGACCAGGCGGGCTACCCCGGCTATGTCGCCACGTTCGATCTCAACGAGAACGGCGTCATCGATGAGGAGGACGAACAACGCCTCGCAAGACACATCGGCCGAACCGTTCGCTACAATCTGTACCTGCACGCGTACTTCGGCGGCGACTGGCTGACGAGCCAGATCTGCCTCGACCCTGAACACCGGCCCGGCGTACGCGTCGTCGCCGACTACACGTACGGCGGCGGCTACGATGCCCTGGCCGGCACGATCCGACTCCTGCAAACGCCCGGGCCCGACCGGCCCGTCTGGATCGAATATCACTATGACGCACCTGCCGAACCGGGCGACGGCAACATCGTCGTACATCTGTATCGCGAAGGGAGCTGAGCCTATGCCGCCGCATCCGCATGGCCGACGGAAGCCTTGCGAAAGCAAGACAGCGGAAAAGCGAGAAAGCGAAAAAGCCGCATCTCGCCGGTCGTTTTCCGCCATGACCTGCTTCCATGCCTTCCTCGCGGGAATACTCCTCGTTCTGTCTCCGGGCGCTGCCCGCGCCGAAAACCTGCTGAGGAACAGCGGCTTTGAGGAGCGGGACAAGGCCGCGCCGGAGTTGCCGGCGTATTGGACCGAACGGCACCATCAGAGCTCACCGCTGTCGTTTGCAGCCGAGCACTACGAGGGCAAGGCCGCCGGGCTCATTGTGGGTGACGGCAGGATGTACCTCTGGCGCCAGAACGTGATGAGCCCCGCGGTGAAGGCCTTCACGCTGAGCGGGTTCGTCAAGGCCGACGACGTCGCCATGGACCGAGACGGCTACGCCCACCTGTACGGGCACATCCTGTACAAGGGCCAGCCGTATGAGAGCGCCACGCACTTCTTCGCAAAGATCCCGCCGGGGACGTACGACTGGAAGCGGATCGCGGTGACCGGTGCGGCGGTGAAGGAGTATGCCATCGAGATGGTGCAGGTGTCGGTCACCGGCCGGCTCAAGTCGGGACGCCTGTACGTGGACAAGGTCGAGCTGACCGAGAACCGCGACCTGTCGCCCGAGGGCACGCTGGCGTTGAAGATCGACGATCTGCTCCGGCAGTTCGACCGCGTCGGGGCGGTTGACGCGTCGATCGGGCAGGCACGACAGCTCCTCGAAGCCGCCCGCGCGTCGCTGCGGGCCTCGCCGCCCGACCTGACGGCGGCCGAGTGCAAGTGGATCGACGCCGCCCGCGCCGTCAGCCCGCGGACGTGGGCCGCGATGTTCCCCGAGGCCATGAGCGACAAGGACGTCGAGGCGCAGATGCTTTGCCACGGCGTTGCACAAACGCGGGCCGACTGCGACCAGCGGCTCAACCTGATCGAGAGCATGGGCTGCAACGGCGTCCTCGAGTCGCTCGGCTCCTGGATGTCCGTCATCTATCACTCCAACGTGGTGCCCGTCGAGCCCGGTTGGGACAAGTTCGACGCATTGAGCTACTTCATCGATGCGGCCCATGCCCGCGGGATCAGGGTGTTCGGGTATCTGGCCGCGCTCTATGGCACCGGCGAGCCGGTCGCACGCCCCGGCAATATCGCGCACGACCACCCCGACTGGCTGGCGAAAGGCCCCGACCCCAACATGCCGCGGTTCCCCGACCCGGCCAACCCGCAGGTCGCCGACTACGTCGTGCGGATGTACGTGGAGCTCGCCACGCGGTACAGGCTTGACGGGATCGGGCTCGACTACATCCGCTACCCGACGGAGAACAGTCTGAATTACGACGAAAACAACCGGAAGCAGATCCGTCAGCGGTTCGGGTTCGACATTCGCGAGGGCGGCGACCTCTGGAAGGACCCCGACAAGTGGGCCCTCATCCGCCAATACCGCACGGAGAAGGTCGCCGAGGTCGTCCGTCGCGTTCACGATGCGGTGAAGAAGGCCCGCCCCGAACTCACGATCATCGCCTGTCTCGTGTCCGACCCGGACGAGGCACGCGACGGCTACGCCCAGGACTGGGCGAACTCGGCGAGGTGGCTCACGTATGCCATGCCGATGAATTACGATGATACGTCGCTGCAGCAGCCCCTGCTCGTCCGGCAGCGGGACATTTGTCGGCGGCACGGCACGCGATACCTGCCGGCGATCGGCGGGATGCCCGAACTCCACAAGTCGCGAACGATCTCCGAGTGGGCCGCTCACGTGGCAATGCAGCGGAAGGTCGGCTGCGACGGCATGATCGTCTACCGCATGGGCGGCCTTGACCCCGCGGTCGCGGCCTTCTTTGGCAACGGCCCGTTCCGCACGAAGTCGCGGTTTCCCGAGCCGCTCAAGCCGTGAGGCACCCATGAGGCCGACACCGATCGACTGGGGCATCGTCGCCGGCTTCCTGCTGGTCTTCCTGGCGATGGCGGTCTACCTCAACGCCAAGTGCCGCAGCGTGGCCGACTACCTCGTGTCCGGCCGCAAGGTGCGCATGTGGCTCGGCATGGGCTCGGGCATCGCCGGCGAGGTCGGCCTCGTCAGCATCGCGGCCATGTGCGAGCAGGGCTACCGTCGGGGGTTTGCGTTCGTCGTGATCGGCCTGATCACGATGCTCGTGCTCGCACCGCTCTTCGGCGTTTTCGGATTCGGCATCGAGCGGTTCCGCGCGACCCGGGCGATGTCCGTACCGCAGTACATCGAGATGCGTTACAGTCGGCGCCTGCGGATTCTCACCGGCGTACTCAACTCCGCAGCCGGCGTCTTCCAGATGTCGGTCTTCCCGATCGTCGGCGCGACCTTCGTCCGCGTCCTCATCGGCGCGCCCGAAACGGTCTCCCTCGGCGGCCGCAGCATCCCCGCGGCCTGGTTCATCATGGCATTTCTCCTGGCCAACAATGTCGTCTTCACCTACCTCGGCGGCTACCTCACGCTGGTGATCACCAACTTCTTCCACATGATCCTGACGCTCGGGTCGCTCTATGTGGTCCTGTTCGTCATCCTCGCACGCGACGGACTCCAGGCGCCCTGGTCCCGGCTCGAGGACCTCATGGGCGTCGCCGCCTTCAACCCCTTTACCATCGAGGGCGAATCGTACGGATGGATCTGGTTCCTGTGGCTGCTGACGATGAGCATCCTGCTCCAGTTCTCGTACGGGCCCTACCTCCAGAAGTACGCCGCAATGGACCGGCCGCGCACGGCCTCGCGATCCTACTTCTTCGGCCTGCTCTTCGGAAACGGCCGCACGTTCGTCATCCTCAGCCTGGGCGTGCTGGCCCTGGTCGCGCTGGGACCGAAGCCGCCGGCCGGTATCGAACTGGGCGAAACCGGCTGGGCAAGCACGGCCACGCCCTACTACCTCGCGCAGGTCGTGCCGCCGGTGCTGATGGGCTTCCTGCTGGCCGGGCTCCTCTCGGCCGACACCTCGACGACCGACCAGTACCTCCTGAGCTGGTCCACGTCGATCGTCAACGACTGCATCGTTCCGTTCCGGCGGCAGCCGTTCACTGCGGCGCAGCACTTTCGTGCGGTGCGGCTGACGATCGTTGGGCTGTGTGTGTTCTTCTTCGTCTCCGGCCTGATCTACCGGCCGACGCTGCCGATCTGGGAATACCTCTGGCTGTGCGCGAACATCATCGGCGGCAGCGGCATCGCGGTACTGTTCGGCATGTACTGGTCCCGCGCGACCACGGCGGGGGCCTATGCAGCCGTGTTGGCGAATGTCCTGGTACCGGTCGGCGACCAGGTGGCACGGCGCATCTTCGTGGCGACTCGGCCGGAGGCGAAGTATCCCTGGGAGCCGGAAACCACCGGCCTGGCGGCATACGCCCTGGGGGTGCTGTTGTTGATCCTCGTCTCGCTTGGCTCGCGGGGCAAGACGCGATATTGGGATCTCGGCCGGGTGGTCCGCGACATGAACATCGGAGGCGACCGATGATCCGGTTCTCTCCCGAGATCCCGTTCTGGTCCGCCTTCGTTTTCTGGTACGTGTTCGTGAACGCCTTTGCGTGCCTGGGCTTTCTCGTCGTGGTGGCCGTCGGGGGTCTGTTCGACGTACGATATCTGCTGCGGGCCCTCGATGAGCAGAAGGCAGACGAGACCGACGACGGGCGCGTGGTCGAGCCGCCGCCGGAGAAGGAGGGCTGACATGCGATCACCATTCGTTGTGCTCCTCGGGATCGCCCAGGTCGCCGCCGCGGGGCGGGCGGCCGAGCCCGTTCTGCTTGTCAGCAACAAGCACGAGGACACCCTCTCGTTCGTCAACCCGCGAACGCTCGAAACGATCGAGAAGATCCCCGTCGGCCACAACCCGCACGAAATGGTCATCACGCCGGACGGGCGGTTTCTCTACGCATCCAACTACGACCCACCGGGCGACACCGTTTCAGTGGTGGACCTGGTGCGCCGACGACACGCCCTGCAGATCCCGACGGGCCGTTACACGCGTATTCACAGCGCGGCAATGGCTCCCGACGGGCACCATGTGTACTTCACCGCCGGCCAGTCCGGCTTCGTCGTCGAGGTCGATACTCGGGTCAACCGCGTCGTCCGGGCCATTCCGACCCATGGCAAGATCTCCCATATGGTCGAGGTCTCGCCCGACGGGCGGCGCCTCTATACCGCCAACATCGAGACGCGCAACGTCTCGGTGATCGATCGCTCCTCGGGCCGGCTGATCGCGCAAGTCGCCTGCGACACAGGATGCGAGGGTCTGCAATTCACGCCCGACGGCCGGCAACTCTGGGTCGCCAATCAGGATGCAGGCAATATCACCATCATCGACATGGCCACGAACCGCGTGACGGCCATGCTCCCATGCCGGGGAATGCCCTTGCGCATCCGCTTCACGAGAGACGGCCGCCGCGCCCTCGTGGCCAACTGGGTCAAAGACGGTGAAGTCGTGGTGATCGATGTGGTCGGCATGCGCGAGATCAAGCGAATTCGCGTGGGCAACCAGCCTATCGGTTTGCTGATCCCGCCCGACGCGAGCCGGGCCTTCGTGTCCAGCATGTCGTCGGACGAGATCCACGTGATCGACCTGAGCGAACTGAAGGTCGTCGGCCGGTTCGAAACCGGACGCGGCCCCGATGCCATGGCCTGGTGGGTGCCCCCGGAAGGCGGCGGCGATGCCTCGGCCCTCCCCAGGACCGGCCGGCCGCTCTTCGATGGACGCACGCTCAAGGGCTTCTACATCTTTCTTCGGGGGCGCGGGCGCAATAACGATCCGCACGGCGTCTTTTCCGTTTGCGACGGGACGATTCGCATCTCCGGCGAGGAATGGGGCGGCCTGGTCACCGACGACGAATACGAGAACTATCAGCTCACCGTCGAGTACAGGTGGGGCGAGAAGACGTGGCCGCCTCGCGAGAAGGCCGCACGGGACAACGGCATCCTCCTCCACTCCGTCGGCGAGGATGGCGGCTACTCGGGCATCTGGATGCATTCGATCGAGTGCCAGATCATCGAGGGCGGCACGGGCGACCTGCTCGTGGTCGGCGACGGCACGCCGCGATTCCGCCTCACCAGCCCCGCCCGCCTGGAGGGCAAGGCCCTCGTGTACGATCCCGCGGCCTCATCGCGGACGCTGCTCGGCAGCGGGCGTATCGACTGGTTCGGGCGGGATCCCGACTGGCGGGACGAGAAGGGCTTTCGCGGCCGCCGGGATGTGGAAAAGCCCCCGGGCCAATGGAATCGCTACGACTGCATAGCGTACGGCAGCAGCATCTACGTCATCCTCAACGGGGTCCTCGTCAATCATGGCTTCGATGTCCAACCCTCTCGCGGCCGGATCCAGATCCAGTCAGAGAGCGCCGAGATCTTCTTCCGCCGTGTGGATCTGGTCCCGTTTGCCGACCCGCCTCTACCGGACGCCGCCCTGCCGGTGACGCTGCCGGCCCAACGGTGAGCCCGCCTCGCTACGCGCCCCTGGGCGGGCCGGTCTATTCCTCGATGTCCACGACCCGGCCGGACCGCGCTGACTCATAGCAGCCGGCCAGCACCCGCTGGATCCACAGCCCATCCTCGCCCGTGACCGGCGGCGGGGTGTCGTCGAGAATCGACTGCGAGAACGCCTCGATCTGCGCCTGGTACGTGTTCACCGGCGGCGGCGCGAGCCTGCGTCCGGCGCGACCGCCCCGTGTCTGCTGCGCATCGTATCCGCCACCGGCCGCCTCCGAGTACAGGGTCATCTCACCGTCGGATCCCTGCCCGATCGTGCCTTCGGCCAGAATGCTGCCGGATGCCCCGTACACCTCCAACCGATTCCTCACGCTCGCATCCGGCACATTGAAAAGGGTGTCCACGGTGCCGCATGCCCCGTCTTCGAACTGGAGCAGCACGGCCGCGGTATCCTCGCTCGGATAGTTGTGCACCAGGTTCGCCGTCATGCAGGAGACGCGCCGCGTCCGTCCGAAAAAGGTCTCCAGCAGATCGATGCAGTGACAGCCCATGTCGATGAGGCTCCCCCCGCCCCCGAACGCGGGATCCTGCCGCCAGGCGCCTGCCATCGGAGGATACCAGCAGGAGAGTTGAGCGCGACCGAAGACCGGGCGGCCGATTGCACCGGCCCGCACCAGCCCGAGCGCTTCGCGGTGGCAGGCGTGGAAACGCATCAGCAGACCGACGCCCAGCTTCACGCCCGCCTTCGCACACGCGGCGACCATCCGCTCCGCCTCCGCCACGTTGAGCCCCAGGGGCTTCTCGCAAAGCACGTGCCGACCGGTCTGCGCCGCCGCCACGACCTGCGCGCAATGCGCGTGTACGGGCGTGGCGACGTACACCGCCTCACAATCCTGCCCAAGCAGTTCGGCCTCGCTGCGGCAAGCCCTGACACCGAAACGGCGGCCGATGTCGTCGCCGCCGACCGGGTCGTACACCGCGACGAGCTCGGCATTCTCCGCCGGCAGTATTCCCTCCGGGATCGTGCGCCGCTGCGCGATCCCCCCCGCGCCGAGTACCGCCCATCTCACCCTGGCCATGACCGCGCCTTCTCCTGTACTGCGGCGGGCAGTGCGGCCAGCGGAATCCCCGCGGCGACGACATACGGCGCCATCGTCAGCCCCCCGACCGTCAGGCGGCCCGTCTGACTGATGAGATTGTACGCGTCCCATCGATTCAGCGAGAGGGCGTCGACCAGCCAGTCCAGCAGGTGGGCATACGCCCGCCGGCAGGCGCTGCGAAGCTCGCCGTCTACGCCGATCGCGACCCACTGCCCTGGATCGGTTATGCGGGGAGCAGCCGGCGCCGCCCCCTTTGTGAGCGTAACGATGCAATCGATCCGCCCGGAGGTCTCGATTGCGCCGCCGATGATCTCGCCGTGGCCCTGCGCGGCATGGATGTCCCCCATCATCAGCAGCGCCCCGTCGCGGTACACCGGCAGGTGAATCGCGGTGCCCGGCCGCACCAGCGGAATATCCATGTTGCCGCCGTGGCTTCCGGCCAGCAGCGTGGAGAGCACCTGCCCCCACTCCGGGCAAACGCCGATGCAGCCTACGAACGGATCGAGCTGCACCTCGATGGGCTGATCGCCGAATCGGTTCGCGAGGCGTGCAACGCCGGCAACGGTGTCGATCTCCCACAGATACAGATGCCGAGGCACCGGCTCGACAGGGCGGCCCTCACGCGGTGGACTCGCGAGGGGATCGAACAGCAGGCCGTGGCCCGGGGCCAGCCCGGTCTGCCCCTTGACCCGGTCGAGGTGGATCGCCTCAATGCGCACCGACACGCAGTCGCCCGGGACCGCGCCCTCGATGAAGACCGGGCCGGCCATCGGATTGCCCTCGAACAGAACCGTTCCCGGCTCCCGATGCCGTTGGTCGGGCGGAAGGAGGGTCCCGTCGCTCAGCTCGTTGTCGGAATCGGGACAGACGACGCGCAGGCGGGCGCCGGACTGGACGCGCAGCGTCGGCGCATGCGGCCCGAACGAGTAGTGAAACTTCGATGAGAAGAACAGGTGTCGGTCCACGCCGTCCTCCCGGAACGTTGCATTACGACGGTTTCTCGATGGCCTGGGATGCCTCGGCAAGGCTCTTGCCCTTCTTGAGCAGCGGGTACAGCGATGCCTCGCGGGTGTGGATCTCCTGAGCCTTCCGACGAACCGCCTCGAGCATTTCCGCGGGGACCACCACCACGCCGTTGCGATCGCCGACGACCCAGTCGCCCGGCCGCACGGGGATCCGCCCGCAACAAACGACCGTCTCCCACTCGCCGATCTCGGCGAACGTCCCGGCACGCGGGGCGATGTGCCGCGAGAAGACCGGAAAGCCGATCGCAATAATATCGTCCACGTCGCGGACGGCCGCGTCGAGCACGGCCCCCGCGATCCCGCGGACCTGCGCCCGCGTGCTCATCAGGCCGCCCATCAGGATCACGTCGGGTACGCCGCCGCCGTCGACCACAAGCACGCTGCCCGACGGCGCCAGTTCCAGGGCCTTCTCCATCGCCCAGGTCGCCCCCGGATAGCATCGCACGGTAAACGCGGGGCCGGCCACTCTCATCGTCGGCGCCAGCGGGCGGATGCCGGCGTCCATGGCCTGAAAGAACCTCCCGCAGGCCCGCAACGCGTCCGCCACGTTCGGGCTGCCCAACTCACACCACAGCGCTGGATCGTTTGACATCCTGTCGCTCCTCGTCCATGACTTGATCGCCAAGCGTACCCGCTCCGTCGAAATGCGAAAACGCTCTCGTGGGTCGGCAGCAACGATGGCGACACACGCGTCGCCGGCGTCTATGGGATTCGCTTTCGGAACGCAAGGGCCTGTGCTCCCGCATTCAGGTGCGTGCAGAAGGCGAGTGGCGCGAAGACTCGCCGCCGCGCACCTGCCCCCACGCCTCCTTCACCGCCGCCACCATGGCGTTCAGCATCTCGATCGGATCGTGTGCGGTCAGGACTCCGCTGGTGGATCCGGTCCCATCGGCCCCGGCGCGAATGACGGCTGCGGCGTCGTCGGGCGTGCGAATGCCCGCGCTGTTCAGGACCCGTATGGCGGGGTTCACCCGACGGACGGCCCGCATTACTTGCGGGATGAAATCCTGCCTCGCGGCCGCGACGGAATGTGTCCCGCCGATCAGGTCCGGCGGCTCCGCGAGGATGATGTTCGGGCCGAGGTGCGCCACTGCGGCGGCCTCGTCGGCCGAGTCGGCGCACACCACCGTAATCAGACCCACTGCATCGGCACGCACGATGGCCCGGGCGATGTGGCTGAGCGTGAGACGCCGCTCGGCATGATTGAGCAGCACCCCGGCCGCCCCCGCTTCCTTGACCGCCTCAGGCAGGACGCTGCCGCTGCCCCGGCCCGCCTCGACAGGGTCGATGTGCGGCGCCAGGACGAGCAGGTTCCGCGTCTCGCGGGCGATCAGCGGAATGTCGACGAGTTGCGGCGTGAACAGCGTCGTCACGCCATGCGCAAGACCGATGCCGTCGGCGGCCCTGGCCAGGTCCGCGGCCCGGCGGCCATAAAGATAGCATTTCAGCCCAACCTCGAACATGGGTGCTCGAAGCGCGATGCCGGTGTACACGGTTACTCCCCCAGGACCTGAATGTGGACCACGCGCCTTCTCGCTCGCACGGTGTCGAAGTCGACGAAGTACACCTGGCCGAACTCGCCCAGCTCCAGCTTGCCCTCGATGATCGGTATCGTTTCCGATCTGCCCAACAGGCACGAGCGGAGGTGTGCGTCGGTGTTCAGGCTCCAGACGGCCTCCTCGCCGAGGTTTTCGGTGGCGTGCCGGATGTGGACCGGACCCGGGTGCAGGTATTGCCCCTCCCGGCGGCACTTCGGAATGATCTGTTCAAGCACGTCGAGCAGATCCTGCAGGAGGAACTTCGTTCCCTCGTACGTGGCGTCGTGGGACTCCTCCTGCAGCATGACGCTGCAGGTGGTGTGCTGCGAGTAGACGGTGGCGATCCCGTTCCGTACGCCCGATGCGCGGACCGCGCGTCGCACGTCATCGGTCACGTCATGGAATGTCACCTGCAGTTTGCTCTGTACCTCAAGACGGGTGTGATGAACGGTCATTTCGTGTGTTCTCCCGGCAGTGTCGTGCGTAACGAGGCACGAAGCGGATGCGTGCCCCCGTTCGTCCATGCAGCCGCAGATCGCCCGGGCCTACGGACAGGCCGCCGGACGGTTGGGACCGTTGAAACAGGTTTGAAACACGGCGAAATCGGACAGGTCAACGTCCGAGTCGTTGTCGAAGTCCGCGTCCACCGCGCAGCCCACCGGCGGCGCCTGGTTCGGGCCGTTGAAACACCCTTGAAACAGGGCGAAGTCCGTCAGGTCGACGTCGCCGTCGCGGTCCATGTCGCTCGGCGGAATCCGTATCAGATGGCCGAACCGCAGAAAGTCCACATCCAGGATCCCGTTGTTCGTGCCGGTCTGATCGCCGAACCGGATCTCATCGATCGTACTCGCCTGGAGCCGCTGCGTCAGGATCGGCGTGGCGTGATTCTCGTCGAGGTACAGCCGTGCGCGAATCTGACCACCGGCTGCGGCGTCGGGGCCGATGACGAGCCGATAGACGTGCCAATCCGTCGTGAGGAAGCCCGGATGTGATGCCGCCGAGTACGTCACCTGCCCCGCGTTGCCGAAAAGCCCCTCCAGGTTCACCCCGGAGCCGGTCAGCTCCACAGCGACGTAGCCGTTGACGCCGTCCCCGAGGAACAGGTTGGCCGCGCTCTCCGCCGTCGCGACCGACCCCACGCGGGCCCTCATCTCGACGATCATGCCGGCCGCGAAGTCGATCGGCTGCCAGGCCGACCCCGCCGCCCCGGCCAGCGTGTAGTACAGCGACCGCGGCGTCCCGCCGGCCCCCGTGTCCGTACGAATGTAGTCCTGTCCCAGGTCGGCCCATAGGTATGCGCTGACGCTTCCACTCTGTGACGCCGTCCAAGGCTGCGGCAGCGTATCCGGCGTGATGTCCCCGTGATACTCCAGCAGCCAGTTGTACTCCTCGGCAACCGACAGCGGCCGGATGTCGAGGATCGCCGCCTTCATGTGCGCCATCTGGTCGTTGGCATAGACGTAGCCCGCGGGCGGATACGGATCATACGGCGGCGGGTAGAAGCTCGAGTGGTCATAGGCCAGGACGTACTTCCCGTCGCTCGTCGGGTGCATCCGCACATACCCGCTCGTTGACGACTGCCCGCTACCGGCGGGGCTGTGGATTACCGTCGGAAAGCTCCAGCGGGTGCCGGTCGGATCGGCGAATAGGAGCTGGACGCCGTACCGTCCGTACGTCATCGCCACGTGCCCGCTCGGCAGGAGGTGCAGATGCGGAAACGCCCCCATGACGCCCAGCATCTTCGGCGGCGACCACGTCACGCCCTTGTCCGTGGAGCGCGTCCAGAAGATCGACGGCAGCGCAGCGCGAATGTTGTCGTTCGGAAAGGGCTGACCCGTGCGCGAGACCGACAGCATGTCGCCGTTGGTGAGGATCAGGATATCCGACTCGTTGGGTCCCTCCTCGCCCATGGACACGTTCGGTCCGGCGACGTGGCTCATGATCGTCGCCCGGCGTGTCCAGTGGACGCCGGAGTCCGCGCTGACAAACAGCACGTTCTCAAACGTGCTCACGCCCTGGCGTTGGCCGAACGCGGTCAGCATCAGCGTCGGG
The DNA here is from genome assembly GCA_964617025.1 of uncultured Planctomycetales bacterium. GTDB lineage: Bacteria > Planctomycetota > Phycisphaerae > UBA1845 > PWPN01 > CAZMVY01. The sequence goes on along the minus strand of CAZTVU010000009.1, from coordinate 33,448 downwards.
CCGTCCTGAAGGACATCCCCGGGGTTGTTGTAGAAGCTGAGGTACGGGATGCCCCCGGTGTCGAAGTAGGCGGTGGATCCCGTCCAGTTCAGCCCGCCGTCGGTCGACGTGAAGCGGCTCCCGGTGAACGTCGTGAACGGCGCCGGCGGGTCGGGATAGAAGTTGACGATGAACCCGCGGCTGATCTGCCCCGGAGGCCTCATCTGAACGACGTACGGGGCGAACGGGTACGTCGTTGCGGGCAGGGACCAGGTCTGCCCATCGTCGCTGCTGATGGAGCCGCGCCCGTGGACGCCCACGCCGTGCGTCTGGCCGACCGTGAACCACACGAGCAGGCTGCCGTCCCCCCGCCGGGTCAGCCAGGGAAAGTTGATGTGGGGTTTGAAGCCGGGGACGCCGCTGTCGGCCGGCGTAGCGGTGTAGATCGTCTTGGTGTCGAGCACGCTGACCTGGAATGAGGGGCCCTCGCCCGCCCGGAGGGCCGCCGCCCACGCCAATACGGAAACCAGAGCCGGAGAGCCTCGCCACTTCATGCATCGCCTCCTCACCGATTCAATGCCCTCCGCGGCCGCAGCGCGATGATCGTCGGTCCGAGCCCCACAGGCACGTCTTCGACGACCAGCCCGTCCCCTTCGACCCGATGGCGCATCGGTTCACGTCTTCGGTAATCCAGCAAAGGGATCCGCTCCGGCCCGCCCCAGCCCCGCGCGGGCAGGATCACGTCCCAGCGACCGTCCCGCGGCTCGCGAAAACTCCGATACGCCAGATAGATCAGCAGCTCGCCGTCCGCACGGATAAACGCCCGGCATACCGGCCGAGGCGGCGCCAGGCGGATTGTGGTCCCGTCCGCAGCCCGGATCGCGCGGGCCTGACGTAACCCGACCTCGAACCCCGGCGGCCGCATCCGGTCGCGGTCGTCAAACGTCTGCGCAATCGCCTGATACGCCCTCCACGCATCGCTGAACTCACCGGGCCTGTCCTTGTCCGGCAGACTCGCGAGGCCGAAGTTCTGCTTCGTGTCGGCCGTAAGGCTGAAGGCATACAGGTAGTAGGGAGCACTGTCCCATCCGATGTCCCACAGCGTGAACATTGTCTGCGCCACCACGCCCGCCTGATACGCGTCGTGCAGACCGCGATGATCCACATAACCCACGCCGTTCGCGTAGAACTTCGCCCTCGGCCAGACTGCCCGGACCCGCGCCATGAATTCTTCGATCTCCCAGAGATCCTCCACCAGCCCGTACCAAAGGTTGCACGCCACGCCATCGGCGTGCTGCGGGAGGCCGAGAGCGATGAGTTCCAGCACCCAGTCCGTCGCCGGACTCGAGCTGGTGGCGCATGCGCTGATCCGCGCCGTCGGATCGCCCGCCCGCAGGGCCTTCGCCAGCGGAACGAGCATCCGCTCGAAGTAGTGCCGGGCCGACCCGTCGAAGCCGGACGCTGCGTACGGCTGGTTTTCCTCATCGCCGATGACGTAGTGGTCGATCCGGCCGCGGTAGCGCCCGGCCAGCTCGCGGACCCACGCCGCGTATCGCTCGACCGATCCGCTCCTGTCCATCGGGTGCCAGAGTCCGTCGAACTCACGGAAGCTGCCCAGCCGCAGGCTCGGCCGCAGACCCAGATCGTGGCACGCGCGGACGAAGTGGTCCAGCGATCGCACGTAGGCCTCGCCGATCTGGTCGGCGTAATAGCCGCATTTCTTCCAGTAGTCGCCGCCCAGCGTGTCGGCCTGCCACCAATAGACGAGCGTGTGAACGCGCGTCACGCCGAGATCCCGCAGCGTCTCGAGCCGCCGGCGGGTCTGCTCGGCGTCGTCGACAAGATAGTAGTAGACCATCGAATACGGCGCAACGCGCGCAGCGCCCGGCCACGATGCGAGCACGCCCGGGCGTGACGACGATTCCGCCGCAGCGACGACCGACGCTCCGAACGCCAGCGCCGACAGCATCACCGCCGGTCGCAACACGGATGCCCGGAGGTAATCGTCACTCCACCGCATCGTACGCCTCGAAGTACAAGTCCCAAGCCGCCATCGCCCGCCCGTTTTCGTACCGGCAGCCGCCGGCGTATGCATCCGGTCCGGCATAGAGCAGGATGGCCTGCTCCGGCGCGCACGGGCCCGCCGCGGTGAACTCGAGGTAGTACGTGTCGTCGCGCACCGTCGGCGCCCGAAGCGCGACCGCAATGTGCTGCTCGCCGGGTCCATCCGCCGGCGGGATCCGGCGCCGCGGGACGATCGCCTCAGCCAACGGCGGCGCCTCACGGGTCTCCGCCACGTCCCGTACCCAGCGATACACCCGCACGCGAAGCCCCGGGCCGCCCCTGCCCGCCTCGAGTTCCCGCACGCGGAATGCCACCGCGGCCAGCGGGCCGCCGTTCGCGCGGAACGTCTGCCCGTTCGGCCGCGCCCCGTCGACCCGGACGCCCCAAATTGCCCCGCGATGGCCCGGTCCGCGGCGCAGCGGCTGCCAACGGACATCCGCCACGCGGGCACGGGACGGCCGGTCGTGCGTGCCCACAAAAAGCCGCCCCCTCGCCGCACGCTCGGCAAGCGGCAGCACAACGGCAATCGTCTCGACATCGCGGACGGGGAGCGGATTCTGCCAGTACCCGACGGTCTCACCGCCGTCGGTGTTGTGAACGGCAAACGTGATCGCCCGCACCTCGGCTCCGCCCGCCGTTGCCTGCACAAGCACGGCATCTGTGCCCGTCGGCATCGGCATGGCGGGAGAAAGCGCGCCGGCGTCGGCGGCTGCGTCGGCTCGGAGCGTCACGACACCCTCCGCGGAGATCCGAACGCACGCCGCATCGCCGGCGGAGACCCAGCGGGTCACCGGAAATTCCCCGGCAAGCGTGCCGCGACGCGCCAAGCCGGCGGCCGCACAGACGCTGAGGCACACTGCTAACCCGGGTCTCATCCGGCATCGGCCTTTCATGGGCATGCCGGCAACCGGTTCGGTCCGTTGAAACACGCCTGAAACGTCCCGAAGTCCGTCAGGTCCACGTCGGCGTCCCCATCCGCGTCGAGGCACGCACACTGCTGCGGGTCCACCGGCGGCGGCGACCAGGGGCGGTTCGGCCCGTTGAAACACGCCTGGAACGACCCGAAGTCCGCCAAGTCCACGTCGGCGTCGCCGTCCACGTCCTGCGCCGGCGTGTTGCACGGCGAGAGGGAAGGCCACGGCGCCGTTTGCGGTGCGAAGTTTCGGCCGCAGTAGTAATCCACACTGCTGATTCGCACCTCGTCGATCAGGCCGTCAAAGTCCGACGACCCGCCCTGCACCGAGCCGATTTCCAGCACCGCAGGCACGACGCCCGTGAAGTCGATCTGACTGAGGAAACTCAGGGTCGGAACATTGGCCACCACCGCACCGTCGAGGTACAACGCCGTCTTGCCGGTCGTGAAGTCCCACGTCCACGCAATGTGGTGCCAGTTGGCATCCAGCGACAACACGCTCGATGTCAGCGTCCAGCTCTCGAGCGTCTCGAAGTTCGCCATGTACGCCTGGAGCTGACCCGCCGAGGTCTTCTGCAGCCGAATGTCGGCCAGATCCGCCTCGTACAGTGAAAAGAAGCCGTCGTACTCGCCGCGCAACCACTCGGCGGGCTTGACCCACATCTCCACGGTTCCGGCCGTCACATTGAAGTTCGATGTCGAGTCGTAGCTCAGTACCCCAAGGCCCGGGTCCAAGGCTCCGGCCCCGAACCTCGCCGTTGCCACGACCGCTCCGCCCGTGCCGCTGCTGGTCCGGCTGCCGGCGGCGAGGTCGGCATCGAGACCGCCGTTGCCCGTGTTGCCGTCGTAGTGCGTCAGCAGCAGCGTGTGGTCCGACGTGTTCGGGTCGACGCACGGCGGCGGCGGCGGACTGCACGATGCCTCCGCACATGTGCTGCCCACACCCTGCCACGTGCCGACGCACGAGGCAAACGTCGTCTCCTCACAGCCCCCGTCCGGTCGGCAACAGGCACCCATTGGCTGCTGCGTCGGGGTCGCGTACGCGTTCGACGGCGGCGTGAACGCCTGCCCGCCGTACAGGTCCGCGTTGGAGATTCGGAACTCGTCGATCAGCCCGTTGAATAATGCCGACCCGGACTGCACGCTGCCGATCTGGAACTCGCTCGCGAGCGCGCCCCGGAAGTCGATTACCGCAAGGTTCGTGTAGCTGATCGTGCTGTCCACGACGGCGCCATCCACATAGATTGCCGACCGGTTCGCGTCCATATCCCACGTCCAGGCGATATGATGCCACGCGTCATCGAGCGCAAGCGGGTCGGACGTGAGCGACCAGATGTACGTCGTTCCCGCTTCCTCCCACACCATGACCGCCTGCAGTTGGTTCGCGGCCGTCTTTTGCAACCGGATGTCGCCGCCGAGGATGTTCGCCGGATTCGCGACAATGTCGATGAACCCCGCGTATGCCCCGTCCGCCCAATTGGCCGGCTTGATCCACATCTCGATGGTACCCGCACGAGTCTCGAAGTTGCCGACGGTGCTGTACGTCAGCCGGCCGGCCGGCCCATACTGATCGAGCGACCCGGCGCCGAACCTCGCCCCGACGTCGATCTGCCCCCCGATCTCGACCGCCATCGGCCCGCCGACCGCAAAGTCGGCGTCCAGGCCCGATTGCCCGGTGTCGCCGTCGTAGTGAGCGAGGAACAGCGTGTGCGCCGTCGCCAGGGGGTCCGGCGGACTCGGCGCCGGCAACGGACCGGACTGATGCGATCGGATGTAGTCCACCTGGTACTTGCCATTGTCGATGCCCGTCTGATCGCCCCACCGGATCTCCTGCACACCGCCGGGGCCGATGAAGTCCTGCGTCAGGATCGGCCACGCGTAGTCATCGTGGTAGAGCTGCATCTTCGCCGGCGAGCCCGGCACCACATCCAGCCGATACGTGTGCCACCCCGGCGACAGCGGCAGCCCCAGTGTGGCCTCGCTCGTGCCGCTGGCCTGCAGGCCGACCACCCGAAAGCCCAGGGGCGTTCCGGGGTTGCCCGTACCGTTATAGACGCGAAAGATGCCATACGGCGTATCCGTGTCGCCGAACACGATCGCGGCCGCGCTGGGGTTTGTCTGCACGACCGGGTCCAGCTTCACCCGCCAGGTAATGCTCATGCCGACGGCTGTGTCGATGTTCCAGTACTCGCCGCTGTTGATCTGGTAATAGCGACTCTGGCTCGGCCCGTTCGGGCTGGTATCGACGGCGAGGTAGTCGATCCCGTCGTCCGTGCCCATCGACGCAAATGCATTGGAGCCGTATGCGACCCACGATGGGGTCGCTGCCTCAGGATGAACATCGCCCTCATAGGCCCAGTCGACGACGGGCTGCGCCGGCGTCGGCCACGGCCCGCCCTGCGGCGCAAACGCCTGCCCGCCATACAGGTCGATCCCGCTGATGCGCAGCTCGTCGATCAGTCCGAGGAACGATGCCGATCCGCCCTGCACCGATGCCACCTCGAACGTCGCCGGCAGCGTCCCCACATAGTCGATCGTCCCCAGGCCGCCCCAGAGGCTCGGGGTGCCCGCCACTACCGCGCCGTCCACATACAGCGCCGATACGTTCGCGGCGGTGTCCCACGTCCAGGCGATGTGGTGCCAGGAATCATCCAGGACAAGCGCGTCGGACGTCAGCGACCATCCGGACCCGCTGACCGGATCCGCCATGTACGCCTGTAGACGACCGCCGTTGGTCTTCTGGAGTCGAATGTCACCAACACCGGCCTGATAGACGCCGAAGAAACCGGCGTACTGCCCGTCCGACCAGTTCGCGGGCTTGATCCACATCTCTACCGTGCCGGCCGCCTTGTTGAAGTTGCCCGCCGTGTAGTAGGAAACGGTTCCCGTGGCCGTGTTACCGTCGAGTGAGCCGGCCCCGAACTTCGACATCGCATCGATTACACCGCCCGCAGTAATCGCGCTACGGCCGCCCAACCCGAAGTCGGCATTCGCGCCGGTGTTGCCGTCATAGTGGGCCAGGAACAGCGTGTTCGCCGTGGACAATACGTCCGGCGTCGCCGGCGCCGGCTTCACGCCGCCCTGGTACGTCCGGAGCCAGTCCACCTGATACTTGCCGTTGTCCACGCCCGTGCCATCGCCGAAATAGATCAGATCGGCCGCACCCGGTTCCAGATCCGTCTTCACCGCCACCGGCCACGGATACGTGTCGACGTAGAGCTTCGCGACAGTGCCTTGCACATCCATGCGGTACGTGTGCCATACGGTGGGATTCGCGATGGCGTGCGCCACTCCGCCCGGGCTCGACCCCAGCAACTCGACCGTAAGCGGAACGGTCGCCCCCGGGTCACCCACGTGGTTGTACACCCGCATATAGGCGTAATTGATCGAATTCCCGGCAAAGACAAGGGCGGCGCTGGGGTTCGTCGGAACCGCCCCATCCAATCGGACGCGCCATTCAACCGTGTACCCCGCCGCTGCGCTGACCGCCCAACTCGCCCCGGCGTCGATCTGATGATACCGTCCCTGATTCAGTCCGTTGGGGCTCGTATCGATTTGCAGGAAGTCGACACCACCCTCCGCTCCCAAGGTAACGAACGCATTGGACCCGTACGCGGTCCAGCCGGGCGTTGCCGCTTCCGGGAACACGTCCCCGTCGTAACTCCACGTCTGGCCGAAGGCCGACCCGACAACGAATACCAGGACAACCGCGCCCTGCCGCACAATTCTACTCATCGTTCGACCCTCCAAAACAGCCAAACCGGCTGTGCCCACGGATGTGGTTTATTCACGCCATGATTATACCTAACGCCCGCCCCGCCGTCAACCGAAATAAGATGAGCCCATGGCTCGATCGGCTTTCTTATTAAATACCTGCGAATACTACGGTTAGATTTGCAGATTTTGCGAATCTATTATATCTTATTAAGTGGATCGCGCCTCCGTAAGCAAGCCCTTGCTCCTTACGGCGAGACCTTTACAATGCCCCCGCGGAACGCGTGCCCAGGCATGCCGCCGTTCCC
>CAZTVU010000009.1:18983-26457 GCA_964617025.1 uncultured Planctomycetales bacterium | reverse complement strand
GTACGAAAGGGATGCCGCGTCAAGGGCGTTGTAGCCGCGGCGCGGAGGCACACAGGCACGAGATGCCGCCGGCCTGGGCGCTTTGGGGCCCTCCCACGGATGGGCCAAGAGCGTGCGGGCGTGCCAGGCACGTTCCGCCCCGACCGTTATTCGGTCGGTACATGCGTGTGCGCGATATGAGAGCCTCTTCTCCCATAATCGTATGTGCGGTTCTTGCTCCGTACGCCGTGGCGCAATCCCCCCGACAGCGACCAGCCCCGACTGTCGGGCGTCGATCGCACCGCACCCAACTCGTTCAACGTTCTGTCGCCGCCTACTGCGGTGCGTCGCTCGCCCCACAGGAGAAAGGCCATGCCGTCAATCGAGGTGCTCGGAACCGGTGTTGTCTACAGAAACCCTCTGCCGCATCTGCGCAGCCGACATGCCTACTTCCCATCGCTCGTGGAACTGCCCGGCGGCGAGCTGTTGTGCGCGATGGACATCGGCAGCGCTTTTGAGGCCGTCGACGTGCGGTCTTACATCTGCCGCTCAAGTGACGGCGGCAAGACCTGGTCCGACCCGCAGATGATCTTCAGCCCCGACGAAACGGCTCACCCCGTCTCCACCACCTGCCGCATCAGCCGCATGCATGACGGATCGCTAGTGGGACTGGCGTGCCTGTTCGACCGCACGCGCACCGACGCCGGGTTGAGCAACCCGTCGACCGACGGCTTTGTGCGGACGGAAATGGTCCTCACGCGATCGACTGACGGCGGCCGTACATGGTCGATCGCGCAAGCCATCACCCCCGCCATTCCGTGGCGGCACTTCGAGACGTGCTCGCCCGTCATTCCAGTCACCGCCACGCGGTGGCTGGCCCCCACATCGCTCTGGCCCGACTGGGACGGCCGGTGCCCGCTCGGTGCCCATAAAGCGGTAGCATTCGTCTCCGACGACGCCGGAAACACCTGGCCGAAGGTAATCGACGTCATGGATGGAACCGCCGACCGGACAAGCGGATGGGAGCAGAAGCAGGTCCGGCTCTCAGACGGACGGCTCATGGCGATATGCTGGCGGTTCGACTTCCGGTCGAAGCAGAACCGCGTCAACGGCTACGCCTTTTCGACCGACGACGGACAGACGTACGGAAAACCGCTCGACAGCCCGCTGCACGGTGAGACCTGCACGCCGGTCGCACTGCCCGGGAATCGCGTCCTGTGTGTCTATCGGCGGATGGACCAGCGCGGCCTCTGGGCGCACCTCGCGAGGATCGACGACAATCGGTGGCTGCCCCTCGCCCATGCACCGCTCTGGGGAACGACCGTCGAAGCGCATCAGACCGGTCCGGGCAGTGTCCTCGGGCAGATGAGTACGCTGCGGTTCGGCTGCCCGAGCGTGATCCGCCTAGCGGGCGGCGACATCCTTGCGGCGTTCTGGTGCGTCGAGGACTGTGTCTCCAATATTCGGTGGTTCCGCCTGCGTGTAAAGGAGTGACCGAACTTGCTCACGGAGCCGAACACATGATGATCGCCGCAACGCGAACGCCCTCGGCAATTCTTCGCCACTCCGTTGGCGAGGAACGGCGCATTGCAGCAGCCGCGTCACTTGTTGCGGCAGCCGCGTTCGGAACGCCGGCAAACGGCGTCGCACGCCCCGTTTTTGGGGGGAGTAGCACGGTGAACCGGGATTGGTCGACGCGATTGCCCGGTCCCACGAACCGCGGCAAGGTCGCCCTGGAGGGGCTCCTCTTGAGAAGAACAAACATGTTGACGTGCAAACATAGGATGTTCGCAGGTGCGGTGGGCGCGCTCCTCGTATCGGCCTACGGATGTTCCGCATCGCCGGATACCGGGTGGATCAATCTCCTGGAGGGCCGACCGCCGATCGGCGACCACCTGAAGGTCTACACCGGGGCCCCGGAGGCCTGGACGATCGGCCCGGACGGCGTCCTCGCGGTCCAGGGGGGACCGGGCGGCTGGATCGGCACCAAGGCCGGCGACTTCGGCGACTTCCACCTCAAGCTTGATTTCAACGTCGCCAAGGACGGAAACAGCGGCGTCTTCATCCGCCGTCCGATCGAGGGCGACGGGGCCTACACCGGCATGGAGATCCAGGTGATCGATGACGACGCCACGCGGTTCGGCAAGCTGCAACCGTGGCAGGCGTGCGGTTCAATCTACCACGAGGTCGCTCCCTCGGTCCGCGCGACGCGGCCGGCCGGCACGTGGCAGACGATGGAGATCATCGCTCGCGGGCCGATCGTGCAGGTCCGCATCAACGGCGTCCAGATCGTCCACGCAAACCTCGAAGAGTACACCACGACGACCGCCGCGAAGGCCGCACCGCTGAAGGACCGGCCGCGCGCCGGCCACATCGGCTTCCAGAACTACGACGGCCGCGGCATCGCGTACCGCAACGTCCGTATTAAACGCCTGAGCCAATGAGCGAGCTGCGCGGCTTCATCGGAAAACCGATATGATGCAAGACCACCGGAAAACACTGATCGCCCTGATTATCGGCATGTTGTCCGCTGCGGCGCGGTCCGACGGTCGGCCAACGCAGACGGACATCTATCCATCAACGATTACCCCGCACCCCGGGCTTGGCCGCTTCAGGCCGCCACACGACCCCGACCGCCCCGTCATGGCCTGCTATGGCGGCATTGGCCTTCGCGACCTCGGCAACGGCCATTGGACCGGCTACGGCATCACGTCAAAGGCGGACATTGACCGGCTGATCGCCCGCTGCCGCGAGTACGGCATAAGCCGAATCTACGCCAGTTTGCTTGAGCAGTCGCCGCCGTCACGGTACCTCCGTCCGCCCCCGGCGGGCGCGGAGGACCTCATCCCCTACGCCATCGACCGGGCCCATGCCGCCGGCATCCTCGTCTATGCCGACATCCCCACGTTCGCCGTCGGCGAATGGGATCGCCCCTTCCTCGACGCCAACCGCGAACTCCTGACGCACTCGGAGAGCGGCGCGCCCGACCCCCATATGTTCTCCCCCGCCTGGCCGAAGGTCCGCGCGTACAAGCGCGCCATCCTCCTGGAGTGGCTCGCGCGGTACCCGGTCGACGGCATCCAGCTCGACTTCATCCGCTGGCCGTACTACGGGGATGACCTGCTCCACGGCGTATGCGCCCACGGATACGACGACCCGCTCCTTCGCGAGCTTCGCCGCCGACACGGCCTGGCCGACAGCTTCCGGCCCCGTCCCGACGACCCGCGCTTCCTTCAGATCCGCCGGGAGTACATCTCGCTCTTCATTCGCGAGCTTCGCGACACGCTTGAGTCAAACGGTATCAACCTGCCGGTGGGCGTCTACAACTCGAATGCATACGGGCGCGTGCCGAGTATGCACGACGTCTGCCAGGATTGGCTCCACTGGGAGCAGCACCGGCTCGTGGACGAACACCACCCGATGTTCCTCCTCGACAGCATCACGCGCCTGGCCCGCGCCGCCAAGAGCCTGACGGACATCAAGCGCCCCGGCTCGACGGTCTTCGGGCCGATCTTCCTGGCCGAGGGCTTCCAACCGGCGGAGGGCTTCGTCCCCACGGCCGACATGTGCCGCGAGGCCGCCCGCCGGCTCATCAAGCTCGGCTGCGACGGGATCTGGTTCTGCCGCGCCGGCGAGATCGAGGAGTTCAATCTGTGGCCGGTCGTCAGGGAGATCAGCCGCTACTCACTGAGGGAGGTCCGCGCGCAAAGCTTCGACCCGCTCTACGAAAACCTTGTTCCCAACGGCGACTTCGAGTCGGGGCTGGAGGGCTGGCAGGCCGATCCGGCCGATGCCGCACGCGTCGACGATGTGGGTCCGGCCTCCGGCGGCAGATGTCTGCGGATCGACGCGAGGCCGGAATACGGCGTACGTATTCGCCTTCGCACGCCTCCGCGGTTCTCGACGCACCCGGCGTACGCCGTCCGATCGCTGGGTCTCGCCTTCTATTACCAGGACGCCGAACTCCGAACGGACCCGCCCGTGCGCGTCGTCCTTCGCCTGATGTACACCGACGGCACCATGGACGAAAAGCCCGTGGCACCGGCATCCGGCGCCGGCCAATGGAAGCCGACGAACACCGCCTTTCGTGTGACTCGCGAGCGGGCCAAACTGGTCCGTGACGCCGAGATTGAGATCGTCGTACCCGCCGGCACCGGCCACGTTCGGTTGGACCGAATCGAGCTCATCTACGACCCGCTTGACAACCCGCTGATCGCATTTTCCGGGCCCGGCACTCGGCAGGGCCACCCGAAAGAGGTCGGCGGCACCGGAAGCTCGCCCCGATAGTCGCAAGCGGTCGCTCAACACGCCGGTTCACTTGACGAGCCGCCGACCGCGGCATACGGTGCGCACCGCAGCAGCAAACCGGCGACGCGGCCATTGCGGCACTTGAATGCCGGGCCCGAAAGCATTGGGGTGTCAAGCCCAACGATGAGCCGCCGAGCCCATCCGCCGGCGCGATGAGCCGGCCGCATGCCGGGGGCGCAGGATCTCCGGATGCGATTGGGGGATATGAGCGGCATGACCCATCGCGAACGAACGCTGGCCGTGCTCAACTACCGGCCGTACGACCGTATGCCGCTGGTCCACTTCGGCTTCTGGCTGGACACGCTGGCGAAGTGGGCTCGCGAGGGCCATCTGACGGACGACGAGGCCCGGCTGTGGAAGGACGGGAACCCCTACGATGTGTCGGTGACCCGCAAGCTGGGCTTCGACTTCAACTGGTACACGGTCGTCTCGCCCAACACGTTCCTGCTCCCCGAGTTCGAGGAGCGGGTGCTGGAGGAACTGCCCGACGGCTTCGTGAAGATGAGGGACGCATTTGGGGCGATCGTGCTGAAGAAGCCGGGCACGACGTCGATCCCGAGCGAGGTGGATCACACGCTCAAGACGCGGGCCGACTGGGACGCCGAGTATCGGCATCGACTGCGGTACGCGGACGAGCGGGTCGCGGGCGCGCTGGTCCGCGTCGGCGACCGTGCGGTGCGGTGGGACGAGGGCGGCGTCGAGTTCCTCCGGCGCGACGGGCGCGACCACCCGTATGGCCTGTTCTGCGGCAGCCTGATCGGCCGGCTGCGCAACGCCGCCGGGCTGGTTGGCATCAGCTACCTCTACGCCGACGATCCCGTTCTATACGACGAGATGATCGAGACGGTCGGCGAGCTCTGCTACCGGTGCGTCCAGGCGGCCCTTGCCAGCGGCGCGCGGTTCGACTTCGGCCACTTCTGGGAGGACATCTGCTTCCGCGGCGGGCCGCTCGTGATCCCGTCCGTCTTTGCCGAGAAGTGCGGCCCGCACTACCGCCGGATCACGGAGCTCCTTCGGCGACACGGCGTGGGCCTCGCCTCGGTGGACTGCGACGGCATGATCGACGCCCTCATCCCGACGTGGATCGAGAACGGCGTGAACGTGATGTTCCCGATCGAGGTGGGTACGTGGGGCGCCAGCATCGCCCCCTGGCGCCGGCAATACGGCCGTGAACTCCGCGGCGTCGGTGGCATGAACAAGCTCATCTTCGCGCGGGACCGGGCCGCCGTGGACGCCGAAATCGAGCGGCTGCGGCCGCTGGTGGACCTCGGGGGGTACATCCCGTGCCCGGACCATCGAATCGCGCCGGATGCCGAGTGGGACAACGTCCGCTACTACTGCGATCGATTCCGACAGGCATTTGGATGACAGGCTCGGCTCCGTTTCCCGGATTGTCGGCTGGGCGGACGAACGCAGTGTGCGTCGCTTCAGCGAATGGAGAAAGGCGATGACGTCCCGAAGGTTCGTCAGTATTGGAGCCGTGATCCTGAGCGGTCATTTCGCCGCACTTACACATGGCGTGTCCGTCTCCCCGGCCGAGATGGAGGAGGCCGGCCGATGGGTAGCCGCCAAGTTCAAAGGAACCCTGCCGGATGAGACACCGAGGCCGGGGCTGAGCGTCGTGGCCAACCACGACCCCGTACAGTTGAACGCACGGGGCGGCAGGCCGATGAGGATCGTCGACCGGGAGTACCGGCGCGGCCTGTACTGCCACGCCGTCAGCAAGGTGATCGTTCGGCTGCCCGCCCCCGGCAGGTCGTTTCATGCGATAGCCGGCGTGGACTCCAACGAGCAGACCGCAGGCGGACGCGGAAGCGTCATCTTTTCCGTCCGCGTGCACGGCAAGGAGGCGTTTCGCTCCGGTCTGATGCGGGAAGGCATGCCGGGCGTTTCGGTCACCGCGGACCTGGCCGGCCAGAGCGAATTCGCGCTGGAGGTCGGCGACGGCGACGACGGCATCAGTTGCGACCAGGCCGACTGGGCCGATGCCCGGGCGGTGCTGGCCGACGGGCGGGAGGTGTGGCTGGGCGATCTGCCGATGCTCGCAGCCGGCCGGCCGCCGTACACCACCGAGCCGCCCATCTCCTTCGTCTACGGGGGCAGGCCCTCGAGCGAGCTGCTGAAGCAGTGGGCTGTCAATCGCGAGACCCGAAGGCTCGACGAGCGGCGCAGCTCGCACACGCTGACGTGGGCGGACCCCAAAAGCGGGCTGGTCGTCCGATGCGTCGGGATCGAGTAGCACGACTTTCCGACCGTCGAGTGGACGCTGTATTTCAGAAACGGCGGGACGGCGAACACGCCGATCATCGAAGCCGTCCAGGCGATCGACACCGTTTTCAGCGGCTCGGCCCAGGGTCAGTGCGTCTTCCGCTATCACACCGGCGACCTGTGCACGGCCGACAGCTACGCGCCGCACGCGGACCCCATGCCCGCGGGGAGCGAGAAGAAGATCGCCAACCTCGGTGGGCGCCCCACGCAGAACGCGTTTCCGTACTTCAATATCGGCTGGCCCGGCGAGGGCGTGATCGTCGTTTTGAGCTGGGCCGGCCAGTGGGCGACGACGTTTACACGCGATGACACCACGGGAATGCGCGTTCGCGGCGGACAGGAAATCACGCACTTCTCGCTCCACCCGGGCGAAGAGGTCCGCAGCCCGATGGCCGTTGTGCTGTTCTACAAGGGCGACTGGCTGCGCGGGCAGAACCTCTGGCGGCGATGGATGATCGCCCACAACCTGCCGCGGCCGGGCGGACGGCTCCCGCCGGTGCAGATGGCCGCGTGCAGTTCGCACCAGTTCGGCGAGATGATCCACGCCGACTCGAAGAGCCAGGTCCTCTTCATCGATCGCTACCTCGAAGAAGGCCTGAAGCTGGATTACTGGTGGATGGACGCGGGCTGGTACTGGAACAAGAGCGGCTGGCCGAACACCGGCACCTGGGAGGTGGACACGAACCGGTTCCCCGGCGGTCTGCGGCCCATCAGCGACCATGCCCGCGCCAAGGGCGTGCGGACGATCGTCTGGTTCGAACCGGAGCGAGTGACGCCCGGCACGTGGCTTTACGAGAAGCACCCCGAGTGGCTGCTCGGCCGCGACGGCGAGCAGAAGCTGCTGAACCTCGGCAATCCGGCCGCGCGGCGGTGGCTGACCGACCACGTGGACAAGCTGCTGAACGAACAGGGCATCGAC
>CAZTVU010000009.1:0-18973 GCA_964617025.1 uncultured Planctomycetales bacterium | reverse complement strand
TGTATCGGCAGGACTTCAACATCGACCCGCTGCCGTACTGGCGGGCGGCGGACACCCCGGATCGCCAGGGTATCACCGAGATTCGCCACGTCGAGGGTTACCTGGCGTACTGGGATGAACTGCGTCGGCGGCATCCGAACATGCTGATCGACTCGTGCGCCAGCGGCGGGCGGCGAAACGATCTGGAGACCCTGCGGCGGGCCGTGCCGCTGCTTCGCAGCGACTACATCATCGAGCCGGTGGGCAACCAGGGGCATACGTATGCCCTCTCGCTCTGGCTGCCGTACTATGGCACGGGCACCGGCGCGATCGACGCCTACATGTTCCGCAGCGTGATGTGCCCGCACTTCACCGCCTGCTACGACATGCGGCGGAAAGATCTCGATTTCGAGACGGCCCGTCGGCTCGTGGGTCAGTGGCGGCGGGTCGCCCCCTGCTTCTTTGGCGACTACTATCCGCTGACGCCGTACAGCCTGGCGAGCGACGCCTGGATCGGCTGGCAGTTCGACCGACCGGAAGAGGGCGACGGATTCGTGCAAGCGTTCAGGCGGGCGGACAGCGTATACCGCGTGGCCGATCTCATGCTCCAGGGGCTCGACCCGGACAGGAGGTACGCCGTAACCGACCTGGACAGCGGCAAGACGTCCGTCGCATCGGGGCACGCCTTGATGATCACGGGCCTCGCCGTCGAGATCGCGTCCCGTCCGGGCGCCGCTCTCATGAGCTACAAGATTGCCCCATAAACGCCGGCCGCGGTACCGAGATCACGACCGTTCCAAGGTCCGGCTGGGCAGGGCTGATCGGCATACGTCCCCCCGCTCATACAATCGCAGTGACGCTGCCGAGTATCAACGCACCTCGCTCGGGTGGGTTCTTCTCGTAGCGTACATGGCGAGACTTGCGTGACCCGCACCCCCTTCGGCCCGCAGGCGCGCGGAAACCACGCCCGTGGCATCAGGCCGCCCCCGGCTACCCTCCTGCGCCACATGCGGGGCAGCCCGACTGTACCGTCATGAGAATTGCAGTCCCCAACCTCGACTAACGCATATCCGTCATTACTCCACCTTGACTGCTTCGCAGCGCCGCCACAGCTTGGGCGTCCAGGGCCGGGTACCGAATCCCCTCGACCGCCCCTTGCGAACGACACGCCCGGGGGCTATTCTTGATTCAGAAGTATGACCTCGATTTACGGGGTCAGCTCCCGGGCGCCCGATCATGCCCGTTTTGAACGCTCGTCAATCCTACGTCGCGTTTGGAGGCGACGAGACGAGGTGACCGCCCGATGATGCTTCCAGTCGTCGCTCATACGTTGTCGCGGGAGCGTTGCGCGAAGAGGCGCCGCACGGCCTTCACGCTGATCGAGCTCCTGGTAGTCATCGCAATCATCGCCCTCTTGATCGCCATCCTGTTGCCCTCGCTGAACCGCGCACGGACCCAAGCGAAGAACACGGTGTGCATCAGCAATCTCCATCAGACGGGCGTCGCCAGTTCGACGTACGCGGCAGATTCGCGGCGTAACCTCTTCCCGGACTGGTGGACCGTCGGCGGCGCAGGGTATCGGCTGATGCCGGGGATGAAGACGGAGGGAGCCGGCAGCCTGCCGGAGACGTTCGGCTTGCCGGCGCTCTACGACCGGTGCAAGCTCCTGCCGGGTCGCAGCGCTGTCTGGACGTGCCCGCTCAATCTGTACGACGCCAAGAACGGCAACACGTATTGGTGGAACACCAGCGACGTCGATACGCAGAACCCGAACAGCTACTACTCGAGCAACCGCCGAACGCGGCCCAACCCCGAACCCAAGCCGAAGGACAGCACGCGGACAATGTGGATATGGGATAACTACACTCTCAAACCGTATACGAGCGGGATGCGGCGCCCCCGAAACGACGTACAACCGGGCGAGGCCGGCGACCGTCAATACCTGGACGATGAAGGGGGATACCAGGGCAACAATACCGGTTTCTTCCGAACGCAAACGCTTTACCATCGCGGACGATCCACGCGACAGATTGGCGGAGGGGCGCGCTACGGTCTCGGTGCGAACGGTATCTATCTGGACCTGAGCGCCGGTTTCACGGTGATCAAGCCGTTGTAGGACGATGCCGCGGGCGCATCGGCGACCCGCCTTTCGCCCGCAATCGCCGCAGGAGGCAGCCGTGGCATGGGGGCGCAACCTCGAACTGCCTCGAGAATCCCCGTCCGCCCGTCCCCTCCGAGAAAGGAGCTCAACCGAACGATGAATCTGAAGAATGCTGCATGCCTGTCCCCTTTGACCACAGCCGCTCTGCTGTCGGCCCTGGCCGCTTCGGCCCCGGCAAGGCCGTTGCCGAGCGATCCACGAATCCTGACCGGAACGACCGCGAACGGCGTCACGTGGATCTACCGCAAGCACGACAACCCGCCGGGCAAGATGGCGCTCATGATGCACGTGCGGACGGGCTCGCTGAACGAAACCGACGCGCAGCGGGGCCTGGCCCACTTCATGGAACACATGATGTTCAACGGCACGGAGAACTTCCCGCCGGGCAAGCTGATCCCCTACTTTGAAGGCATCGGTATGAAGTTTGGGGCGGACGTCAACGCCAACACGAGCTTTGACCGCACGATCTACATGCTCTTTCTTCCCGATGCGCAGGGCGAGAGCATCGACAAGGCACTCACCGTACTCAGCGACTATGCGTTTCGGGCGACGCTCAACGAAGCGGAAATCGACAAGGAGCGCGGCGTCATCCTCGAAGAGGCCCGGGGCCGGAAGAGCGCCGAGCAGCGAATCCGCGACCGCCTGTGGCCGCAGCTCTACGCCGGCAGCCGGTTCGCCGCCCGCCTGCCGATCGGCGATCCCGAGGTGGTGGCGAAGGCCCCGCGCAGCGAGTTCGTGGACTACTACCGCACGTGGTACCGGCCGGAGAACGTGACCGTGGTCCTCGTCGGCGACGCCGATCCGAAGCCGATCGTACCGCTGATCGAGAAGTCGTTCGGGACGTACAAGGCGGAGGTTCCCGCACGCAAGCCGCTCCGGGCGGAGTTCAAACCGTTCACCGAAGAGCGGGCGTTCGTCATGACCGACCCGGAGGTGACGACCGGCCGGGTGCAGATGCTGAGCGTGCGGCCCGGGCGCCCGCCGACGGTGACGGTGGAGCAGTTGCGAACGGAGCTGGTGGAGGCCATCGCAAACCGGATCCTCGCCCGGCGGTTTGACGAGCGGGTGAAAAGGGGCCTTGCCGGCTACCGTTCCGCATCGACGGGCGTGGATGCGTTCTTTCACGAGGCACTGGCCGTCAGCGGCACGGCCACGGGCGAGCCGGCCGATTGGGCGAAGATGCTCGAAGAGCTGATCGTGGAGGTGAGCCGCGCCCGCGAATACGGTTTCACCGAAGGGGAGATGAAGCTGATCCGCCGCGAGGTGATCGCGACGCGGGAACGGGCCGTCCGTACGGAATCGACACAAAACGCCCGAACGATCATCGAGGGGATCATCAACGCGGTGAACGAAGGAACACCCGTGCTTTCGGCGCAGCAGGAGCTGGACCTGATGCGCGAGCTGCTTCCGACCGTCTCCGCGTCGGAGGTGAGCGAGACGTTTCGGAGACATTTCACGCCGGGGACGTTCGCGTATGTGGTCACGCTTCCCGAGAAGGAGGGCATGGCCGTGCCCGGCCGCGACGACGTGCTGGCGGCGGCCCGGGCCGCGTGGGCGCGTAGGGTGGAGCCGCCCACGGGCGACGAGGGCGCCGACGAGCTCTTGGCCAAGCCCCTCGTGCCCGGCCGAATGGTCGAAACGACACGAGACGACGACCTGGGCATCACCAGCGGTTGGCTGGAGAACGGCATCCGCGTGCATCATCGGTTCATGGACTACAAGAAGGATACGGTGTTCGTGAGCCTGACGCTGGCCGGCGGCGGTATCGAGGAGACGGCGGAGAACGTCGGCGTCTCTCTGGTCGCCGGGCTGGCGATCAGCACGCCGGCGACGAGCCGTCTGGACTCCATACGAATCCGCGACCTGATGGTCGGCAAAAACGTGAAGGTGGGGGGAGGGCCCGTGGCCGACGATGCGTTCGTCATCCGGATTGGCGGCTCGCCGAAGGACCTGGAGACGGGGCTTCAACTGGCTCACGCGTTGATCACCGACGGCCGGATCGAGGAGACGGCGTTCAAGAACTGGCGGCTTGCGACGCTGCGGGATATCGAGCGAAACCAGACGAGCGTAACCTTCAAGGCGGGCGAGGCCCTCGCGGATCTTCTCAGCGGGGGCGATCCCCGCCGTCTGCCGTTGTCGAAGGCGCGGGTCGAGGCGCTGTCGGTGGCACAGGGGCAGGCGTGGCTGGACCGTCTGTGCCGCAGCGCGCCGATCGAGGCGGCCGTCGTCGGCGACATGCCGTGGGACGAGGTCCGTCCGCTGATCGAGCGCTACGTGGGATCGTTGCCCAAGCGCGCCCGTTCGGCCGAGCATCTGATCCCGTTACGGAAGCTGGCGCGCGGCACGGGCCCGCTGGTGCGGTCGTTGCGCGTGGAGACGGTGACGCCCACGGCGATCGCCTACGCGGGCTTCGTCGGCTGCGAGGGTCGCAATGCGGACGACCGCCGCGCGCTGCAGGTGGCCGCCTCGATCCTGAGCAGCCGGTTGATCAAGCAGGTCCGCGAGGAGCTCTCGCTTGTGTACTCGATCGGCGCCGAGAGCAGCCCCTCCTGGATCTACCGCGACGCAGGTCGTTTCCAATCCGGTTCCAAGTGCAAGCCGGGCAACACCGAAACGGTAGCCGAGGAGGTCCGCAAGGCGTTTGATGCGTTTGCGGCATCCGGGCCGACGACGGAGGAGCTCGAGGCCGCCCGCAAGCAGATCCTCAACCACCTCGACACCAACATGAAGGAACCGATGTACTGGATCGGCCTGTTGGAGCACCTCGACCTTCGCGGCCGAAGCCTGGACGAGCCGAGGGCCGACAAGGCGAAGTATGCGACCATCACAGCCGGCGAGGTGCAGGCAGCGTTTCGGAAGTACTGGACGCCGGCACGCTCGTTCACGGTGACGGCGGAGCCCGTGACGCCCCGGGGCGATTCCCAGAAGGAGCCGGACGCCACGAAGGCGGAGCCGGCGGCCGCGGCTTCCCCGTGACGGTGCCGAGCTCCGTCCGATTTGCTGCACGGCTTTTGTGTCGCCGGTTTCTCTGACGCATCGCTCACCACGCAGCACCTTGGCTGGTTCATCGATCGGCCATGGCCGCGCGGCCTGAATCCGGCGAGGAGCGCGACGTCAAGACGGAGCGGATCGACGCGTTCGGTCGGAAGACCGATAAGCGTCCGCGTTCGCGTATCGCCAAGTGCCTGGCGCAGAAGCGGTTGCGTGCCTTGGTGATCGGCCTTTCCCGGTCATCGGCGACAGCCCCGCGGTATGAATGATGCCTGCGTATAGGTGCCGTCAATCCAATCGCCGGAGACTACTTGATTTCCCCAAGCCGCTCTATTAGCATGGGATCAGGTCGGGACGAGGTGGAAAAGCCGGGCGATTTGCTCGATGCCAGTCTAAGGTTTCGCCCCTCTCGAGCCAGCCGACAAGGAGGAACGAAAATGCTCGCGCGTCGACTCAGTTTGCTCGTGGCCCTTGGAACAGTGGTGGTATGGACGGGGACGGTAGGTGCCGTCAGCTATGTGCAGGTGCTTTCGGCGACGCAGGTCAGCGGCGGGGACGCCAATCTTGGCATTCAGCGGATGGCCGTCTGCGAAGGCAACACGACGTACCACTTCCTCGCCCACAAGAGCGGCGGAACGCCCGACCTGAAAATGAACAAAGTCACCGGCGTCGGATCATCTCCGAGCACTACCACCCTCACAACGCTGGCGTCGTGGACGGCGGACGTCGGCGCACCGTCCAACAACCGCGTGTTCACCGGCATGGGCATGGCCCTTGTCGGCAACTCGATCCAGATCGTGGATAGCGAGAACGACTCCATCTTCCGCGTGGACAAGAACACGGGCGCGGTGTCCGCGTATGTCGCCAAGTCCGCCATCCAGGCCTTTGTCGGCGGGACGCCGGACGTGCAGAACTGGAACGGCTTCGCGCCGAACGGCGAAGCCGTGTTCTACGAGGGTTTCTCCAAGAGTATTCTCCAGACGAACGGCGCGGGCGCGCTGACCACGCTCGTCACAGCCGCCCAGCTCTCGGCGGCGCAGGGCGGCAACACGGGGATCAGCAGCGGCATTACCTATGACGGCGCCGGCAACGTCTACTGGGCCGAGAACAACAGCGACAAGGTCTACAAACGCCTGGCCGACGGCACGATCAGCCCAATCCTCACCGCCGCCGAGCTCACCCCGCTGATCGGCAGTGTCACATTCTCGGGCGATATGTTCTACGCCCCGAACGGCTGGATCTACATGCGAGCGGGCAGCAGCGCGTCGGCCCAGAACGTCCTTCGGTTCAACCCGGCGGACCCCGCCGGCACGGTGCAGATGTTCATGAGCACCACGGAGCTCACAAGCGGGCCGGCCGCGTCGGCGTCGATCCTTGGCATGAGCTGGTTCAACGGCAACCTGGGCTTCACCACCACCGGCCTCGCGTATTATGTCGCTGTACCGGAGCCGGCTACGATCGTGCTGCTGGCGATCGGCGGCCTCGCGATCCGGCGCCGTCGGCGCGACTGATTTCGGTCCTCGCCGGAACGCCGCGCCCACGGCACTGAATCGCGGACGCGCCGGTGGCCTCATCGGCGGCCGACGGAGCTTTCGCATTGCCTCGCGGCAGGCGTGACCGGTGCGACTCGGGCTTGTGCGAAAGGAGCCGTAGGTGAGGATGATGCCTCGAAGCGTCGTCGACGCTTGCGCTTGTGTGGTGTGCGCCACGTCATTTGCCTCGCTCGCGCCGGGCCAGGCATACGAGAAGCTGCTGGACTTCAGGACCCAGATTCGCTTTGGAAGCCAGTACGACCTGCTGGATGCCCACTGCTTCGAGGGTACCACCGGCTACTTCATCGTTCGAGGCATCGAGACGATCATCACGCCGGAGTGGGAATCGCAGATCACGAAGGTCGAGGACATCGGCGGCACGCCCGTGACGACCGTGCTTGTGTCCAACGACCAGTGGAAGGCGTTCAACGGCCTGGGGGCGTGGGACACGATCCTCGGCGGCAACCGCATGGCCATACTCGGCGACTACCTGCAGTTCGCCGATACCTCGGTAGACGCCATCTTCCGCGTCCACAAGACGACCGGCGTGATCTCCGTCTTCGTATCCAACGCCGACATCCGAGCCATCACCGGCCTGCCGAAGGCCCGGCTCATCGACGCCTGCGACTTCTCCCCCTGCGGCGACATGGCCTTTTATGACGAGGACAGCGACAACATCTTCGTCGTCGATGTTGTCGGGTATCTCCGCGTGCTCGTATCCAAGGCCGACTTCGAGGCCTTCTACGGCTGCACGGCCATCAACTTCGTCGCCGGCGGCATGGCCTATGACATGGACGGCAACCTGTACTGGACGCTGACCAACACCGGCACGACCTGCGGCGGCGGGGCGATCTACAAGCGCGCGACCGACGGCACGATCAGCCGCCTGCTCACCGAGGCCGACATTCAGGCCGTGACGACTCCCGGCTGGAGCGTGGCCTTCAACGACATCTTCGCTGCGCCGGACGGGCTGGTGTACTTCTACGATCGCACCGATCCGGTCGATTCGATTCTGTACTTCGACCCGGCCGACCCGGTCGGCACGCTCACCGTGTTTCTGACCGAGGCTCAGATCAAGGCCGGACCGGCGGGCCCCGGGGAGGTCAACGTCAGCGCGCTCAACGCGCTGGGGTCCAGGCTGACATGGCATCATATCGATCGGTGGTATGATCTTTATGCGATACCCATGGCCATGCCCGCCATCACCCGAGCGGACTTTGACCGCGACGGCGACGTGGACCTCGCCGACTTCGGTATCTTCCAGGGGTGTTTCAACGGTCCCAATCGGCCGTCGGCGGCGGCCGATTGCTGCGCCACCGACTTCGACCACGATCAGGACACCGACCTCTCCGACTTCGGAAGCTTCCAGGCGTGTTTCAACGGCCCCAACCGCCCCCCGGCGTGCCTGTAGGACGGAATCAATACACAACCCGCGCCGACGACCGTCTCCGAGCGCCTCGCCAGGCCGAAGAGCAACGGCCTGGTTCGCTGACCCTGTTTCCGGTCATCACCTGCGTTCTTCGCCTTCGGCTCGAAAACGACGTGCCCCCGCCGTTGGCGGCTGCCGATGCTCCTTCGACCGGTGATGCAGCGGCATGCGGCTATCGCACGCGATCGGACTCGTGCGCGAACGCAGGAAGGCTTCGCGGCGGCGGCGCCTGGGTCTCGTTCGCCCGGCGAAGCCCGCCTGAAAGGCCCGGCCGGCGGCGGCGAGACGCCGGTTGACACCGCCCGGCGGCGCCACGATTCTACCGCCATGCGAAAGACGCGAATCAAGGATCTCCTCGCCCGCGATGCGGCGGGGATCGACGTCAAGGTGGAGGGCTGGGTCCGGACCAAGCGCGACTCGAAGGGCTTTTCGTTCATCGAGCTCAATGACGGATCGTCCCTGGCGAACGTGCAGATCATAGCCGACGAGTCGGTGCCGAACTATCACGCCGACGTCCTGCCGCTGACGACCGGCGCGGCGATCGGCGTCGTCGGCGCTCTGGTGGACTCGCCGGGCAAGGGCCAGCGGTTCGAGATCCGAGCGAAGGAGATTACGGTGTACGGCCGGGCCGACGCCGAGACCTACCCGCTCCAGAAAAAGCGGCACTCGTTCGAGTTCCTGCGGGAGATCGCCCACCTGCGCCCGCGAACCAATACGTTCGGCGCCATCGCCCGCATCCGCAGCGGCCTCTCGTTCGCCATCCACAAGTTCTTTCATGACCGCGGCTTCGTCTACGTGCATACGCCGATCATCACGGCGAGCGACTGCGAGGGCGCCGGGGCGATGTTCCGCGTGACCACGCTCGACCTGTCGAACCCGCCGCGGACGCCGGACGGGGCGGTGGACTACAGCCAGGACTTCTTCGGCAAGCCGGCCAACCTCACCGTCAGCGGCCAGCTTGAGGGCGAGATCTACGCCACCGCCCTGACGAACATCTACACGTTCGGCCCGACGTTCCGCGCGGAGAACTCGAACACCACCCGCCACCTCGCCGAGTTCTGGATGATCGAGCCGGAGATGGCGTTCTGCGACCTCGAGGGCGACGCCGACCTCGCCGAGACCTTTCTCAAGGAGATCCTCCGCTACCTCTTCGACCACCACTCCGACGACCTGGAGTTCTTCAACCAGCGGATCGACAACACCGTCCTCGCCACGCTCCGCAACATCGTCGACGCCCCGTTCGAGCGGATCACCTACACCGACGCCATCGCCATTCTCGAGCGAAACAACGATCGGTTTGAGTTCAAGGTCTCCTGGGGCTGCGACATCCAGTCGGAACACGAACGCTACCTGACGGAGCAGACGTTCAAGAAGCCGGTCATCGTCACGGACTACCCGAAGCAGATCAAGGCCTTCTACATGAAGCTCAACCCCGACGGCCGGACCGTCCGCGCGATGGACATCCTCGCCCCGAAGATCGGCGAGATCATCGGCGGCAGCCAGCGGGAGGACGACCTGCCGACGCTCGAAGCGCGGATGCGCGAGTGCGGCCTCGACCCCAAGGACTACTGGTGGTATTGCGACCTCCGACGCTACGGCTCGGTCCCCCACTCCGGCTTCGGCCTGGGCTTCGAACGGCTGCTGCTCCTCGTCACCGGCATGGGCAACATCCGCGATGTGATTCCCTTCCCCCGTACGCCCAAGAACGCCGAATTCTGATGCGCGGGAACCGCAACCATGCCTCGATCGACCGGGCGGACGTCTCGATCGCCTCGCATGGCCGTCATATAATCAACGGCACCCGCGCGGGCAAAGCCCTGTGATCCTTTACCCCCTTATGCCCAAAGGAGTTATCACAATGACCCAAGGAGTCGGGCGAAGGCCGACGGCCCGAACGGGCCCCGCTATGCTCTCTCTTATTCTCGCCCTCATCGCCGCGCTTGCGTCGGCCGCCGAGTCGGCCAGGTCGGAGAGGGTTCTTGAGGTCGGTAGCCGTCGCCAGGTCTTCATCGACGGGCGCTTCCTGGCGGAGTCTCGCGACGTGGAGCTGGTCATGCACCCCCCCATCAGGACGGGGGAACATACACTGGTTCCGGATCGGCCCTGGGAGGCGGACGGGCTGGGAACGTATTGCACCGTGATGAAGACGGGCGAGACGTATCACCTGTGGTATCCCGCGGACCAGGGATTGTGTTACGCCCGATCCGCGGACGGCATCCGCTGGGAAAAGCCCAACCTCGGCCTGGCCGACTACAAGGGCAGCCGTGACAACAACATCGTGATCGGGCGAGGGGCCGGCGGTGTCGACCGGTGCAGCACGGAGGGAATGATCTTCTGCGACCCGACCGCGCCGGAGGATCAACGATTTCGCTATGCCGTGCGGCTATCGGATGAATTGAAGGACACGGTCGTTTTCTCGTCACCGGACGGCATCCACTGGCGATTGACCCACAAGAAGGTCCTGACCTTCACGCACCCGGAAGGCCGGCAGCACCTCGACTCGCAGAACGTGATCTTCTGGGACGACCGCATCGGGAAGTATGTCGCCTATATGCGCTACAACCAGCACAAGAAGGGCTTTCGCGGCCGGAGCGTCGTCCGAAGCGAATCGGACCGACTCGGCGGCTTCGCCGAGGTGCAGGACGCCCCCATCGTGCTGGGGCCGGACGCCCGGGATGCATCGCTGAACGGCCACCCGGCGACCGACTACTACACCAGCGGCGTGATCAAGTACCCGTGGGCGCAGGATGCGTACTACATGTTCCCGCAGGCCTACTTCCACTACGTACCGGGGCAGCTTCGCGAGTTCCCCGGCCAGACCCCCGCAAACGCCGGCCCGCTTCATACGCAGTTCGCCGCCAGCCGGGACGGCATCACGTGGAATCGCTTTGGCCGGCGGCCGTTCGTCCGACTGGGCATGAAGGGCGACTTCGACAGCAAGGCGGCGCGGGTCTTTTACGGGATGGTACCGTCGGTCGACGGCCGCGAGATCTACATGTACTACCTGGGCAGCGACCAGCTCCACGGATGGGGCCGCGACGAGCGAAACAATCGGCTGTTGACGGAGGCGGGCCTGGCCCCAACGGAGAACGCGACGGTGATCAGCCGACTTCGGCTCCGCCGGGACGGGTTTGTCTCCGCGCGGGCGGCTTACGAGGGCGGCGAGTTCACGACGCCGCTGATGCGGTTTTCCGGCCGGGAGCTCGTGCTGAACGTGGACACCTCCGCCACCGGGCTGGTGCGGTGCGAACTGCTTGACGAGGCGGGGCGGCCGATCGAGGGCCTTGGTCTGGACGACTGCGATGTGATCCACACGGCAAACGAGCTCGATCGGCCCGTACGCTGGCGAGGCCGGAGCGACCTTTCCGCAACCGCCGGCAAGCCGGTTCGGCTCCGCGTCGTTTTTCGGGATGCCGATCTGTATGCGTTCCAGTTCCGGTGACCGCTGCGGCTGATGCAACGGGGTCCGGTACAATAGAACGGGGTTGGGCCGTATCCCCGAGCGTTGCGTGCACGCGGTTGCCCGCGAATCTCTCCGGGGCACGGAACCGTATCAGTGGATGCGAACCGCAACGAGGAATCTACCGGTGCGATCGATTGCGATTGTCGTGGCGTCGGCCATGCTAGCGGGATGCTCGGATCCCAAATCGCACGCCATCATCCGACGTCGAGAGGCGAAGGTCGCCGAGACGCTCCAGATGGCCGCCGACGCCGAGAAGGGCCGTGCCGAGCGCGTCCAGCGAACGGCATCGGAGTTCACGGCCCGGGTCAAGCAGGATGCCGATCGCCTGCCCGAAGACTTTCGCAGCATTGATGAGCAGATCCGCTTTGAGATGCGACGATGGCAGGAACGAACTCCAACCTACCTCCAGGATATCGCGGCGGAGCTTCGCGGCAAACCGGAGAAGGCGGCGGACACGTTGCCGGAGATGCTGTACTGAGGTCGTGGGACGGCAGGGTGCATTGGCGAACTGGATGTGTTCGTAGGGCTCAGACCCGTCAAGGTCTGAAGTTGATGTCGCAGGTGCGGCTGGGCCCCGCAACGGGCACGCGAGCGTCGCCACGGTCCTTCGCCCGTTTCGGTCAAGCCTTCGTCACCTTTACTATGGTCGCACGACTCGGCTCGCGGAGGCCCCTCCATAGAGTCTTCGCAAGAACGGCCCCGGCGCGCAGGCCGCCACGACCGCCTGACCGGAAGCGGCCGTCCCCTCGGACATGCAATCGCGACTGCTGCGGCTATACTGTTCGGCGGCCCGCGGACCCTGTCGGGTATGACGCCGCGAGCCGGACAAGAATCACAGGTGGGGCCGTGACCCCCCGAACATCAAGGAGCCGACGATGACACGACCGATTACGCTGTGCACGGCCCAATGGGCCGACCTGAAATTCGAGGACGTCTGCAAGAAGGCGAAGAAGTTCGGGTATGACGGGCTTGAGCTGGGATGCTGGGGCGAGCTGTTCAACGTGCAGGCCGCGCTCAACGAGAAGGACTACTGCAAGAAGAAATGGGCGACGATCCAGAAGCACAAACTGGACTGCTTCTCGATCAGCGCGCACCTCGTCGGCCAGGCCGTCTGCGACAACATCGACGAGCGGCACAAGGGCATCCTGCCGGACCACGTATGGGGCGACGGCAAGCCCGAGGGCGTCCGGCAGCGGGCGGCAAAGGAGATGATGGACACGGCACGGGCGGCGCGGAAGTTCTTCGACCAGGCCCCCGCGAGCGTCAAAAAGCGGCTGAAGCGGGTCGTCGTCAACGGGTTCACGGGCAGCAGCATCTGGCACCTGCTCTACTCGTTCCCGCCCAACCTGCCGAGCCAGATCGACGACGGGTACAAGGACTTCGCCCGGCGATGGAAGCCGATCCTGGACGTGTTCGAGCAGGAGGACGTCTACTTCGGCCTCGAGGTACATCCGACCGAGATCGCGTTCGACATCTCGTCGACCGAAAGGGCGCTTGAGGCGATCGACAACCACAAGCGCTTCGGCTTCAACTACGACCCGAGCCACCTCGGGTACCAGGGGGTGGACTACGTGCAGTTCATCCGCCGGTTCGGCAGCCGGATCTTCCACGTGCACATGAAGGATGTGGGCTGGTCGAAGACGCCGACCCGCGCGGGCGTGTTCGGCGGCCACCTGAATTTCGGCCACCCCGACCGATACTGGGACTTCCGGTCGCTCGGGCGCGGATCGATCGACTTTGAGGCGATCATCCGTGCGCTGAACGAAGTGGGCTACGACGGCCCGTTGTCGGTCGAATGGGAAGACAGCGGCATGGACCGCGAGCACGGGGCCGCCGAGGCCTGTGCCTTTGTGCGGCGATTGGACTTCGCCCCGTCGACGCGAGCATTCGACGCGGCGTTCTCCGAAGACTGAGCCGAAGCCGACGAATGGCGAACGTGCGGCCCGCGGCCCGCACCGCCGGGCCCCACTCTTTTCTAAGGAGCGTGTCGATGAGAACCTTCGGAGCACCGGTCTTCACGCTGGTTGTCGGCGGGATCACACCTCTCTGCCTCGGCGCCGACGGAGGACTCGCGCCCGAGGAGCGGCGGCTGGGATGGGTCTCGGTCTTCGATGGAAAGACGCTGGACGGCTGGCATGTCAGCCGGACGTGCGGCCACGGCGATAGCAAGGCGTGGACCGTCGAGGACGGCGCGATCCACGGCACGCAGGACCGCCCCGGCAACGGCGGAATCCTGCTGACCGACCGGACGTTCGGCGACTTCGAGGTCGCCCTCGAGATGAACAACGACTACGGACCCGACAGCGGCCTGTTCCTGCGGAGCACCGAGGAAGGCCGGTGCTACCAGGCAATGATCGACTATCACGCCAACGGCAACCTCATGGGCGTGTACGGGGAGGGCATCGGCGGGTTCGCCGCGCGGAACTTCCGGCTGCTCGCCACCCCCGACGCGATCACAATACTTGACTGTCCCAAGTTCCCGTGCCCGTTCACGCCGGAGCAATGGAAATCGCTCTGGCGGCACGGCCGCTGGAACGACCTGCGCGCGCGGATCACCGGGAACCCGCCCCGCATCACGACCTGGATCAACGGCGTGCGGGCGATGGAGTGGGCCGACACCGAGAAGCGGCTGCCGGATTCGGGCGCGGTCGCGGTCCAGGTGCACGGCGGCGGCGACCTTACGAGGCAGTTCGTGCGCTATCGCAACATTCGCGTCCGCGAGATCCCGCCGGACAACACGCTGAGCGCCGCGGAAAAGGCCGCCGGCTGGCTCCTGCTCTTCGACGGCAAGACGCTCGACGGCTGGAAGACCGACCGCCTCGAACCGAGCCGCACCCCGATCGAGGATGGGGCGATCAATCCGCACAAGTGCGGCGGCTATATGATGATCCACGAGCGGCAGTGGTCCGATTTCGTCCTGATGCTGGACATGAAAATCAGCAAGGGCTGCAACAGCGGAATCTTCCTGAGGACGTTCTCGCTGACGCCCAAGCCCGGCTGGGACGTCGGCTACAACGGGCTGGAGGTCGCCGTGGACGACACCCGCGGCACGGGTTACCACGACACGGGCGCCATCTACGACCTCGTACGGCCGACGAATAACGCCATGCGGCCGCCGGGGGAATGGAACCAGGTTGTGATCGTCTGCAACCGGAACCTGATCACGGTGGAGATCAACGGCGAAGCTGTGACGCGGATGGACCTGGATCGGTTCACCCAGCCCGGCAAACGCCCCGACGGCAGCGAACACAAATTCACGGGCATCGTGTACAAGGACTTCCCGCGCCGGGGATACATCGGCCTCCAGGACCACGGCAGCCCCTGCTGGTACAAGAACATCAAGCTGCTGCCGCTGGGCGGCCCATGAACCCGGTCGCCGACGGCGATCAACGGCACCGCCCGTGAGAACATTGCGGAGAAGTCGCCCACAACGAGCCCGTCCGCGCGTCGTGATAGAGCGCCTGGTATTCCTCAACCAACCGGGTCAGGCCAAACAGCTCATAGGCCTCGCCGCGGGCGGTATCCGCGAGGCGGCGACAGAGGGCGCGGTCGCGCAGAGCCGCGCGTATTCGGGCGGCCAGCACGGTGGGCCGACCGGGCTTGTAGAGCATCCCGTTGTGATGATCGGCGATGTACTCGGCGACCGCCGGCACGGCCGCACCGACGACGGGCACGCCGGCCGCCATCGCCCACGCAAGCCCGCCCATCGGCACATCACCTCGCGCGGCCGTCACCACGAGATCCGACACCGCCAGAAGCCGTTCGAACGGGACACGATCGCCGGTCAAGATGAGCAGGTCGGGCATATTGAAGCTGGCGGCGAACCGCTCCAGCCGCCGGGCCTCCGCGGACACTCCCGGGATGATGATGCGCGTGTGCGGCCAGAGCTGGCGAATCAGGGCCGCGGCCCACACGGCATCGTAGTGCCCGCCCACCCGCGACGGCGGCGGCATGGTGAGCAGCACCGGACCCTCGGCCGGGATCCCGAGCTCCGTGCGCCCGCCGGCCCGCCGGGCCGCGTTGATCGCCGCGAAATCCACCGCCGGCCGTATGACGCGGCACCGTGTGTCCGGCACGCCCGCCTCGATCGCCCTTCGCCGAGCCACTTGAGAGGGACACGCGACGAGCGGCAAAGATGCCCCCCACAACCCGCGTACGGCGGACAACCACCTGCTCCAGCGATGGGGGCGCGGAGGCGTGATCGCCGTCACGACGACGGGGCCGACATCACCGGCGGCGAGCTGCGCGGCGGCCGCGGCCTCATCGCCCCAGGCGTGAACGACCTCAACGCCCCACCGCCGAATCTCGGCTCGTACCGGCAAGGCGGCGGCCAGCGACCAGGCCCACCGCCGCCCGAAGCGAACGACCGGGCAGCCGGCATCCGCCCACGCCGCCGCATCGAGGCGGCCCATCAATCCGACTCGATGCTCGAACGCCGGCGGCTTGAGCCGCGACAGCAGTTGACGAAGGGTTACGCCCCCGTCCGCGATCAGTGAATCGTCGACCAGGTGAAGTATCCGCACGAAGGCGAATTGTAGCGGCAGCACCGTGTGTACACTACGGCCCCGCGTTTGTTCGTGCAGGAATCCGCCGCGCGCGACACTGATCGGGAACAGGTTCCGCTCCGCCGACCTCGCCATTCGGATTGACTTTTCGTCTGCCGGACGCTAGCGTTGAAACCCAGTGCACCCCGGCGTGGACCTGCCCCCGTGCGTCTGGGATTCTGCGATGGTGACGCGACTTCGTCCCGTATTCGTGATTGTGCCGTTCGCCTCGCTTGCCGGCGGCTGCGCGTTTCTCGACCCGGCGGGCTGGGTCAGTCCCGTCCCCTCCGATACCACGGTGAAGCCCGCGACGGCGGAGCCGGTAACGTCCGCGCCGGTCTTTCGCCTCCCCGGGACGCCCGACACCGGCAGCCCCAACGTCGTGTGGACGGCACAGACGGGCACGATCGGCTCGCTCGGCTATATCGAGGGCGCTCGGCGGATGCAGGTGCGAGGCTACGGTCTGGTCGTAGGGCTTGAGGGCCGTGGCTCGGCCCGTCGAAGCGCATCGCAATACCTGGAGCAGGAACTGAAGCGGATGAAGCCCGCCGAACTCGGCGACCTCTACGGCATCCCGGCGGCGGAACTGCTCCGCAGCACGGACACGGCTGCCGTCCTCGTCGAGGGCGAAATACGCGCCGGTGCCATCAAGGATTCCACGTTCGACGTCACTGTCCGGCCGCTCGATCGTGAGGTGCGAAACCTCCTGGGCGGCGTGCTGCTTCCGTGCAGGCTCCGGATGTTTCTGTCGCAGGAGACTCCCGTGGAGGGCCGATCGCTCGCGAAGGCCTCCGGGCGCGTCTTCACGAACCCCTTTGCGCGCGGCGACGCGGCGGCCGGCGACGGTGAGCCCGGGCGCGGGCGGATCCTGGGCGGCGGCATCACCACGGAAGACCGGCACCTCCAGATCGTTCTGGGTTCGCCCAGCTATCCGATGGTGCAGACGATCGTGCGATTGCTCAACGATCGCTTCGGCGCCAGCCCGAAGACCGCGGACGGCGTTTCGCCGACGAATATCAAATTGACCGTGCCGCGATCCTACCGGGGGCGCGAATCGCGCTTCATCGAGCTTGTGCTGCACATGCCGCTCGCCGAATCGGCGGAAATGCGCGAGATGCGGGCCAAAGCCCTCAGCGACGAGCTGGGCCGCGTGAACGCC
Organism: uncultured Planctomycetales bacterium; assembly: GCA_964617025.1. Taxonomy (GTDB): domain Bacteria; phylum Planctomycetota; class Phycisphaerae; order UBA1845; family PWPN01; genus CAZMVY01. Next base: position 1,715 of record CAZTVU010000009.1, on the reverse strand, counting down.
CCGCTGGAAGACACCGCGCTATGCCTGGAGGCCATCGGACAGGCGGCCGTGCCGCTGGTGCGCAATCAGTATAGGCACCGGCAGCGGGCGACCAGCTTTTACGCGGCCCGCGTCGGCGCGCGCCTGGGCGACTCGCTCGCCATCGAGGCCCTCCGGTGGCATGCCGAGGAGCGCGACGGACTCTATCGACAGGCAGCCGTCCGCGAACTCGGGGAGACGCCGGCATACCAGTCGGGCTTTGCCGTCGCCTCGATCCTTCGGAAGCTGCTCGAAGACGACGACCCGCGCGTGCGGGTGTGGGCGTACGAGGCCCTGCGAAAGCAGCACGACGCGGTGGTGACGAGTCGGGCGGTCGGCGGAGACAACTTCCTCCTGGACGTGGTGGCGTGCGACGGACCGGGCCTCATTCATGCGCAGCGGACCGGTGAACGGCGGATCGCGATCCTCGGGCGTTCCTTGCGATGCCGCCCGCCGCTGCTTTATTCGCATCCGGACCGGCCGGTAACCATCTCCGCCCGCAACGGCGACGAGCGAATCACGCTGGTCCGCAAGCTCGGCGGCGGGCAGGTCGTCTGGGAGCCGATTTATACGTCTTTCGCGGTGGACGAGCTGCTCCAGGTGCTCGGCTCCGAAACGACCCGCGGCGCCGACGGCCGCCCCCGGGGGCTCGCGGTGGACTATGCCATCGTGCTCGACGTCGTGTCCGAACTGTGCAGGACCGGGGCCATTCCCGCCGATTTTCGCCTCGAACAGGCAAGCGTGACCGATCTGCTCGGCCCGGCCGAGCCGATGATCCGGCCCGAGTCGGACGAGCTGTAGCCGGCGGCTCTTCCCCGTTTTCTTCTTCCAGACCCCGGCGTTCTTGCATATAATGCGAGTAGCCCTGGGCGGCGGCCTTCTGTCTGCGTCGATCGCCGCACGCGGTTCGGGACGGCGATTTATCCGCTCATTCGCGGTTGAGGAAAGATGCCATGACCACGATTTCAAAGACCGGGCGACCATGCGCGAATCGCGCGAACGCCCAAATCATTGTCCCGCTTATCCTGACCCTGGCCGCAATCGCCTGCGGCCCCGGCAGCACCGCCCTCGGCGCGGGTGACGCCTGGCCCATGAAGCATCGCGATATGCAGCACACCGGCCGGGCCGGCTTCACGGTGCCGACGGAGCGGCTCAACGGCAGCTTCTTTGACGTATTCCTGTGGCAGAAGCGGTCGCCCAGCTCGCCGAACGAAGGCAATCTCAGCGGCACGTCCATGGTCTTCTTCGACGGCGTCGGGCCGGGCGGCACGGACATCGTCGTCGCGGGCTACCACTGGCCCAAGGGCGTGCAGGGCATGAACCGCCATACGGGCAAACGCTTCTGGTACGGAAACCCCGGCGGCGGCGAGACGATCGGCGTCAGTACGCCGGCGTTCTCGCCCGACGGCGCGACCCTCTATGTGGTGAATGACGCCACGGAGAGCGGCGAGTGGCCCGCCGGGCACCCATTGATGGCGTTCCCGACGGCGGCGGGCCCCTCTTCGTTCTGGCACAACGGCGCGGACGCCGATCCCGGACACCTCAGCATGCACTCGCCCACGATCGCACCGGACGGCCGAATCTTCCTGCATTCGTGGGTCGATCGCCCCTACGCCGGAACCGACAACGGCACCTCGATCACCCAGACCTGGGCCGCCGCCACTTGGACCGACTGCGGCCTGGCAGACCCGTCTCTC
>CAZTVU010000008.1:43359-49284 GCA_964617025.1 uncultured Planctomycetales bacterium | reverse complement strand
TCCCTGGCGGCTGAATCCGTCGCCAACCAACCCGACTCGGTGGACGGGATCGGCAACCGCAGGAGTCGGCCGCGCCGATCGCCGCACCGCGTTGCTCCTCGATCCGAACGGTACGTACGGAATCCAATCCGGCTCGATCAACGTCGAGGCCTTGGGCAAGGGCACGTACACCGTGCGTCTCTATCCCGAATCCGCGCAGGTGTTGCGCGAGGACGTCGACCTGTCCCAGCCGCAATCGTCGATATCGTGGCCCGTCCCGGCGGCCAACCTGGTCGGGGACGCCTTCGAGTTCACGATCAGCGATGTCGTCAACCACCCGCCCCAGGCGGCCGCCGCTGCGCAGCCGTTGAGTGGTCGGGCGCCTCTTGCGGTGGCTTTCTCGGCAAGCGGCTCGACAGACCAGGACGGCGATCCGCTGACCTACGCCTGGAACTTCGGCGACTCCACGAACGGAACCGGCCTCACAACGACGCACACGTATACGACGCCGGGCACGTTCACCGTCACGCTTGCCGTGAGCGATGGCAAGGGCGGCACGGATACCAAGACGCTGACCATTACGGCTAACGCCAACAAGGCTCCGACCGCCGTAATCTCCGCAAACCCGACAAGCGGCGACACCCCGTTGACCGTGTCGTTCAGCGCCGCCGGATCGACGGACGGCGACGGCGACGCCTTAAGTTATGCCTGGCAGTTCGGCGACGGCGGCACTGCCCAGGGACAAACCGTGTCACATACCTTCAACGATGCGGGCACGTTCCAGGCGAAGGTGACCGTGTCCGATGGGCACGGCGGTTCCGACAGCAAGACGATCACGATCACGGTGGAGTCGCCTGCGCCGCCGATCCCGGTGCCCACCGGCGGCTGCGGAGCGGCCGTCGCCGAGAGCCTGCTCGCCTGTGCGTTCGGGCTATTACTCCTGCAGCGAGGGCGGCGAAATCCGTAGATCGCAATAGCGCGTGCGGCCAAGACGCTCCGATTTTGGAACAACCCGCCACCCCGGTGAAGACCTGCCCCGGTCCGCAACATCGGCAAGGCCTCCACCCGGCAGTTTCCCGAGGCGAAATATAGCGTTTGCGCCCAAGGGGCATTATAATCGCACGTCACGAGCGAAAGGAGACGAATGACGCCCCAGGCAGACACGCCGGCAGCCGCGACACCCGATGGCCAAACGGTCGGTGGTGCATCGCTGCCCCGTGACCCGGAAAGAGAACGGGCCATCGAGGAGTTTCTTGATCGATGGGCCCCAAGTCCGAACAAGAAGATCCTCGGCGAGATGATGGTGACGATCTGTCGGCTTGCCCGCGACGGCACCGGCCGCGGCGAACTCAAGATGCTCAACCGCGCGATGAAGGAGCTTCGCTACGCATTCAAGACGTTCGCGCCGTACCAGAACGTCCGCAAGGTGAGCATCTTCGGATCAAGCCGCACGCCGGAGGGCCATCCCGAGTATGAGGCGGCCGTCCGTTTCGCCCGTCGCATGCGCGAGGAGAACTGGATGGTGATCACGGGGGCCGGCGACGGCATCATGCGTGCCGGCCACGGCGGGGCGGGGCGTGACGCAAGCTTCGGCGTGGCGATCCGACTCCCCCTCGAGCAGAAGACCAACGACGTGATCGCCGACGACCGCAAGCTCGTGAACTTCAAGTACTTCTTCACACGCAAGCTCATTTTCATCAAGGAGGCATCGGCTATTGCCTTATTCCCGGGCGGGTTCGGCACGCAGGACGAGGGGTTTGAGGCCATGACGCTGATCCAGACGGGCAAGGCCCCGATCATGCCGATCGTCCTGGTCGACGCCCCCGGCGGGATTTACTGGCAGCATTGGCGAACGTATGTCGTCGCGGAGCTTCTTCGAACAAACATGATCAGCCCGGAGGACATGAACCTCATCCGCGTGACCGACGACACCGAAGCGGCCGTCCGCGAGATCACGCATTTCTATTCCCGCTTTCATTCGATGCGGTATGTGAAGGACACGCTGGTCTTCCGTGTCAATTCGATGATCGGCGAGCGGGCTCTCGACGCGATCAATCATGACTTCGCGGACCTGTTGGAGACGGGCCGGATTGAACAGATCCCGCAGCCCTTGCCGGATGAACGCGACGAATTCCCCGACAAGCCGCGCATCCTCCTGCATTTCAACCATCGCAGCTACGGTCGCCTCCGCCTACTGATCAACGCGATCAATGACGCCTGAGGTCGGTCCGGACGCGAGGGGATCTCGTTTACCGAAGCCGCCGGATTCCAGCGGCGATGACCACCAGCAATGCCGACACCAGCACAATCAACGCTCCGCTGGGAAGGTCCGTCAGCGCCGAGATCAGAAACCCGCCCAGCCCGCTGACCGCTCCGAGCAGGGTTGCGATCAGCATTGCGCGTCCGCCGCCGCGGACGAGCTGAAACGCCGCCGCGGCCGGATTCGTGATCAGGCTGTAGATCATCAGCCCGCCGACGGTCTGGAAATTGACGGTCATCACCAGCGCCGTCAGTGCAAGGAAGCCGGTCCAGACGGGCGTCGCCAGGATGCCGGCCGCCGTGGCATCCGCACGCGAAAACAGGATCGCCCGCATTTCCTTGTGGAAGGTCGCCACGAAGCCGGCCAGCGCGAGCGAAGCCGCCAACATCAACCCGACATCCCGCCAGCGGCAGAAGTTCAGGCTTCCCCAGAGGAGGCTGCGAACGTCGTTGTCGCTGCGGCCCAGGATGGCGAACAGCCCCAGGCCGATGAACGTCAGGCCCATCGTTACGGAGAACAGCAACCCCATCACGACGTTCGCGTCCATGTTGACCTTTTGCGGATCCGCCAGGCCGAGGAGGATGGCCGTCGCCATCGCGCCTGCGAGTGCCGGAAGCAGCAGGGCGACGCCCTCCAGGCCGATCAGCGAACCGAAGACCGCGCCAGCCAGTGCGGCATGGGCAACGCACACGCCCAGAAACGGGATCCGCATCCCCACGATGTAGACGCTCAGAAGCCCGCTGGACCCGCCCGCGAGCAGCCCACCGACCATCACCGGCGACCAGAACGCCAGGTCAAGCATGAACAGCTCCCTCGGGAATCACGGCCCACCGGCCGGCTCGATGCAGGACGGCAACGCCGGGGCCGTACATGGAGCGCAGGAGTTCGCTCGTAAGAACGTCTTCCGGCGGACCTTCCGCCATGAGCCGACCTTCCCGCAACACGGCGACGCGTGCGCAGCCGGGCGGAAGGACCTCCAGCTCATGACACACCAGCAGGACCGTCATCGTGGTCGCGCGGTAGAGGTCCCCGACCAACTCCACAATCCGCTCCCGCCATCCCAGGTCCAGGTTCGCCGTCGGCTCATCCAGCAGCAGGATATCGGGCCGTTGTACCATGGCGCGGGCGATCAGCGTCTTACGCTGCTCGCCCCCGGAGATCTCGCCGTAACCGCGGCACGCCAGCGCGGAAAGGCCCAGCCGCTCGATCCATTCGTCGACCGCCCGCCAGTCGTCGCGCGAAAGCCGCCGAAACAAACCCGCGACGCCGGTGCGCCCGATCGCCACGACCTCACGCACCGTCAGCGGCATCTCGCTGCGCGCCGGCAGCAGTTGCGGCACGTATCCGATTCGTTGCCGCAGCCGTGCCAAAGCCCGAAACCCCAGGCGGACGACCGATTGCCCGAGGACGCGCACCTCGCCCCGAACGTGTCGTTGCATGCCGAGGCAACTTCGAAGAAGGGTGGTCTTTCCCGCCCCGTTCGGCCCCAGCAGGCCGACAAACTCCCCGCGGCCGACCGCCAGTCGCTCGATCGCCAGCACCACTCGCGAACCGGCCCGGACGGCCAGGTCGCGCAGTTCGATCGCAGGCTCCGTCAACGGGGTGCCGCCTCCAGCAGGGCCGAGACGTTGGATGCCAGCAGTTCGTCAAAGGCCGGGCCGCCGCCCCGCATCAGCGGGAAGTTGCCCCACACGACCACGCGGGCGTTGAGCCGTTGCCCCAGCGCATCGGCCACCCGCCGCCCCTCGGGGAGATTGGCGATGACTGCGTCAACCCCGGCCGCACCGCCGGCGCGAATCGCCGCTTCGATCTCCGCGACCGATGCCGTGTCCGCACCGCGAAACGTCGCGGCGACGCGCAAACCCAGCCACCCGCAAAACCGCTCCTGATGTCCGCTGCACACGACCGAACGTCCCTTCCAGCCGGACCGGGCGATTTGCTCCCGAACGGACGATCCCGCGGCAGAGACGCGGGCCTCGACAGCGGCCAGCCGCGCATCGACGGCGGGACGCTCCACGAGGCCGGCCTCGACGAGAGTCCGGGCGACCTCGCGGCAGGCGGCCAGATAGCTCGGCGGTTCGCACAGCCCGCCGGGTATGTGAATCTCACGAATCCGCAACCCGTCGTGGGACAATCCGGCAAGCTTGTCGTCCAGCGAGTTCTGAAAGTCAAACCGCAGCAGGAGACGGCACGTCCGCAACTCGTTCACCTGGCTCGGCCGGATGTCGAAGTGCCCGGGGCACATGCCCGGCTCCGCGAGGCGAAGCACCGGCTCACGCCCGTCAAGCACATCGAGCACGGCCGCCTCGAGGTACGAGTTGCTCACCGCGATACGTGCCGCCGCCCGCGTGGTTGTGGACCGCGAAGCGTCGGATGCCTCACCGCATCCGGCCAGCAACGTTATCACAACCGCGCTCGCGTGCAGAAGCCGTGTTTGCATCACGCGTGAACCCTGTCTGACGGCGCGGCCGGTCTCTCCATACGCGCGAAATCGCCTGGACCCATGGGCGTAATCCGAAACAGATCGGCCACATTCGCCCCGGCGAGTTCCCGAGAGCCTTCCTCCAGCCGGTCGGGGCGGACTTGTCGTATCAGCCCGTGCAACTCGCACGTGGCCTCATACACCAGGCCTTCCGCCGGGCGGTCCGCCTCGGGCAAACGCATGACATACACGACCGGCCAGTTCGCCGCCGCAATCGCCGCCGAATCCATCAGGCGGAGGTTCTGCTTGCCCATCGTCGCCCCGCAACCGGCCTGCAGCCCGTCCAGGATGCAGGTGAACGGCGTCCGATGCTTGTCCGACGGCATCCAGCAAACGACGTCGATCTTCCAGTGCCCGGGTGTGTTGAGCCGGCTGACTGCGTCTCGGCCCGCCATCGCCCCGAGAACCAGCCACGGACCGAGATGACCGTGGAAGTCGCTCACGCGTGCCAGCCAGTCCGGATCACGAGGATCGCGCCGATAGAAATCCAATGTTTGACCTCCAACGAGCGCCGCCGGGCGCGGGCGGCATCACGTCAGGGACTCCTGTACGCCAGGCCGCTGGCCGCCCGAATATGTGTGATAAGGCCTGTATCGCCCGTCCGAAAGAGCCAGAAGCGGCGGGGGACCGGGAATCGGGTCTCGTCGAGCAACGACGAATCCGCCTGCCGCGGGAACTTCGGCGACCGCGGATCGGGCCCGACGCTCCACACCGCATAGGTTATGGGGCTGCGTGGTTCACCGGCAAGGTTCCCGTAGAAGCGGCCCGACTCGGCGCGGTTGTGCGGGAAATCGTCTGGCACCCACACCCTGGACCGGGGCTTCCACGGTTTGTCCGGAAAGTCGAAGAGCGTGCCGTTCTGGTAGATCGGCCCCGGGGCGGTGTACTTGTACGTGTTCGCCGCATCGAACTCGTCCTGCATCGCGGCCTGAGGGATTCCTCCGGGGCTTCGCCGGAGAAACCGCTCCCGCGCCAGCTCGATCGGCAACTGGTAATTGACGGCAGTTCCGCATGCCACACGCGCAGGGGGCGGCTTCTCGCGCCAGCTCATCATGTATGAGTCAAGCGCGATGGTGATCTGCCGCAAATCACTGTGCGCCCGGACGATTCGCGTCTGCATCCGCGCGCGCGCGGAGACGTACCGCTCGACGAGGCGGCGCGGGCGCGCCTGGGCGCGCTCAAAGAGTGGCGCAAGCGGCGCGCC
>CAZTVU010000008.1:15534-43341 GCA_964617025.1 uncultured Planctomycetales bacterium | reverse complement strand
CCGACGTACGGCTCGACCGCGGGCGGGGCGGCGCGGGGGTCGCCCCGCGCGTGCGCCGCCGCCCGCGAAAGCCGGCTGCGTGCGCCGTCACAGGCAAGACGGCGGCATGTTCGCACCGTTGAAACAAGCCTGGAACTCCGCGAAATCCACGAGATCCACGTCGCCATCGAAGTCGAAGTCGAAATCCCCGCAAAGGTTGCCGGCGGCCGGCCGGTTCGGGCCGTTGAAACAGCCCTGGAACTCGCCGAAGTCGGCCAGATCGACGTCGCCGTCGCTGTCTGTATCGCCCGGGAAGACAGGGATCACGAATTCACTTCCGTTGTAGCCCATGGCCCAGAGGCGGTAATCCTGCTTCCAGCCGTCTGCGCCGTTGAGATCTTCCTGATCGAACAGCCCGACGATATCGAAGGTCCCGGTCGGCGCCGGATACGTGGCGAAACCCCGCGAGCGCCCCAGGAGCACCGGCAGGGTACGCCCCGTCGAATCCTGGATGACCAACTGGCCCCCCGGCCGCCAGTTCGCCGTGCTCACGAAGCTCACTCCGATGATCCGAACGACCGTGGCCTGGTACAGCTCCGCCCCGCTGGTACGCGTCGCATCAAAGATGAATACGTCGCCCGCATCCTTGAGGTTGGCGAGCGTAATGGCCGTCGCCTCAGGGAGTCCCACCGCAGGCTGAAGGAGATGAAGGTCGAAATCCTGCTCCGGGCTCATGTCATGCTGTTCGTTGATGTTCGTCTTGCCCGCCCGGAACAGACCGGGCGCCCGCGCGCGCACCTCGACGAGATCTCCGGGCCGGAATCGTCGCCCCGTGCCCGGATCCCGGCACACGCGGGCCATCTCCGCAACCCACTCGGCGTTCGTGTAGCTGCCGACCGGGTGCGTCCCTTTTATCTTGCCGATGTACTGGCCCATCCAGGCCGCCGTGCCGCCCTGGTCGCCATCATCCACGGCCTGAATCAACACCTGACATTGGCCACCCATGAAGCCCGCGGCCCCGGCGGTCACGTCCAGCATGTCCTGCGGCCGGTTCAGCCAGATGCCCCGCATCCGAATTGGTGCCGTGACGGGGAACGTCCCCGCTCCGCTCGCGTCGACCGTCTGATACATCCTGTGCAGCGTAAACGGCATGCTCAGCCAATCCGCGTCGGACGCGCGGACCGCCGCAGCCCCGCAGAGCACCAAGACTACGCCAAGAACACTCTCCAGTCGATTCATCGTTTCATCCTTTCCCGCCTTCACTGCGGACTGTCCGGCGAACACCAGGCCGGCATCCGTAGCACGTTTTCGTATTTCGTGCTACGACGCAATGTACACAGGCAGCGCGGCCCATGTCAAGTGGTGCGCCGACCACCGGCGGCGTACAATCGCAACGATGGTATCCAGCGGCGGGGCGAACCTTGGGGACATAGCGGCGAAGATTGACGATGGCCGCCGTCTTGAGCTTGAGGACGGCTTACGGCTTTACCGCTCGTCCGACCTATTTACGCTGGGCCGATTGGCGAACCGGGTTCGCGAGCGACTTCACGGCCGCCGCGCCTACTACAACATCAACCGACACATCAACTACACGAACTACTGTGTGTTGCGGTGCCGGTTCTGCTCGTTCTACCGCTCGCCGACGAGAGGCGAGCCTTCCGCATCGACCGAGGGCATGTCGGACGGCCGCGGGTCGGGATACGCCTTGAGCGTAGAGGAGGTCGTGCGCCTCGCGGCACAGGCGCAGGAGCAGGGGGCCACCGAGGTGCACATTGTCGGCGGTCTGCACCCGACGCTGCCGTTCAGCTACTACCTTGACCTGTGCCGCGGCATTCGGTCCGCCTGCCCGGCCCTGCACATCAAGGCCTTTACGGCGATCGAGATAATCCACTTCACACGGATCGCCCGGCCACGGCTGACCATTCGCGCGGTGCTGGAGCAGCTCCGCGAGGCCGGGCTCGGCAGCCTGCCGGGCGGCGGGGCCGAGATCTTCGACGACCGCGTGCACAACGAGGCGTTCAGGAACAAGGTGGGCGAGCAGGGGTGGTTTGACGTGCATCGCACGGCGCACGAGATGGGCATCTTCTCGAATGCGACCATGCTCTACGGCCACATCGAGCGGCCCGAGGAGCGGATCGCCCACATGCTCAAGCTTCGCGAGCATCAGGACGCGTCGCTCCGGGACCGGCGGGCCCATTTCAACTGCTTCATTCCGCTTCCCTTCATTCCCGAGGGCAGCGCGATGGCCGACCTGCCCGGCCCGACCGGCCTCGACGACCTCAAGACGCTCGCCGTCGCCCGCCTGATGCTCGACAACATCCCGCACATCAAGGCGTTCTGGATCATGCAGAGCCCTAAACTCGCCCAGGTGAGCCTCCACTGGGGCGTGGACGACGTGGACGGCACGGTCGTCTACTACGACATCACCAAGCGCGAAGGGGTGGGCGATACACATCAGGAACTCACCGTTGACCGGCTTCGCCGCCTGATCGTCGAGGCCGGGTTTACGCCGATCGAGCGCGATACGCTCTACAACCCAAGGCATCAGGCCTGCATCGGCGGGCATCCGTAATGGACGGCGCCGACCCCGCCGAGTATGGTAGCTCGCGATGAGTGGCGACATCGTGGCTGCGATCGTCAGTAGCGCAGCGCTGTACGCCGGCGCGGCCGCCGTCTCCCTACCGCTCCTCATCCACCTGCTGTCGAAGCGTCGCTTTCACCGCATCCGCTGGGCGGCGATGGAGTTCCTGCTCGAAGCCGAGCGGCAGAATCGCCGCAGGATCCGGATCGAGCAGATGATCCTGCTGGCACTTCGCTGCCTGGCCGCGTTTCTGATCGGCCTGCTGCTCGCCCGCTGGTACGTCCAGCCGCGCGGCCTCGCGGCGGTGCTTGGGGGCGCGCAACGAACCGAACGAATCGTCGTACTCGATGACTCTTTCTCCATGGGACGCCGCTCCGGAAACCTCGCCGCCTTCGACATCGCCCGGTCTGCCGTGGTGCGGCTGGCCCGCTGGATTCAGCAGGAATCGCCGCAAGACCCGCTGACGGTCCTGCTCGCCTCCCGTGCCGACCGGCCGGTTTTGTCGGCCGTTTCGCTGCGCGAAGGCCGCGGCGATGAAATACCGGCAATCCTGGAGCACCTGCGGCCCTCCGAACGCGGGCCCTGCATGCACGAGGCGGTCGCATCGGTACGCAAGTTCCTCGACGCCCGTTCGGATGCCGTGGACGTCGCCGTCTACATCGTCAGCGACTTTCAGGTCCGCGAGTGGATCCTGCCCACCGACGCAATGTCGACAGGCCGGGCGACCGGTCCGCTGGCACCGCTGGCCCGCTGGTCGGACGGCCGCAGGTCGCTGCGCGTCGTACTGCTGGATGTCGGCGACGACGCCGCGCCGAATACCGCCATCACATCGCTCGAAGCGGACCAACCCCAGGTCGTCGCGGGGGTGCCCGCGAAGTTCATCGCCCGCGTCACGCAGTACGGCCGCCCCGACTCCGCGCCCGATTCCCTGCGAGTCTTCCTCGGCGAGGCCTCGCAGCCGCCGGTCCCCATCCCCCCAATCGGCCCGGGCCAGACCGTCAGCGTGCCGATCGAGGCGACGCTCCCGGCGCCCGGCCCCGCCTCGCTCACGGTCGAGCTGCCCGATGACCGCCTCCTCGCCGACAACCGCCGTCACCTTGCTCTGGACGTGCAGCGAGCGGTGCGAACGCTTCTCGTCCTCGGCACCGATGAGACGGACGCCTCGCGGGATGAGCCTTCGATGCTCGCCGTCGCCATTCGACCCGAAGGGCCCGTGTACAGCGGCAACGAGGTCGATACGATCGACGAGGCCGCCCTTGAGGAGGCCAACCTTGGGGCCTATCACCTGGTGATCCTGGCCAACGTCTATCGAATCACCGACGCGGCGGTGGTCCAATTGGAGCGGTTCGCTCAGGCCGGCGGCGGCATCGTCTTCTTCCTTGGCGAGCGCGTGGACCCGTCGACGTATAATCGGCTCCTCTGGCGGGATGGCACCGGGCTGCTGCCGGCCCGGCTGGGCGCGCCGGTCGAGGCCTCGAGCGGTGGGCCGGGCTTTTCGTTCGCGGATCCCGATTTCACGCATCCGCTCCTGCGCAACTTCGCGAATACCGATGTGCCGTTCTTTGATGGCATCGTGACGAAGAAGTTCATCGCCGTCGCCCCGGCAGGCGCCGCCGGCCGCGCCGCAGCCTCGATCCCCACGAGCCTCCCGGCCTCCGTACCCGCCGACCGCGCTGCGGCGCGCGTGGTTCTCGCTTACGAAGACGCCGACCGGCACCCCGCAATCGTTGAGCGCCCGTTCGGCCGCGGTCGCGTCGTGCTTTTCACGTCCTCCGCCGACAAGGAGTGGACGAACCTTCCTGACTGGTTCACCTTCGTTGCCTTGACGCAGGAGCTCATTCAGTTTGCCGCCCGGCCCGACCCGACTGCCGCCGGCGAGGTGCTCGTCGGCTCATCCATCGTCATGCCGCTGGACCCGGGGCGGTATGCGTCACAGGTCACGATCCGGTCACCGGCATTTCCCGACGAGCCGGAGCAAACCGCCGACGCCCGGCCACAGGGCCCCAACGGTGCCCCGGAACTGCTCTGGTCCGACACCCGTCGGTCCGGCATTTATCGCTTCGGTCTGCAGGAAGTGACGGGCTCGCCGGCGGCCCGTCTGGTTGCCGTAAACGTGGACCCCCGCGACAGCGACCTGGCCCACGCCGACGAGGCCGCGCTGCGCCAAACCGCAGCCGACGTGGCCTTCACGTATGTCCGTGGCGCCGATCTCGTCGGCGAGGCCTCCGGCGACGCCCGCCGCGAGATGGGGCCCGCCGTGCTGATAGCCCTGACAATCGTTCTGCTGACGGAAAGCGCCCTGGCGTGGTGGTTCGGTACTTCGGGGATGCGAACCAGATGACGACCCGCCTGAGCATCCTGGCCGCCGCCACCGTGGAACGACGGATGGAATTCGCCCGGCTGCCGCACGACTGGGCTGCGATGGCCTCCCTCGCCGCACTCGCCGCAATCCTGTACGGCGTCGTCTGGTTTTACCGGCGCGAGGCGCGAACCGGTGCATCACCCCGCAGCCGTGCCGCGATGGCCTCACTTCGATGCCTCCTGGTGCTCGCGCTGGCTCTGCTATGGCTCCAGCCCGTTTGGGCGACTTACATCCACCGCACAATCGAATCGTACACGCTCGTCCTGCTCGACGGCTCCGCCAGCATGAAGCTGGCCGACCGCTACGCCGACGCCGCCGAGGCCGCCCGCGTAGCGAAGTTCCTCGCCGACGCCCAACTCCCTCTCCCGCCAAGGGAAGGGGGGAAGGAGGATGTGAAGGTCGAACCCCCTTTCCCTGCAAGGGAGAGGGACGGGGTGAGGGTGACCACTTCCCAGCCGTCACCCACGACCACGCTTGTCGCGCACGACCCGATCCGCCGCGACATCCTCCAGACGCACCTGCTTACCCGGCATGATGCTCGCTGGCTCAAGGCTCTGGCCGCGAGAAACCGCGTCGAGCTATGGTCGTACGGCGACGAACCGCGCCGACTGGGGTCGTACGGCCCGCAACCCCCGGCGTCAACCCCGCCCCGAAGTATGGACACGGCCGCGGCCGACGAGTTCGGCGATCCCGTCACCGACCTTGGCCGAGCCGTGCGCCAGGCGGTCGAAGGGCTTGGCAGCGCGCCCGTCGCCGCCATCGTTGTGATCGGCGACGGCGGACTGAACCGCGGCGAACCTCCCGACACGATCGCCCGGTATGCCCGATCGCGCAACATCCCCATCTTTGCCGTCGGCATCGGCGACCCGAGTCCGATCCGGAACGTCCGCGTCGCCGAGATCATCGCCCCGGCGAATGCGTTCGTGAAAGATCCCTTCACCATCACCGCCCAACTTGTTGCCGAAGGACTGGCCGACGGTCAGGTCCATGTGCAGCTCGTCGAATCGAGCGGGGGGGAGGGCGAACGCGTGGTCGCCGCCGAACAGGCCCCGATCGGTCCCGACGGCCGAATCGCTCCCGTGGTCTTCCGACGGCAGGTCGATGAGGCCCGGTCGCTGACGTATGCCGTTCGAGTCCAGCCGATTCCGAATGAAGCGGTCACCGACGATAACAGCCGGCAGACGACCGTCCGCGTCCTCGAAAACAAGATGCGAATCCTCCTCGTCTCCGGCTCGCCCGCCTGGGATTACCAGTTCGTCGAGCGGCTTCTGGAACGCGACAAGGCGGTGGACGTGAGCTGCTGGCTGCAATCGGCCGACGTCGACGCCGTGCGCGACGGCACGACCGTCATCTCCGAGTTTCCCCGCAAACCCGAGCAGCTCTTCCAATACGACGTCGTGGTCCTGTTCGACCCCCAGCCGCGAGACTTCGATCCCGCGTGGTGCGAGCTCGCCCAGACGCTCGTCGGCAGCAACGGCGGAGGCCTGCTCCTGACCGCCGGCCGCAAGTACACGTCGCGATTCATGACGGATCCGAACTGCCGTGGCCTCATTGAAACGCTGCCCGTGCTCGGCGATCCCGATGCCGAGCTCATCCTCAATCAGCTCGGACATTTTCAGACGCAGGCGTGGCCCGTCGCCGTTCCACCCGAGGTCGCCGGCCACCCGGTGCTCGCGCAGGCCGAGACGCCGGCCGAGACGCTGGCCGTCTGGCGGCAACTGACCGGCGTCTACTGGCACTATCCCGTTCGAAGGGAGAAGCCGCTGGCCACCGTCCTGCTGCGTCACTCCAATCCGCGAATGGCCAACGCGTACGGCCCACATGTTCTGCTCGCGACGCAGTTCTTCGGTGCCGGCCGTACGGGCTTTCTGGCCTTCGACTCCACTTGGCGATGGCGACGCTTCGGCGAGCAATACTTCAACCGCTTCTGGATCCAGCTCCTCCGCCACTTGATGGAGGGACGGATCCTCGGCGGCTCGCGCCGCGGCGTCCTCATGACCGACCGTGAATCGTTCGCCGTCGGCGAGCCGATCACGCTGACCGCGCGCCTGCTGAACGAGAGCCATTTGCCGCTCGACGCCGCAGAGATCGGCGTCGCCGTCGCGGGCGAAGACGGCGGCGAGACGCATATGACGCTTCACCCCGAGCCCGGTCGGCCCGGATGGTATCGGGGACGCTACATCCCGAACCGAATCGGCCGAATCCTCTTCAAGGCCGCGCTGCCCGGCGGCGACCGGACGCCCGCCGACGTCGTCACGCACGCCGTCCAAATCGTACGACCCAATCTGGAGACGCTCCGGCCGCGGATGGATCGTGAGAAGATGATGTCGCTTGCGGAGCAGTCCGCGGGCGGCCGTTATGTCCCCATCGACGAGGCCGACACCATTCCCGGACAGATCGAGGACCGAAACGCCAGCCTGGTCGTCACCGGCACCCCCATCCTGCTGCAGGACCGATTCCGCTGGCCGCTCTTCGTGATCCTGCTCGCTCTGCTCACGGCCGAGTGGATCCTCCGCAAGCGCTCGCGTCTGCTGTGAGGAATCCCGGACCGGCAAAGTCGGCCTTTGGGCGGCGTCACACCTTGCGGCTAATGACGAAGATCGCCTCCTCGGCGCGGAGGTTGGGCCACAGGCGAACGGGCTCGCTGCTGCCCGCCATCAGCGGGAAGCGCTTGAGCACCGTGATGTGCTGCTGCCGACAGTACGCCTCGAAGTCGCGGATCGACAGGTAGCATTGATTGGGCGAGTTGTACCAGCGAAACGGCAGGCGCTCGGTGACCGGCGTGCGACCGGTCAGCAGCATCTGCACGAGCGGCTTCCAGTGGGCGAAATTCGGAAAGCTGACGATGCAATACCGCCCGATCCGCAGCATCTCCCTCAGAACGAGGTCCGGCCGGCGGAGCGTCTGGAGCGTCTGGGACAGCACGACGTAGTCGTACGAGTTATCGGCAATGCTCGACAGGTCCGTTTCAACGTTGAGCTGCACCACGGGGATGCCGCGGTCCACGCACTCGCAGAGGGCTTGCTGATCCAACTCGACGCCGAGGCCCCGGACGCCCTTGCGTCGCATCAGCCGGCTCAGCAGGACGCCGCGCCCGCACCCCAGGTCGAGCACGGCGCTCCCCGGCTCCACCAGTTGTTCGATTCGGTCGTAATCGACTCGCTGCCGGGCCCACGCCGTTCGAATCGCCGGCTCTTCGCCGTACGGTGGGCCGTCCGCTTCGTTGCTCAAGACGGGTTGTCCGGCGGCGGCGGCAAGCGTGCCGCGGATCAGTCGCCCCAGCACCTCCGGCTCCAGCAGAAAGGCATCGTGTCCGTAGGGCGAGTTGATGTCGCAGTACGTCACGTCCTTGCGATTGGCGAGGAGGGCGTCCACGATCTGCCGCGACTGCTGCGGGGTGAAGAGCCAGTCGCTGGAGAAGCTGATCACGAGGAATCGGGCCTGAACATCCCGAAAGGCCCGGTCCAGCGAGCCGTATCGGCCCACGAGGTCGTAGTAGTCGATCGCCTTGGTGATGTACAGGTAGCTGTTCGCATCAAACCGCTCGACAAAGGCCCGGCCCTGATGATCGAGGTAGGTCTCCACCGAAAACTCGCTGCCGAAGTCATACATGTAACGATCGGCGTGTCGAAGCTGCCGGCCGAACTTTTCGTGCATGCCCTGCTCGGACAGATACGTGATGTGCCCGACCATCCGCGCAATCGCCAGGCCGCTGTCCGGCCCCGGGCCGTCGTGGTACTGTCCCTTGTTGAAGTTCGGGTCGGCAAGGATGGCGTTGCGCCCGACGGCATCGAACGCGATGGACTGCGCGTTGAGCCTTGCCGTCGAGGCCACCGGGATGGCGACGGCAACGCTGTCGGGGTAGCGCACCGCCCACTCGAGGACCTGCATGCCTCCCATGGATCCGCCGACAACCCCGAGAAGCCGGCGGATCCCGAGGTGCTCCACAAGTCGTTTCTGGACCTTGACCATGTCCTCGATGGTGATTACGGGGAAGTCGAGGCCCCAGGGGCGACCCGTCGCCGGATTGATGCTCGACGGGCCCGTCGTCCCCCGGCACCCGCCCAGCACGTTGGAGCAGATCACAAAGTACTTGTTCGTGTCGATGCCCTTGCCCGGGCCCACCATGATGTCCCACCAGCCCGGCTTCCGGTCGTTCTCTCCGTGGTAACCGGCCACATGGGCATCGCCGGACAGGGCGTGACAGATCAGGACGGCATTGCTGCGGTCCTCGGCCAAACGGCCGTAGGTCTCGTACGCGACGTCGATCGGCCCCAGCGTCTGCCCGCATTCCAGGCTGAGCACATCCGGCGGCTCAAAAAGCCGCACGCGATGTGTCTTGACGATGCCGACGGAGCCGGCCGAATCCTTCCGCTGCTCGGGAGCGTGCTGTTCCTGCATGGGCAGGCAATTATATCCGGCGGCCGACGCCTGTCGCCGTAGGCCGACTCGCGGCGGCGGGATGCTACAATACCGGGCCTTGGGATCGCACGTGGACCATCGGTACCAGGTCATCGTGGTCGGCGGCGGGCATGCGGGCGCCGAAGCCGCCTGGGCGGCGGCGCGCCTCGGTTGTCGGACGGCGCTGGTCACCATCGACCTGGCAGCTATTGGGCGCATGTCCTGCAATCCGGCCATCGGGGGGCTGGGCAAGGGACAGATTGTCCGCGAGATCGACGCCCTGGGCGGGCTCATGGCCCGCGCGATCGATGAGACCGGGATCCAGTTCCGCCTCCTGAACCGTGGCAAGGGCCCGGCGGTCTGGTCGCCGCGCGCCCAGGCTGACCGGGCGGCGTACGCCGCCGAGGTGCGACGAAGCCTGGAGAACACGCCGGGGCTGACGCTGTTGGAGGGGACTGTCGATGCGATTCTTGTGTCCCGCGGAGGCGCCGACGGACGCGCCGAACCGGCCCCGCCCCCGTCGATCGCACGAGTCCGCGGCGTACGGCTGCACGACGGTCGCGAGCTGACGGCTGATGCGGTGGTGCTGACAACGGGGACGTTTCTGCGCGGCCTGTTGCATTGCGGCGAGGAGCAGACGGCCGGCGGACGGGTCGGCGAGCCGGCCGCGTACGGCCTGAGCGACTCGCTTCGCTCGCTGGGCCTTCGCCTCGCTCGCCTCAAGACGGGCACGCCGCCGAGGGTTCACCGCGACAGCATCGACTACGACCGCGTCGAGCCCCAACCGGGCGACGATCCGCCGGTGCCCTTTTCGTTCATGACGCCCGGAATCAACCGCCCTCAGATCCGGTGCTGGATCACCTATACGAATGAGCGCTCGCACGAGATCATTCGGGCGAACCTCGATCGTGCGCCCATGTACTCGGGGCAGATCAAGAGCCGCGGCCCGCGATACTGCCCAAGCATCGAGGACAAGGTCGTGCGCTTCGCCGATAAAGACCGGCATCAGCTCTTTCTGGAGCCGGAGGGCTATAACGACGAGCGCATCTACTGCAACGGCATTGCCACCTCGCTACCGAGAGACGTACAGGAGGCCCTCGTCCGATCCATCGGCGGGCTCGAGCGGGCGCGGATCCTCCAATGGGGTTATGCGGTCGAGTATGACTGGGTTCCGACGGACCAGATCGACGCCACCCTGGAGACCCGGCGGATTCGCGGCCTGTTCCTCGCCGGCCAGATCAACGGGACCAGCGGTTACGAGGAGGCGGGGGCGCAAGGTTTGATTGCGGGCATCAACGCGGCTGCCGTGGTCCGGGGCACGGAACCGCTCATCCTGCGTCGCGATCAGGCGTACATCGGCGTGATGATCGACGACCTGGTGACGCGGCCTCCGGATGAGCCGTACCGGATGTTCACATCGCGAGCGGAGTACCGCCTGCAGCTCCGCGCCGACAACGCAGACGAGCGGCTGACGCCGGTCGGCCGGCAGGTGGGGCTCGTCGATGAGGCGCGGTGGGCGCGGTATGAGCAGAAGCGCGCCCAGGTCGCCGCCCTCGAAAAATGGCTCGATTCGACCCGGCGCGACGGGCTTCGCCTCCGCGAGTGGCTGCGACGCCCGGAGATTCGCCTGGCGGACCTGCTGGAAGCGAACCGACTGCCCGCCGGGGACGTCTTTCCGGACGCGGTGGAGCAAGTCGAGACACGCGTCAAATACGAGGGATACATCGCCCGCGAGATGCGCCAGATCGAGCGGTTCCGTGAGCTGGAGGCCCTCCGCATTCCGCCGGGCCTCAACTACGCGCTCGTCCCGGGTCTGCGGGCAGAAGCCCGCGAGAAGCTGGCAGCGATGGCCCCGCGAACCCTGGGCCAGGCCAAGCGCGTCAGCGGCATATCGCCGGCCGACATCAGCGTCTTATATCTCCATCTCGCCACGGGTCGCCCGCGGTGCTGAGCCGGGCGCCCAGCCGGGCAAGGCGGGAGCCGACATCCGGTCCGGCCAGCCCCGGAGGAGGGTCTCGCCGCTCTTGGACCGAGAATCTTTCAGCCGATCTGTGTAGTCAAGTTGACATTCAGTCGGGACGAAGTGTATAGTGACCGGGCAAGATGGACAAGATAGGAAGCTTGCGTTGGCTCGGAAGCCAGAGGTTCCAGTCGTGACCACATCCAACACATCGTTACCGGTCGATTCTCCTGGGGTGAAGAGTGTATACACCACCGGGGAGGTTGCCCAGATCTGCAAGATCAGCCAGCAGACGGTCATTCGCTGCTTCGACAACGGACGGCTGAAGGGTTTTCGCGTGCCCGGGTCGAAGTTTCGCCGGATTCCGCGGGACTGCCTTGTGCAGTTCATGAAGGAGAACGGCATTCCGCTGGACAACCTGGAGTCCGGCAAGAAACGCATCCTCGTCGTGGATGACGATGAGGCCATCATCGAGATGCTGGTCGAGTTGTTGGAACGCGACGGCCGCTTTGAAGTGCGCACGGCAACGAGCGGGTACGATGCCGGGCTGCTGACCCACGAGTTCCGCCCGGACCTGATCATCCTCGACTTCAAGCTGCCGGACATCAACGGCAATGTCGTGTGTCGAACGCTTCGAAGCAATCCCGCCTTCGAGCATGTGAAGATCATCATCATCAGCGGCGTTGTGGACAAGGACGAAATCGAACAGTTGCTGGCGGCCGGGGCCGACGACTTCCTGCAGAAGCCGTTCGAGATCAACGAACTGCTGGCGCGGATGGCGCGACTGGTTCGCGCCTGACGGGGGACACGAACGATCATGACGCAAACCGGGGGGACTCTTTTGCAGGCGGCCGACAGGGCGGAACGGGTGGAGCTGCTTCTCGCGCAGCTCGACAACCTGCCGACCCTGCCTGCCGTCGCCACGCGGATCCTGGAACTCACGACGGCGTCCAATTCGAGCGCGAAGGAGGTCATTCGACTCATCGAATCGGACCAGTCGCTGACCGCCAAGATACTTGCGATGACGCGGAAGGCCAGCGCCGGCGTTCGCACCGAGGTCGCAACGGTCGACAAGGCCGTCATCCTGCTCGGGTTTGAAGCGGTTCGTAACGCCGTCCTCTCCGTCAAGATCTTCGAGGTCTTCGCGCGATCGGACGGTGCGCCTCCCACGGCCTTTGACCGAACCGAGTTCTGGAAGCATTCGCTGGCGGTGGCATGCGGAGCCCAGCTCGCCGCCCAGCAGCTTCGGCTCAAGGTGGACCCGGAGCACGCCTTCGTCGGCGGCCTGCTTCACGACCTGGGAAAGGTTGCGCTCGACACGATCCTTCCCAAGAGTTACGACCGCATCATACGACGCACCAACGCCTTACGGGGCTGCATCACCGACGTCGAGCGCGAGATCCTGGGGCTGGACCACCTCGTTGTCGGGCGTCGTCTGGCTCAGAAGTGGCGTTTTCCCGACAACCTGTCCGAGTGCATCTGGCTGCATCATCACGGCCTATCGGCCCTGCCGGCGTCCGTGCGGCACCGGGACCTGGTGCGGCTGGTCTACTTTGCGGACCGGCTCGCGCGGGAACTGCGGATCGGCTACTCGGGCAACTACCATACCGACGCAATGGCCGTGGCAGTGGGAGAGGAGCTCGGGCTCAACGCACAGCAATATGACACCATCGTCGGCGAATTGGGCCGGCGGATCGAAGAGCGGGCACACCTCATCGGCCTTGACCAGTTCACAAGCCAGGAGCTGTACGTCAAGGCGCTCGCGGATGCCAACGAGGAAATGAGCCGTGCGAACACCACTCTGGCGGCGGCCAACCAGCAGCTGGCCGTGCGGAGTCGCTATTTCAGCGCCGTCAACGAAATGAACGGCCGGATGAGTGAGCGGGCGAGCCTCGGGGATGTCTGCGCGGCGGCGGCGGCGGCCGTGCAGAGGGCCCTGGAAACTCCGATGGCGGCCGTCTTCTTCTTCTCGGACAGCACGCAGTTGGTGCACGTGGGAATCGCGGACGGCCGCGAGGGGATGCCGGTTCGCTCGTTGGCGTGGGACGGCAGCCTCATCCCACGGTCGGAGAGTTGGAGTTCGGCGGGGGTCGGCGGGGGCGTGACCTTTCTGCCGTGCGCAGCCGCCGCCCCGGCGATGATGGAAAGGCTTCGGGCGGAAACCGGGACGGCGGCGCCGTGGCTGTGCCCGCTGATCAGCGACGGAAAGTGCATGGCGGGGGTTCTGATCGCCGGGCCGGCGGACGCAGCGGCTCACTGGTCGCGAGAGTCGGCGGAACTGACGACGCTGCTTACGGCGGTACGGCTGTGGCTCACCAACGTGGAGGTTCGCCACAACGCTCAACGCCTGAACGAAGACCTTTCGGATATCAATCGACGGCTTCAGCAGGCACAGCGTGAGGCGGCCCGCGCCCGATCGCTCGCCATGGTTGCGGAGATGGCGGCAGGGGCGGCCCATGAGTTGAACAATCCCCTCGCGGTCATATCGGGCCGCGCTCAGATGCTCAAGACAAGTCCGCCCGATGAGGCCACGCAGCGCACGGCCGACCTCATCGCCGAGCAGGCGAAGCGGTGCAGCCAGATCGTCACGGAGCTCATGGAGTTCGCCCGGCCGCGGGAACCCGAGCGGCAGGCAGTGGCCGTCGGCGCGTTATTGGAACACCTGCGCGACGAATGGCTGTCACAAACGTCTCTGGATCCGAGCCGGTTTGTTCTTGACCTATCGGACGAGCTTCCCACGATCCACGTGGACAGGAAGCAGATCGAAAACGCTTTCCATGAGCTGATTCGCAACGCGATGGAGGCAATGGAGAACCGGACGCCTCGCCTGGTCATAAACTGCGACTGGGATCCGACCGATGAGAGGGTCGTGATCCGCGTCGAGGACAACGGTCGGGGTATGGCTGCCGAGACACTGGAGCGTGCCATGGATCCGTTCTTCTCGCATCGCGAGGCGGGACGCGGGCGCGGGCTGGGGCTGTCCCGCGCCGCGCGGTGGATCGAAATCAACGGGGGACGCCTCCGGCTCGACAGCCGGGAAGGCGAGGGCACGACGGCGTTCGTCGAATTCCCGGTGCTCGGCAGCGGGTTGGGACGCTAGCCGCTCGCGGCGGACTCGGTCGACCGCTTCGGGGTTTCTTTCGACGGCAGGCGTGAAGAATATCCGGGCCAGACGGGCTGCAGAGGCCTTCTCCCTCCTCCCCCTCGCTCTCGCGGCCGATGCGCCCTCTGGCCTCCTTTGACCTGTGCAGCCGGCCGGCGGTCATCCGGCCGGGGATTGGCTGATGAACGCGCAACGCGTCACTCTACTTCTGATCGAGCCGGACGACGAGCTGGCGGCGATGATTCGCGAAAACGTCGGATCGGCCGCAGGCACCACCGTACATCACGTGCCGAACGGTGTCGCCGCCCTGGACCTGTGCACGAGGCATATGCCCGACATCATCGTGTCGGAAATGCAGTTGCCGGATGGCGACGCGCTGGCCCTGATCCGCACGCTGCGTACGAAGCACAACAGCCGGGCGACCGTCATTCTCTTGTCGGACCAGCCCACGGTCGGCCGGGCCGTCGAAGCGATGCGGCTGGGTGTTCGCGACCTGTTCACCAAACCCTTCGACCTTCGGCGGCTTTCCCACGTCCTCGAACAGGAGGTGGCTCGCCGTCGCGACCGCAAGCGCACGGCCCGTCGCCGCATGCGCCTGTGCCGCGCCGCCCGAAAGGTGATCC
This sequence comes from uncultured Planctomycetales bacterium, assembly GCA_964617025.1. GTDB lineage: Bacteria > Planctomycetota > Phycisphaerae > UBA1845 > PWPN01 > CAZMVY01. The sequence goes on along the minus strand of CAZTVU010000008.1, from coordinate 28,332 downwards.
GCGAGCGGCGCGACCTTCGCGAACGCATGGACCTGATCTGCCGTGACGTCGTTTCGGCATACCATCGGCTCGCGCAGCGGGTGGCCGAGCACGAACCCACCAAGACCTGACACGAGCGGTGCGGCGTGATCCGACGTGGGGCGGCCCGCCTTATCCAACCCCGACATCGTCAGGAGGCCGGACGCGTTCGTGTCGCCGACACGGCCTCGGGCAGCACAAAGGGCTTCCGCGCCTGGTACAGACCAAGCTGCGTTTGCAGGCGCGCCCGCACCGCTGCCGCCGTCGGCGAGCGAGCCGGAAGCTTGAGCCCCTCCTGAGCCGTTCGAATGGCATCATCGAACCGACCGTCCGCGGCATAGGCAGCCGCGAGGATCTCCGCGGACTCGACGTCCGTCTTGTTCTGCACGGCAAGCTCTTTCTGGAGCATCTCGCCGTACTCGATGGCCTTCTTCGGATCGCGGTGCGCGGCAATCGGGCTGGCGGCCAGCAGCAGGGCCTCCTTCTTGAACAGGCCGATGTTGGCCGGGAACTCCCCACGGCCGACCTGTACGATTTGCCGGGCCCGCGCGTAGTCGCGTTGGGTGAGGGCATCGGTCGCACCTGCGATATACACGCGAATTCGATCCTGCGGGGTTTTGGCGCTCGAAAAGTCGAGGCCGGTGCCCGCAGCCGACGGAGCGGCCGCCTGAACGGGGCCTTGGGCAGGCGCCGTAGCGGCCTTGGGCGGTTCGCGTTTCGTCATCACCACGCTCTTTTGCACATCCGCCGCCCGGGCGCGCGCCTCTCTGGCCTTGTCCGCCTGGCCGGTCTTCTCGAGCAGCTCGGCCCAATCATTGAACAGCTTGGGCCACTCCCCGCGCCAGACGTACTTCTCCGGGGGGACCGCAGCGGCCTTTTCATAGACCTCGAGGGCCTCCTTCTCCTTCTTCTGGAGCAGGCAAAGCTTGGCGAGACGCGTATGCAGGCTGGCCAGGCGCGGCTCAAACTCGACAGCCATGCGAAAGAGCTTCTCGGCCCGGGCGAAGTCGCGGCGGAGGGCATAGATGTTGCCCAGGTTGGAGGGGCCTTCCTGCCAGCGGCAACCGCCGTCGATCATCGCCTGGAGATGTTCCGCGGCCTTGTTGGTGTACTCCTCGGCCAGCCGGCGCGCCTCTTCCGCCGCCTTCGGATCGGACTGTCGGGCGAGCTGCGCGGCCTTCGCTTCGTAGTCGCGGCCCTTGTTTCCGTAGTATATGGCGAGGTTGACGCGGGCCCCCCAGGCGGTCGGCGTGCGGGCGATCGTGTCGAGCCAAAGCGTCTCCTCGTTGCGGTACACCGTGCAGCGCCGGGCCGTGCCGATCCCCAGGGCGACGAGAAGGACCAGCGCGCAGAAACCCGCGAACGGCGAGATGCCGTTGAAGAGGGGGGCCGGCCTGCCGCCAAGCCGATCGAACAGCCGCGCCGCCCCGGCGGCGAACAGGGCGATCAGGCCGAGACAGGCGAGGTACTGGAAGTGGTCGGCAACAAATGAGTATCGCATGGGGTACACGTCGAAGAAGCCCAGCGCCGGAAAAAGCGTCAGTGCGAAGTAGGCGCAGCCGATGAAGATTCCGCGGCCGAACATCACGCTCAGACCGATGACCCCCAGCGCAATGGCGTAAACCGCGACGAGCGGCCAGTAGTTGACCCACCGGCCGGTGTCGAGCTCCTTCTTCTCGTCCCAGCGATCGTAGAAGAACGCAAGCGGGTAGGGGACGACGAGCTTTTTCGCGTAGTGCAGCAGCGAACGCGAGGCGATGAGGCCGCGCTGCATCAGCGACAGGTCGTACTCGGATCGCTTCGCGGCGGCTTCGCGCTCCTCCGCGGACCACGAGAGCTGAAACGCCCGCGTGATCTTCATGGGCGCCCAGTATTCCTCCTTGTGCTTGTGAAACTCGTACCACTTCGTCAGGTTGCCCATGACGGCGCCGGCGGCGAAGAAAGGCACCAGACCGTAGATCGCCGCAGCCTGGAGGTTCAGGCGGCTCATCACCAGGGCGCTGAGGAGAAAGAGCAAAGCGACGGTGAGTGCGGCGAGACGCCAGTACTCGAACGGGGTCAGGGGCGCCAGACGCCCTCGGAAGAAGTAGGCTCCGACGCCAAGCAGGCCGATGACCGCTCCGGCGACGGCCGCGACCGCAAGGTCGCCGATAAGGATCTTCTTCTGCAGCCAGAGCAGCAGGAGAATGACAACGGGCAGGCTGCTTGTGACCGTCTTGCTGAAAAGCGCAAGGATGAAAGCGAGCAGGGCAACGAAGTAGAAGTGCCACCCGTCGCGCGTGGAAAACCGCAGATAGCACAGCAGGGCAATCATGTAGAACAGGCCGGAGAGCGTGTTCTTTCGTTCGGTGATCCAGGCCACCGTCTCCACCTGCACGGGGTGCAGGGCAAAGACGGCAGCGGCGAGCCAGGCGCCGGGCACCTGGAGCCGCAGGAGGATCCGCCAGACGAGGACGGCGGTGAACGCGTGGAGGAGGATGTTGGTGACATGGTAGCCCATCGGGTTGAAGCGAACCCGTTTGCCGTCAATCTGGGGTTCGTTCTTCTGCAGATCGGCGTTCGGGATGACGCCGTGCCGGCCGTAGAGCTGGTGCTCCAGCCAGCTCCAGGCGCGATGCTCGGCCCAGAACGTGGTGAAGACCATCGGATACCACTGGGGAGTCGAGTTCTCGGTCCAGATGAGCCGGAGACCGTCGGGACGGGCGATCACATTCTGGTCGGTTCGGTAGAGGTAGGCGTCATCGTCCCAGATGAATCCGGCCCGCATCGCCGGGATGTAGGCGATAACGCAGGCGAGGACGAGGATGAGCCCACCCAGCCACGCCGGCCAGAACGTGGGGCGAACGGCGGCGACAACGGCGTCCGCACCGGTAGGGGGGGCGGCGCCCTCGGGCGGCGACTCTACGGCAGGCGTCGTAAGTTCATACGGGTCCATGACCGCATTCTATAGGGGGCGTGCCGCCACGCAAAGGAAGCGAGGCTATGCGGGTGGGGCATGTCGGGGCGAGGGTGGCCAGCGGATCGCGCCGGCACCAGGGCCCCGGGCAGGGCCGCGCCACGCGCGAGTCCGGCTATCCGTCGGTTGCCTGGCATTGAACGGGCGGCTACAGTTCATCGGGGATCGTCATTGGAGATGCGAAACAACATGGCGGGCCGGGGACCAGGGGCGATGTCCGATAAGTGCCGTTCTGTGCCGGCGGCCCGCGCGGAGTCGTTGTTCTCGCACATCTGCCCCGGTTGCCAGGCCGTCGTCTGCGTTTTGATCGCGCTGGTCGTATGTGCCACTGCGCTACGAGCGAGCGATCCCCCGAACGCCGTCGGCGGGACGCAAGCGATCGCGTCCTCGGATACCTGCAACTCCTCACCCCTAGGCGACTGCGTTGCCTGGAGAGCGGCAAATGTGGTCGGCGTTACCACGCTGCAAGCCGCCGGGCCGTCTGCCAACCGTGTCGACGTCGTCTTCGTGGGCGACGGCTACACCGCGTCCGAGTTGGGCAAGTATGCCGCCCACGTCGACGTCCTGCGACGCGATCTGTACGATCCCAGCCGCGCTTCGGCCAACCGGCCTCTCGACGGCTACGGCAGCTACTTCAACGTGCACCGCGTGGACGTGGTGTCCCCCGAGTCGGGCATTGATAATCGCGGCGTCACCCCACCGGTATGCAGGAACACCGCCCTCGATGTCTGCGCCTCGGGCAGCGCAATGTTTGTCGACGTGCCCAAGGCGCTCTGTGCCGCTCACGCCGCCCCCGACGTCGACTTCATCGTCTTTGTCGCCAACGCAGCCACGTACAGCGTGGCACTCTACTACACACCCGAAATGGTCGGCGTCACGGGCGACCACCACTCGGCCGGCGAGGCCATGCTCCACGAGTTCGGCCACACCTTCGGCGGCCTGACGGATGAGTATGAGATCGAGGGCCCGTGCTACTCGGGCCCGGAGCCTTCGCACCCGAACGCGACGATCTACGCCGCCGCGGAGCTCATCGCGCGACGCACCAAGTGGTACCGCTGGCTTGACCTCGACGCCGTACACACCTTCGAGGGCGGTTACTACGCACGATGCGGAGCGTACCGACCCACGCGCAGCTCCAAGATGCGGGAGTTCGGCCGACCCTTCGGCGAAGTCAACGGCGAGCAGATCATCTTTAACCTTTACTGCCTGCACTACGCGCATCCCCAGCGCCGTCGCGTGCTCGTCCGGCCGATCGACGCGGCGACGCCGCCCTCCCCGGCCCCGCTGCCCGCCGACACGGTATTCTCCGTAACGCCCATCCGGCCCGTCGGTCGCTCCCTCCAAATCCGCTGGTCGATCGATGGCGTGGACATCCCCGGAGCGGATCGGGCAACGTTCACAGCGCCCACCGCGTGCCTGAGTGCCGGCCTTCATCGCGTGGCCGTATTCGTCACCGACAACACGCCGCAGGTTCGCGACGAAGATCTGCGACGGACGTGGATGAGCGAGCGTCGCGAGTGGTGGATCGAGGCGTTTGCGGACTGCAACGGCAACGGCCGCCCCGACGACCAGGACATCGCGACGGGTGCAAGCCTCGACGCCAACGGAAACGGAGTTCCCGATGAGTGCGAGCCGGCGTCGGACTGCAACCTCAACGGCCGCTCGGATCTATGCGACCTCGCCCTCGGCCTGGCGGAAGACTGCGACGCCAACGGGGAGCCGGACGAGTGTGACATCGGTACCGGAGCTCTTCCGGATGATAACGCCAATGGCCGCGCGGACGCCTGCGAACCCGACTGCAACGCCAACGGGCGGCCCGACGGCCTGGACATCGCCGGAGGGACGTCGGCGGACTGGAACGGCGACGGGATCCCCGATGAATGCGGGACCGACTGCAACGGAAACGGCGCGTGGGACTGGCACGACATCAGCGCCGGGACGTCGGCCGACTGCAACCGCAACGGCGTTCCCGATGAGTGCGAGACGGCCGGCGGCGCAAGCCCCGACTGCAACGGAACCGGCGTTCCCGATGAGTGCGATCTGGACCCGTCGGACCCGGACGGAAACGGCCTCGTGAGCCGCGACACCAACCGCAACGGCACGCCCGACGAGTGCGAACCCGACTGCAACCGCAACGGCGTCCCCGACGAAGTGGACGTCAACCCGGCCGATCCCGACGGCGATGGGGTGGTCAGCCCGGATTGCAACTACAACCGCAACCCCGACGAGTGCGAGGCCGATAGCGACCAAGACGGGATCATTGATGCGTGCGACAACTGCCCGCAAGCGGCAAACGCCGACCAGGCCGATGCGGACGCCGACGGGGCAGGCGATGCATGCGACCTCTGCCCGAACACCACGCCGGGGGTGTCGGTCGCGGCGGACGGCTGCTTCGGACCCGACAGTGACGGAGACATGGACGTGGACCTGTCGGACTACTTCGAGTTCCAGACCTGTTTCAACGGGCCCAACCGCCTCCCCGGGCTCCAATGCCGCAACGCGCCGGACTTTGACCACGACGGCGACGTCGACCTGGCGGACTTCAGCGAATTCCAGGCATGTTTCAACGGGCCAAACCGGCCCCCCGCCTGCCCTTGGCAGTGATCAGGCCCAGCGCCGAACGCATTCATTGACAACACCCGGCCGCCCCGACAGAATGGCGTCGCTCGCAAGGGCGAGCTGTTCCACCAGGAGGTATACAGGATGGCAGTAGCCCGGCCCCAGAGCGGCTCGGTTCTCACCGGCGTACACATCGCGTTGATCGCGTTCGTGGTCGTCACGGTCGTTGCGCTCGTGTTCCTCGTTCTCATGTACACAAAGCAGGAGGAACTCGTGCAGCGGGCCGAAGGCGCCGAGAAGAACGCCGCAAGCGCCGTGGACAAGGAACAGGCCCTTCGCGATCAGTTGGGGACGCTGGCCAACCTCGTTTCGGGCAATCGCCAGGCGGATGCCGCCAAGCTGGAGAGCGACATCAAGCAGACGCGGGACGCAGTTGCCAAGCAGGCCGGCATCCCCAACCCCAACGCCGCCTTGCTGGACGTGCTGAAGCAGCTTGGCCAACAGTGCGCTGCAAAGAGCACGGAGGCCGCCACCTGTCAGGAGCAGCTCAAGCAACGATCAACTCAGTATGAGGAAATGGCCAAACAGCTTCAGGAACGCGAGACGGAATTCAAGAACAAGGCGGAGGAATTCAAGAACCAGTACGAAGAACAGGCGAAGGCCACCGAAGCCAACCTCCGGCAGCGCATCAAGCCGGTGGAGCTGCTTGTTGCCAAGGTCCTCAAGAAGGAGGTCGCCGCCGTCCAGATCGAGCAGGATGTACAGAAGGCACAGGACGAGGTCGGCCGTCTTCAGGAGAGCGACCAGCGGTTAAAGGAGACGCAGGACGCCCTCGCCAAGTCTCAAAAGGAGGCTGCGGAGAAGCAGCAGACGATCGACGGTCTCAACGCCCGGTACGCCCGGTATCGCCAGACCGGCGACCCGCGTGCGGTGCTTCAGCAGGCGGACGGCCGGATCGTGCGCGTCCTCTCCGACCAGGCTGTGGCGTACATCGACCTGGGGCGGCGAGACCGCGTGACGCCAGGGCTGACCTTCGCCGTCTATTCGCCCTTCCGGGGGATCAGCCGTGAAGGCCGCGGAAAGGCAACGATCGAAGTCACCGAGGTCTTCGTCGACACCTCGCAGTGCCGGATCACCAGCGTCGAGGAACGAGGCGGGGTCGTCGTGGCCGGCGACCTGGTCGCGAATCCGGTTTATGAGCGCGGCCGGGTCTTCAACTTTGCCGTGGCGGGCGACTTCGACCTGGATTTTGACAGGGCCGGGCACATCGACGATCCGGACGGCGTCAAGGTGAAGAAGCTCATCCAGCAGTGGGGGGGGCGCGTGGTCGACGACGTCGATGAAACGACCGACTTCATCGTGCTCGGGCGCATCCCGCCCGCCATTCCGCCCACGACGCGGCCGGCCGATACGAAGCTCACCGAAGAGCAGATTCGGCTCCAAGCGGAGGAAAACAAGATCCGCGCCGCCGAGCAGGCCAGGAAGATCGAGGCATTCAACCGGGTGAAGGCGGCGGCTCACGCCCTGTCGCTGCCGATCATGACGCGGCTGGAGTTCCTGCAGTTCATCGGATTTCGCGTTCCGCCCGCCGCGATTACCTTTGCCGTGGCCGGCGACTTCGACCTCAATCTGGATGGCGTGATCGACGACTACGGCGGCCGGCGAATCCGCGGCATGATTCACAAGTGGGGGGGGCACGTGGGGGAAAAGGTCGACGAAAAGACGGACTTTGTCGTGCTCGGGGCGATCCCGGAACGGGCGGCGGATGCGGAGCGGTACAACGACTTCAAGGCCGCCGCGGAGAAGTATCTTGTCCCGACCATGACCCCGGCTCAGATCCTGGACTTCATCGACCGGGTGGCTCCGGGTGTGGCCGAGGGCATCATGGCAGGGGCGAGGTAAACGGAAGGGCGGGGTCAGGCGAAGACATCAAGGAGACGTGACGCATCGAGGCTTTGGTTCACTCGGGCGAGTGCATCCTCGAAACCCTCGACTGCGGTCTGGAGCAACCGGATCACGTCGGCGCGCTGCTGGTCGGCCGCTTTCAGGATCCGGGACGCGACCGCAATCTGGATCTCGCCGGCCAGCCTGAGCGCCTGGAGATCCGTGGTCACCGCCGCAATGTTCAGCGCGTCCACAGCAAGATGTATATCGCCAGGGCGGCCGGGGCACTTGACGTTCCCTGACGCCGCCCGACGCGGACGCCGGCCGGCGCCTGTGCCGGGACCGGTAATACCCGCAGCCGCTCGGTGAGTAGAATCCGTGATGGGCTCGGTTCTTTGCGAACATTGTAACGGTCAATGCTGCCGCTACTTGGCCTTGCCGATCGACAAGCCGAAGACGCGTCGCGACTTTGACGACATCCGCTGGTACCTTCTTCATCGGAATGTGCTGGTCTTCGTCGAGGACGGGGACTGGTATATCCAGTTCACGACGCCGTGCCGGCACCTCGGTGCGGACCACCGGTGCGGGATTTACGACCGGCGGCCGGCAATCTGCCGCGAGTACGCGACGGCGGAATGCGACTATCGCGCCGGCGAATACGAATACGACCTCCTGTTTACCGAACCCGAGCAGATCGAGGCCTTCGCTCGTCGGTTCATTCGGGAGCGGCGGTTGCGGGCCCGCCGCCGCACGTCCGGCCGCCGTCAATCGCCCACGCGGGCGAGCCGCGGGCCGGCATCGCCTCAACCGCAGCGGATCCGGCAGGGGCGGCGTGCGGCCCGGAACAGCGTCGTCAGCCTTCGGATGCCTCCGGGCCTCGCCGTGTAGGGTTTCCATGAAGATCGCCGGCGTCAAAGGTACTCGCGACTTCTATCCGGAGGACATGGCGCTTCGGAACTGGCTGATCGACACTTGGCGGCGTGTCTCGATCCGCAACGGGTTCCAGGAGTACGACGGCCCCATCTTCGAACATCTGTCGCTGTATCAGGCCAAGAGCGGCGACGAGATCGTCGAACAGCTCTTCAACCTGACCGACCGCAAGGGTCGGCGACTCGCGATTCGACCGGAGATGACGCCCACGCTCGCGCGGATGGTCGCGGCCAGGGCCCAGTCGCTCGCGCGCCCGATCAAGTGGTTCAGCGTGCCGCGCCTCTGCCGGGCCGAACAACCGCAGAAGGGGCGATTGCGCGAGTTCTTCCAGTGGAACGTCGACATCGTGGGCGTCGATGACCTGACCGCCGACGCCGAAACGATCCTGGTCGCCGTCGACTTTCTTCGCGAGGTGGGTCTCTCGCCCGCGGAGTGCTCGGTTCGCATCAACAGCCGCCGCCTGGTTGCCGCGGTTCTCGCCGACCTTCGCGTTCCCGCCGACCGCATCGATCGGGCCTATGCCCTCCTCGACAAGGCGGGCAAGGTCCCGCCCGAGGTGCTCGCCGGCCTGTGGGCGGAGGCCTTCGGCGATGCCGTGCCGTTTGCGGCCGTGCAGCCGCTCCTGGGCGTGGAGGGCCTCTCGCGTCTCCGCGAGCTCGTCGGCTCCGCGGCGGACCACTGGGCGGCCGCGGCCCGCGAAACGGAGCACCTCGACAGGCTCTTCGCGTTATTACATTATTTTGGTATATCAGAATATTGTGATTTTGACATGGCCGTCGTTCGCGGCCTCGCCTACTATACCGGCGTCGTCTACGAGGTGTTCGACCGCGGAAAGGAACATCGGGCGATCGCCGGCGGAGGCCGCTACGACAACCTCCTCGGCGCGCTGGGCGGGCCCCAGATGCCCGGCGTCGGCTTCGGCATGGGCGACGTCGTCATCGCCAACGTGCTGGCCGAGGCGAACAAGCTTCCGACGCCGGCGGCCCGGCTCGACTTTTTCGTGATCGCGGCGGACGCCGAGTTGCAGCCGCGAGCCCTCGAACTCGTCGCGGGGCTTCGGCGGGGGGGGTGGATCGCCGATTTCGCCTACCGCCCGCAGTCCGTCGGCAAGCTCCTGCGGGCGGCTTCGGACCGCGGCGCCCGGCAGGTCGTCATCCTGGGGCAGGAGACGCGCGAGGGCGACCTCGTCAGCGTGAAGGATCTGACCACCGGCGTACAGGTCCGTCGTCGTTGGGAGGAGTTCATCGCAAGTCCGATCGCCGCCGCGAACGCCGGCAACCATGCGTAAGCCGACCGCTCACTACGAGGCCGCCCTCGCCGACTACCTGAGATCCCGGGGCATCCCGCACGTGGCCGTGGACGAAACACGCCGTTCCGTCTTCGCGGGTGCGAAGATCAAGTCCTTCGACTTTATCGTATACCCGCCGAGCGGACCGAGCTGGCTCGTGGACGTCAAAGGCCGCCAATTCCCGTACCTGCGGGGCCGTTCGCGCCGATACTGGGAGAACTGGGTCACCCGGGCGGACCTCGACGGGATGGAGAAGTGGCAGGCCGTCTTTGCGGACGGGTTCGTGGCCATGCTGGTATTCGCCTATTTGCTGGCGGGGGCCCCGGAACGCTGGCCGGCGCAGGCCGTCCATCCCTATGCCGGTCGTTATTATGCGTTCTACGGGATCCCGCTTGCGGCGTACCGCGAGCACTGCCGCCGACGCAGCGCCCGCTGGGAAACGGTATCGCTGCCGATCGCCACCTTTCGCCGCCTCGCCTCGCCGATCAGCCGGCAGTTCGAGACCCCTTGATTCGCGGGCAGCGAGGTCGGATAATCCGGTCCATGACAAAGAGACTATCTAGCGCACGGCGTGCAGCCCGCGCCGCCGCGTTTGCGTGGAGCGGAGCGCTTATCTGCCTGGGCCTTGCTGCGGGATCGGCTCATGCCCAGGAACAGCAGGAAGAAGCCGTGCCGAAAATCGCCGCATCGAAGCCGGCCATCGAGTGGACTATCGGCGCCGGCTTCCTCGTGGGATGTCTGATCGTGGCGTTCAAGAACTCCAAACGCTCGCATGTGCAGTGACATGACGCGACAATCCCTCCTCGTGATCCTGGTGGCCGTAAACTTGTTGTTGCTGGCCGGCTTGATCCTGAGCACCTACACGCCACCGGTCGCCTACGCGCAAGCCCCCGGCCGGGCGGGAGACTATCTGTTGGTCAGTGGGCAGATCTCCAACTCGCATGACGTCGTGTACCTGCTGGACCTCCGCAACCGGCTGCTGCACGTGTTTCGGGCCACGCAAGGCCAGCCGATCAATTTCGTGCCCGTGGATACGCGTGAGCTGGCGCGTGATTTCCGGCCTGCACGGGGATGAGGCAACGCCGATGAACAGCAAGGACTTTGCCATAGGGGTCCTCAGCGTGACCGCGACGATCCTCTTCGTCGGGTTGCTTCTCGTAAATGCCTACCGACCGGCCCCCGCGTACGGCGGCGGCCAGAACGCGACCGGCGGCGACTACCTCGTCACGACCACCCAGTTCGACGCGACAACCGAGCTCCTCTGCATCCTCGACGCCGGCGCCGAGCAGATGAACATCTACGCATTCAACCCGGTGGCCGGGCGCATGAATCTGATTCGCTCGCTGGATGTCCGCTGGCGCCCGCCAGCCCCGCCCAAACCCACCGGGCGAGGCGCCGACCGCGGCAAGGGCCGCTGACGTCTGCAATCCCCGGCACCACATGGCCACGGAGAGCCCCCCGGACCTCAGCATGACCCGGAATGCAACATAACATGCGTTATGGGACGTTATCCGGTGGGGCGGTACGGCCCGATATTGCTCTCCATTGTGTCCGAAATATCTCCCAGCGAACCGGGCCGTTCGTCACTTCTCGCAACAGCCGCCGGGAAGAATCCTCGGGCTCGTATCGTGGGTCAGTCTCTCCATGCATAGGATCGTAAGAAGGACCCGAAGCCCCGCCTTTGTAAGCACATAGAGGTCGCGTGTCTTGGGCCCGATCAGGCCCGTCAATCGCAGTTGGCCGATGTGGTGGTACAGCGGTCCGGCCTTCAGCGACGTTCGTCGTTGGATCGCCCGGTAGGTCGCGGGCCCCTCCAGAAGAATCATCAGGATTGCCAGCCGGTGGCCGCTGCCACAGGCGGCCAAGACGGAGGCCACGGCGGTCAGGTCGGCCGGGCGAAGCTGCCGCGCGGCTTTCTCCATTGCGGCGACCGGGAGCCTCGCGGCACGATGTCCGCTGGTGAATCGCTCGATCCGCGCGGCGGCCGTGCTGTGTGTTTCGCCCAGTGCCTCGCTGACGACGACGATCGCCCCCATCCCCACAGTGGGCTTTCGCCGGCGAAAAGCGGCCGGAAAGATCTCGCCGAGCAGCCTCGGCGGGATCTTCAGCCGGCCGGTCGATCCCTTGGCCCCGGAACGATTGTGTCGCCCGGCTCGTGCCGTCCGCCCACGCCTGATGCTTCGTGCATCCGCCATGGGTTTCTTTCCGTCGGAGCCCGGTCGTTACCGACCGAAACGGCCAGGACCCTTTATTATATCGTACTGTTATAACAGTATTCTATAATAATAGTAGTCTGGCCTGTGCGTCTGGAGGCGGACTGCTCCGTATTCGGAACACCCCGCCGCGATGCTATCTCCCGGGAAAGGTCGTGAGGATCGCTGGCGGCCGCAATCCCGCCATGCGGGTAACCGCACGCGATCAGCCGCGCTCGTACGTCTCCAGCTTCAGCTTCCCGGCGGCGGGCTGGTCGATGATGAACGTGGCGTACCGGTGCATCTGCAGTGCGCTCGCCGGGCACATGCTGGTCACGGGTCCCTCGAGGGCCGCTGCCACGGCATCGGCCTTGTTGGCTCCGTTGGCCAGCAGGATCACCTTTCGGGCGTTCATGATCGTGCCGATGCCCATCGTGATCGCGTACTTCGGCACCTCGTCCAGGTTGTTGTTGAAGAAGCGGGCATTATCCTGCCGGGTCTTGGTCGTCAGCGTCTTGATGCGGGTCAGCGAACCGATCGAGCTCCCGGGCTCATTGAACCCAATGTGGCCGTTCGCCCCGATGCCCAGGACCTGAATATCGATCCCGCCGACATCGGCGATCCGCTCCTCGTACTGTTCGCAGAACTCGTCGATGGCGTCAAAGTCGGTAATCGTCCCGTCGGGGACGTGCGTGTTCTTGATGTTGATGTTGATATGGTTGAACAGGTTCTCGTTCATGAAGCGGCGGTAGCTCTCCGGGTGGTTCGGCGGCAGGCCGACGTACTCGTCCAGGTTGAAGCTGATGCATGTCGAGAAATCCAGCCCCTGCTCCTTGTGCCGGCGAATCAGTTCCTTGTACAGCGGGATGGGAGTGCTTCCCGTGGCCAGTCCCAGCACGGGGTTGCAGTGCTTTTTGATCTCGGCGACCACCAAGTCCGCCGCCCGAACCGCCATCTCCTGGGGGTCCTTG
>CAZTVU010000008.1:0-15524 GCA_964617025.1 uncultured Planctomycetales bacterium | reverse complement strand
CAGACAATCACGCGCATCGATGAGTCTCCTGTGCCTTCGTCAACCAGTAACCCTGTCCGTCGGGGTTGCTGAACGAGCCGGATACCATAACCGATCGCGCGATTGCAACCAAGGGGCGGGTCCTTCGCACCCGAACGCCCTTCCTGGACATCAAGCCTCCAGCGGATATACTGGTCAAAGATGCTTCCACCCAGTATACCAATCGGGAGGTTCATCGGCGGCCGGTGCGGCACGCGTTCGCGGTGCGCTCACCCCGGCCGCCGACCGAACGACGGCTGACCCGATCCCCACGGGCTTTTCCTTTTTCGGCGGTGCGGCTCAGGCGACAATCATGTTTGGACGGTAAACCCTGAAGGAGACTTCTACGTGCCGGTCCCCTATAACAGACGGACGCATTCCTGCGGCGAACTTCGAGCGACTCACGTGGGCCAACAGGTGGTCCTTGCGGGTTGGGTGCACAACTATCGCGACCACGGCGACAACCTCGTGTTCATCGACCTGCGGGATCGGGAGGGCGTCACCCAGCTTCGGTTCAACGTGGACACCGATCCGGAGGCGACGCGGCTCGCGCGGACGTTCCGCAACGAGTACTGCATCGCCGTCCGCGGCGAGGTCCTGCATCGCGGCGACCAAGTAAGCAAAAAGTTTTATACCGGCGAGATGCCCACGGGCGAGATCGAGGTCAGCGTCCACGAGGTTGACCTCCTCTCGAAGTCGGACACGCCGCCGTTCGAGGTCTCGGACTACTGCGATGCCAACGAGGATCTCCGGCTCAAGTACCGCTTCCTCGACCTTCGGCGCCCGAAGGTGGCCCGGACGTTCCATCTGCGTTCGAAGACCGCGCGGATCATCCGGGAGTACTTCCACGAGCACCGGTTCCTCGAGATCGAGACACCCTTCTTGACGAAATCAACCCCCGAGGGCGCCCGCGACTACCTCGTCCCTTCGCGGGTGCAGCAGGGGTCGTTCTACGCCCTGCCGCAGTCCCCGCAGCTGTTCAAACAGCTCTTCATGATCGCCGGGTTCGACCGCTACGCGCAGCTCGTCCGTTGCTTCCGCGATGAAGACCTTCGCGGCAACCGGCAGCCCGAGTTCACGCAGCTCGATCTCGAAATGGCCTTCGTAAAGGCCGACGACGTGATGACGGTGGTCGAGGGCTGCCTGGCCCGCGTCTGGCAGGAAGTCCTCCAATACCCCATCGCGCTGCCGTTGCCCCGAATGAGCTACGCCGAGGCGGTCGACCGCTTCGGGATCGACCGGCCCGACACGCGGTTCGGCCTGGAGCTCAAGGACGTGACGGCGTGCCTCCGCGGAATCACACGGGAGGAGTTCGGCATCTTTGCGGAGGCCCTCGCCGGAGGCGGGATCGTCAAGGCCATCTGCGTCGGACAGGCGGACGGCGCCGACAGGCTCACTCGGAAGATCACCGATGGTCTCACGGAGGAGATCAAGGGGATGGGCGGCGGCGGACTGCCCACGACGAAAGTGCAAGGGACGTCCGAAGCCCCGGAGTTCGCCACCGGCGTCGGGGCGAAGATCCAGCGGTTCGCCCGCGAGATCTGCGCGAGCACGGGCGCTCGGCCCGGCGATCAGCTCTTTTTCTATCCGGGCAAACCGGCCGACGTCGCCAAATACCTCGCCGCGGCGCGGCTTCGCCTCGGCGACATCCTGGGGATCATCCCGACCGGCGTCTACAACGCCCTCTGGGTCGTCGACTTCCCGCTCCTCGAGTGGAGCGAGGAGGAGAACCGATGGGTCAGCCCGCACCATCCGTTCACGATGCCGGTCGAGGAGGACATCCCCCTGCTGGAGACCGACCCCGGCAAAGTCCGCAGCCAGGCGTACGACCTCGTCATCAACGGCGAGGAAATGGCCGGCGGCAGCATCCGTATTCATCGCGCGGATGTGCAGCGACGAGTCTTTGAGCTGCTCGGCATCAGCGAGGCGGAGGCCCATCAGAAGTTTGAGCATCTCATGAGCGCGCTGCGATTCGGCCCTCCGCCGCACGGGGGGATCGCGTTCGGATTCGACCGCTGGATCATGATGCTCGCCGGTACCAACAGCATCCGCGACGTGATCGCGTTCCCGAAGACGCAGCGGGCCGTCTGCCCGCTCACCGACGCCCCGGGCCCGGTCACCGAGGCACAGCTTCGCGAACTCGGTCTGGACCTCGCACCGGAGGTCAAGGCGAAGCTGCGCGCCGGGAAGTGAGCATCGACCCCGCGGCCCGCTCAACGTCGGCGGGCTCGAGCCCCTCGAAGGGATCGGCGGCCTTTCCGCCTCCGCGCAGCGTGATTACACACGGCCCGAGCGGACGCCACACGGTCGGATCCGTCGGACCGAACAGCGCGATCGTGGGCGTACCCAAGGCGGCCGCCAGGTGGCTCATGCCGGAGTCATTGCCGACGAAGAGCTCCGCCTTCCCGAGGTGCGAGGCGGCGATTTCGAGTTCCTCTTCGTAAACGACGGGGGCGATTCGAGCGAGACGCCGGGCGAATCCCGGGCCGTGCCAATCAAGCTCCACCGGACCGATCATCCAGGCCACATCCACACCGTTTGCCTGAAGCGCTGTGGCCAGGAGTTCAAAACCTTCGATCGGCCAGCATTTGGCGCGGCCGCCGCTGCCCGGATGAATGAGCACGCGAGGCGGATTCGGGCCGTGCCCCGGCGATTGACGAACGGCCGGGGCCTCCCGCTCGCCCTTCAATCGAATCAGTACGCTTGACGGAGGCGGCGAGACGTCGATCCCCTGGCGATGCAGGTCCCCTGCCCACTGCCGCGTGATGTGACGTTGCGATGCGATTGTCTCGGGCCGGACTCGCGGGTCGACGGCAACCACCGGGCCGGGGACTACTGAACGCAGGTGGCTCGCCGGCGGCCTGTCGGGAGGACCGCAAAAGCTCACCGCGAGGTCGAAGCTTCGCACGGCTTCCTCAATCTGCGGCGGCAGCCCCTCGACGCCGGCATCGGCGAACAGACGGTGCCAGCCGGGGCCGTCCAGGTCCGCCGCGAACGTCACGAAGCTACGCCCGACCGCCATACGGGCCAAGGGCGACCGTGCGATCAGCCACACGTCCGCGCCGTCACCCGTCGGCGGGCAGACTGCCATACGAATCGCCCGCGCCATGTGCAGCATCAGGACGCAGTCGCCCAGTGCGCCGGCATGGAACACGCCGATCTTCATTCACCGTCGTCGTTCAGTCCATGTCGGGATCCCGGGGAGGCGACTCGACAGGACGGTGCGAGATGAGTCGCTGGCCCTTGGCGTCGAGCAGGTCGTCAAGATTGACCCAGACGTTGCCCCCGCAATGATCGCAAGAGTAGCCGGCCGGTTCGTATTCGCGGAGGACGACCTCCATCGACGTCCTGGCGTTACAATGGGTACACCGAAAGTAGGCGAGCGTCTTGGGCCGGTTCATCGGGTTTCCTCCTGGACGCACGGGCACGTTCGCCGGACGAGACTCGCGAGCCTTTTTCATTGTAGCCACGATCGGGCGCGGAAGCGAGCCGAACGCCCTCGCGCCCTTGGCAATCGGCCCCGATACGGTACGATGAGACGGCCATGGCGACCTCCACGGAGTATCCCAAGATCGCGCAGCTCAAGAGCGTGACCGAGTTTCGGCATCGCCTGGCCCAGTTGGGGCTCGATCTGCCGGTGGACGAGGCGATCCTGCCGGCGGAGGCCGGCTCGCCCATGGCCCGGCCGCTTGAGATCTTCGGACGTGTGGTCGGCAACCGCTGGTGCATCCATCCGATGGAGGGCTGGGACGGCACGCCCGCCGGCGGCCCCTCTGAACTGACGTTCCGCCGATGGCGCCGGTTCGGCGAGAGCGGCGCCAAGCTCATCTGGGGAGGCGAGGCCGTTGCCGTTCGCCATGACGGCCGGGCCAACCCCAACCAACTCTGCTTCAGCGGCGAGACGAAGGCCGCCCTGGCACGGCTTCGGGAGACGCTTGTTGCCGCTCACCGCGAGCGCTACGGCAGGGCCGACGACCTTCTCGTGGGCGTGCAGCTCACCCACTCCGGGCGATTCTCGCGACCCAACGAAAAGACCCGCCCGGAGCCGCGAATCCTTTATCACCACCCGATTCTCGACGCCCGGGTCGGCATTCGGCCGGACGACGACGCCCCGATCTTCTCCGATGACGACATCGACATTCTCATTGACGACTTCGTCGCGGCCGCGCGAATGGCCGCCGACATCGGCTTCGACTTTGTCGATGTCAAGGCATGCCACGGATACCTTGGACATGAGTTTCTCAGCGCGCACACGCGCCCCGGCCGCTACGGCGGAAGCTTCGAAAACCGGACGCGGTTCCTTCGCGAGACGATCGCCGGGATCCGGGCCGCCGCGCCGTCCCTTGGCATCGGCGTGCGGCTGAGCGTCTTCGACTTCGTTCCGTTCGAAGACAACCCGGCCACGCGAATCGGCAACCGCAAGGGCATTGGCCGTCCTTGTGAATTCCGGAGGCTGCTCCCCTACCGCTACGGGTTCGGCGTCAATCCGTACAACCCGATCGAAATGGACCTGACGGAACCTCTCGCCCTGATCGACATCCTGCGTTCGGCAAATGTCCGTTTTCTCAACGCGACGGCCGGAAGCCCCTATTACAACCCGCACATCCAGCGCCCGGCCTATTACCCCCCTTCCGACGGCTACCGGCCGCCGGAAGACCCCCTCGTCGGTGTCGCCCGGCAGATCCACGCGACGCGGCGCATCAAACAACAATTCCCCGACGTTGTCGTCGTGGGCACCGGCTATACGTACCTTCAGGAATATCTGCCGCTCGTCGCGCAGGCCGTGGTGCGCGATGCATGGGCCGACTTCGTCGGGATCGGCCGCATGGTGCTGGCCTATCCCGAGCTCCCCGCGGACACACTCAGCCGCGGCGAGCTGGACACCAAGCGCCTGTGCCGCACCTTCAGCGACTGCACGACCGGCCCGCGGCACGGCCTCGTCAGCGGCTGCTATCCGCTCGACGATCAGTACAAGCGGTCGCCCGCCGGCGAGCAGATACGTCAGATAAAGGCGCGATCCACGTAGCCGGGCGGTGCCGCAACAGTCGAATGACGCCTTCTGCCCAAACCCCTTCCCACCGTTTGGGCACAATCACCCAACGACCCCGCTCCAGACGTTTGCCAACGGCCTTCGCATGTCGGCACGCGACTTGCAACACCGTCAGACAGACGGCCCGCAACGGGCGGGCCGACGAAAACGAGTGAATCGGGTTCGTTGCCCGGTAACACGAGGTGGAGCCATGAAAACTCGAAGGATTCTCAAGGCGGCGTTCAGTGTCCTGATCGGTTGGACGGCCTTGCAGGCGGGGTGCGTGGATCTCGCCGGGCTGGGCGGTTACTTCCCGGCCTCCGATCTGTATGATCCTACCGATATCATCCAGGACGTGATCGACTATCGCCAGGACGTCATGGAGTGGTCCGCCAACGCCTGGGACGAGTACATCCTCCAGTAGCGGCGCGATGCGGCAGGGGCAAGAGGCGGGGCCCCGCCTCTTGTCCTTGCAGACCGTGGCCCGTGCCGTAGAATGTCGCGACTTTATCCGACGACCCAGGCATCGGTTACGGAGCAGCTTCCTGACATGCCCATTCACCCCAGCGCCCACGTGGATCCAACGGCCCAGGTGGACCCCACTGCCGACATCGGGCCGAACGTGGTAATCGAGGGTAACGTGACCGTCGGCCCCGGCACGCGAGTCTACGCCAACGCCTACCTGAGCGGCTGGACGAAGATCGGTGCCCGGTGCCAGATCCACCCGGGTGCCGTCGTGGGGCATCTGCCGCAGGATTTCCATTTCACCGATGCGCGAACGTTCTGCGAAATCGGCGACGAAACCATCATCCGCGAATTCGCCAGCGTTCATCGGGGCACCCAGCCCGACTCCACCACCCTCGTGGGCAAGGGCTGCTTTCTGATGGCGTACTGCCACGTGGGCCACAACTGCATCATTCACGATGGAGCGAAGGTGTACAACTGCGCCGCCCTCAGCGGCCATGTCGAGGTCGGCC
This sequence comes from uncultured Planctomycetales bacterium, assembly GCA_964617025.1. Taxonomy (GTDB): domain Bacteria; phylum Planctomycetota; class Phycisphaerae; order UBA1845; family PWPN01; genus CAZMVY01. Next base: position 9,500 of record CAZTVU010000008.1, on the reverse strand, counting down.
CGAACGCCATCGTCAGCGGCTACTCGCTCATCCACCAGTTCGTCCGTATCGGCGAGCTCGCGATGATCGGCGGCGGCAGCCGTATCGGCATGGACGTCCCCCCTTTCATGACGGCGGTCGGCGAGTCGGAGATCGTAGGTGTCAACGTGATCGGCATGAAGCGCGCGGGCTATCCCCTGAGCGATCGGACGGCGATCAAGGAGGCCCACCGAATCCTCTATCGCACCTCGCACGTCTTCAGCAAGGCGGTGGAACAACTCAAGGCGACCCCGCCGAATGCCAGTGTGAAGCGGCTTCTCGACTTCCTTGCCGGTCCCAGCAAGCGGGGCTTTTGCGGGCCGGCGCGGCACCGGCGCGACGTAGAGGACCGAGACCCATCGGGCGACCAGTTCGAAACGTCATAACCTTCTGTTATAAAGATGGTTATGACTCATCGCCAGCCGTAGTATCCGGATGATCGAAGCGGGCACGCAAACGCGGCCTCAAGAAAAGCCGAACCCGTCTTCGGAACCCACTTGGATTAGCACCGTTTCAGTGCTATATTGTGGTAATGCGACCGTGAGACGCTGGAGACCGGCGCGCGTGTCGCAGCAAACGGGAGGCGTAAGGCCCATGCTTGCCCTGACCAAGAAGACGGAGTATGCGTTGATCGCACTGACGCACTTGACACGTGCGGAGGGGCGCTGGGCCAGCGCTCGAGAGATCGCCGACGCGTACAACGTTCCCCTGCCGTTGCTGATGAACATACTCAAGACGCTGACACAGCAGGGCCTAGTGCGTTCGATCCGAGGGGCCAAGGGGGGCTATGTGCTGGCGATGCAGCCGGGCGAGATCACGGTGGAAAAGCTGATCCTCGCCGTGGAGGGCCCCGTGTGCCTCACGCAGTGCATTGCGGAGCGGGACGGGGCGCCTCGTGGGACGTGCGAGGTCATGGCGGGCTGCCCGGTAAAGTTGCCCGTTCGTTCGATCAACGAGAAGCTCCGCGAGCTGCTCGGGCAGGTGACGCTGGCGCAGTTGGCGGAATCACAACGCCCGATCCAGTCAGCGGCAGCCCCGCAGGCGCCAAGCGCACCCGTGGCGGCGGATGCGTGAAGAGGTTTTTCGAGTACCACCGGACTTATGAAACCCGTGTACTTCGACAACAGCGCGACAACCCCCGTCGACCCGCGGGTGCTGGAGGCGATGCTCCCCTACTTCACGGAGCGATTCGGCAACGCCGCCAGCCGCAACCATCGGTTCGGCTGGGAGGCCAAGGAAGCCGTCGGCCTGGCTCGTGAACAGGTTGCCCGGCTCATCAACGCCGAGGCCGACGACATCGTGTTTACCAGCGGAGCGACGGAGAGCAACAACATCGCCACCAAGGGGGTCGCGTACATGTACCGCGACAAGGGCATGCACGTGATCACCCAGCCGACCGAGCACAAGGCGATTCTCGATCCGTGCAAGTACCTCGAACAGCAGGGATTCCGCGTGACATACCTGTCTGTGGACAGGACGGGGCGGATCAATCTCGACGAGTTGCGCAGCGCCATCGCGAACGACACCGTCCTCGTGTCGATCATGGCGGCCAACAACGAGATCGGCACCGTGCAGCCGATCGCCGAGATCGGGGCGCTGTGCAAGGAAAAGGGCGTTCTGTTTCACACGGACGCCTGCCAGGCGTTCGGAAAGATCCCGATCGACGTCGAGGCGATGGGGATTGACCTTCTCTCGTGCAGTGCTCACAAGATCTACGGCCCGAAGGGCGTGGGCGCCTTGTACGTCCGTCGAAAACGACCTCGCGTCCGGGCGGAGCCCGTGCTGCACGGCGGAGGCCACGAGCGAGGCATGCGGTCGGGCACGCTCAACGTTCCCGGAATCGTGGGGCTAGGCAAGGCCGCCGAGCTCTGTGCCGAAGGCATGGCGTCCGAGTCGGCCGCTATCGGTCAGTTGCGGGATCGCCTCTGGCAAGGCATGGCCGGACAACTCGACCAGGTATTTCGCAACGGCAACACGGACCACTGCCTGCCGAACATCCTGAATGTGAGCTTCGCCTACGTCGAGGGCGAGTCGCTCATGATGGCCATGGATGACGTCGCCGTCAGCAGCGGTTCCGCCTGCACGAGCGCATCGCTCGAACCGAGCTACGTGCTCAAGGCCCTGGGCGTGCGGGACGACCTGGCCCATGGATCCATCCGTTTTTCGCTTGGGCGGTTCAACACGCAGGCGGAAGTCGACTATGTGGTGGAGCGAGTCGTCCGCGCCGTCCGCAAGCTGCGGGACATGAGCCCGCTGTACGAGATGGCGCAGGAGGGAATTGATCTGACGAAGGTTCAGTGGCAGCCCCACTGACCCCGGAGATGTGCGATGACGTACAGCGACAAGGTGATCGACCACTTCAGCAACCCGCGCAATATCGGGTCCCTCGACCGCAACAGCGACTCGGTCGGCACCGGGATCGTGGGTGCGCCGGAGTGCGGCGATGTCATGCGGCTTCAGATCCAAGTGGACGAAGAGGACCGCATCGTGGATGCGAAGTTCAAGACGTACGGCTGCGGCAGCGCAATCGCCAGCAGCTCGCTTGCAACCGAGTGGATCAAGGGCCGTACACTGGATGAGGCCCTCGACGTTCGAAACACCGACATCGCGCGAGAGCTGGCACTGCCGCCCGTAAAGATTCATTGCAGCGTTCTGGCGGAGGACGCGATTCGCGCCGCCGTACAGGACCTTTTGCGAAAGCGGAACCAGAAACGGGCGGGAACGGAGGCGACGTCGACGGCGACGTGAGTCGGCAGCAAGAGCGGATTGGGGCGCCGGTCGGATTCGTAATGGGCTTCGGGTCGGGCCGGCCGGCGCCCTCCTTATACTACGACAAGCGGTGGCGGCACCGCAAGGAGGATTTCAGTCATGGCAATTTGTCTGACCGAGCGGGCGGCCAAGGAGGTCGCCGCGATCCTGAAGGATAGGAACCTGCCGGAGACCACGCGCCTGCGGCTCGGCGTCAAGGGCGGCGGGTGCAGCGGCTTCACCTACTCACTGGACCTTGTCGATTCCAAGGGCGAGCACGACGAGGAGTTCGAGTCGTGGGGCGTGAAGATCGTCTGCGATCCCAAGAGCTACCTCTACCTCAACGGCACCACGCTCGATTTCCGGGATGAGGTCATGGGGCGCGGGTTCGTTTTCGACAATCCGAATGCCACGTCGCGGTGCGGCTGCGGAAGCAGTTTCTCGGCGTGACGGGGCGTTGGCCCGCCGGTATAATCACAGCCTGCCGAGTATCGGCCCTCGCGTCCCGCCCTTGAGGGGCCCGGGCGACGCGCGGGCCGATATCGTCCCGGCAGGATATTGCCGGGCGCCTGCGTTCGGATGCGAATGGCGATGACCCAAACCAGGCTGAATCCACACCCCATCAAGTGCCGATCGTGTGAGCGTCCCATGGACTCGCCGGTCTGTTGCAGCACGTGTCACACGCTTTACCCCGTCGACACGGCGGAGGATCACTTTCGCCTGTTCGGCCTGCCGAGGCAGTATCGAATCGACCTCGCCGACCTGCACCGGCGGTTCCTCGCAATCAGCCGCAACATCCATCCCGACCTTTTCGGCGAACAGGCCCCGGAGATGCGGAACCTTGCCCTCCGTCTGAGCGCGCAGATCAACGAAGCCTATCAGACGCTCAAAGACCCGGTGCTCCGCGCCGAGTATCTGCTCGAGAGCTCCGGCGGCAAAAGCTCCGCCACCGACAAGAGTGCGCCCGGCGAACTGCTGGCGGAGATCCTGACGCTGCGCGAGGAGATCGAGGAAGCCCGAGCGGTCGACGATTCCGAGGCTCTTGAGTCGATCCGGGCCCGCATTCAGTCGCGTCGCACGGCGACGTTCAACGCGGTCACGGAGCTTTGCGAACGGCTCGATCAAGGGTCGGAGCCGGTGCTGACGGACCTCCGGCGGCAGTTGAACGCGCTTCGGTATCTGGACAACCTGCTGGCGGAGCTGGACTGACACACCATGACGGCCGCTGGCGACACCATCGTCGGTATTGATCTCGGCACGACCCATTCCCTGGTGGCGTACAGCGGCCCCGCGGGGCCGGAGATCATCCGCGATGCGAACGGGGAGGGCCGGGTGCCCTCCGTAATCGCGTTCGCCCCGGACGGGCGCGTCACGGTCGGCTGGGAGGCGCGGGCTCACGCCGTCGAGAACCCTCTCGCCACCGTTTTCTCCATCAAGCGGCTGATGGGCCGCGGCTTCGCAGATCTCGAGAAGAGCGAGTTGCGGTTCCTGCCGTACCACGTGGTCCGGCGGCAGACGGCCGAGGACGGTCGCGACATCCCCGCCGTTGAAATCGACGGCAAACTCCTCACGCCTCCGGAGCTGAGCGCCATCATCCTTCGGGAGCTCAAGGAGCGGGCGGAACGGCACCTGGGCAGCGCCGTCCGCCGGGCCGTCATCACCGTTCCCGCCTACTTCGATGACGCTCAGCGGCAGGCCACGCGCGACGCCGGCCGCATTGCCGGGCTGGAAGTCCTGCGCATTGTCAACGAACCGACCGCGGCCGCCCTCGCGTACGGGCTGGGGTTGCGGGAGCGTGCCGCGGGCGCCGAGAACGGCTCAATCATCGCCGTCTATGATTTCGGCGGCGGCACGTTCGATATCTCCGTGCTGCGGCTGGAGGACGGAGTGTTTGAGGTCCTGAGCACGCACGGCGACACCCATCTCGGCGGCGACGACCTCGATCGCGAAATCATCGTGCTCGTCCAGCGGGAGGTCCGCGAGCGATTCGGGCTGGAGATCGACTCCCCGCAGATCAAGCAGGCGCTTCGTTCCTTCGCCGAGGACGTGAAGATTCGCCTCAGCCGATCCGACTCCGCGACCCTCTCGATCGACCTCGGCAAGGGACGCATCTACGACCGGGTGATCCATCGCGCCGAATTCGAACGGCTGATCGCCCCCTGGGTCGACCGGACGATCGCTTCCTGCCGGCAGGCCCTTAAGGACGCGCAGGTCGACGCGGACCGCATCGGCCAGGTGGTCATGGTCGGCGGCTCGACGCGCATCCCGCTGGTGCGGGCGAGAGTCGCCGAGTTCTTTCGGAGGACGCCCTACACCGCCCTGAACCCGGACGAGGTCGTCGCAATGGGCGCGGCCGTGCAGGCAAGCATTCTCTCCGGCGCCAAGCGTGATATGCTCCTGCTCGATGTCACCCCCCTGTCGCTCGGCATCGAGACGATGGGCGGCGCAATGGGCAAACTCATCCTGCGGAACACCCGGATACCCTGCCGCGCGCGGGAGATGTTCACCACCTTTGTGGACGGGCAGACCAACATCCGCATCAACGTTCTTCAGGGCGAGCGCGAGCTGGCTGGCGATTGCCGCTCGCTGGGCGAGTTCGAACTTCGCGGTTTGCCGCCCATGCCCGCCGGACTGCCGAAGATCGAGGTCACGTTCCTTATCGATCAGAACGGCATCCTGGACGTCTCCGCACGGGAACTTCGCAGCGGCAAGGAGGCCGGCATCCAGGTGGTTCCGGCACACGGCCTGACGCGCGAAGAGGTCGAACGAATGGAGCTTGACTCCTACAAGTACGCGCGGGAGGACATGACCGCGCACCGCCTGATCGACCTGCGCAACCAGGTAACGTTCGACACGACCAAAGCGGAGCAAATGCTCGCCAAAGTCGGCGATCGGATCTCCCGGGAGGAGCGATCGCGAATCGAAGCGGCCATGGCGGCCCTGCGTCGCCTGGCCGCAAGCAGCACAAATGCCGATGACATTCACAAGGCCCTCGCGGCCTTCGACCGTATGACAGTGCGTCTGGCCGAGGTCAGCATCACGGCCGCGCTGCAAGGCGATGACAAACGGTAGCCCAAATGCGCCCGGCGGCCCCCGGCTCCCCTGCCGCAAGTACCGCGTGACGTTCCTGCCCTCGGGGCGAACGGTGGAGGTGGACCCCGCCGCCCTGCCGTACGGGTCGCGCGGCCTGCCCGGCAGCCTCCTGGATACGGCCATCCATTACGGCATCGATATCGATCACGCCTGCGGCGGCGTTTGCGCCTGCGCGACGCGCCACGTGATCGTCCGCGAGGGCGCTGCATCCTGTGGAGAACCGTCCGACGGCGAGGAGCGGCAGTTGGATGTCGCACCGGGCGTGCGGCCCTCGTCTCGGCTTGCGTGCCAGTGCGTGCCCGACGGGACGGCCGACGTCGTGATTGAGATTCCTTCGTGGAATCGAAACGCCGTGCGGGAAGGAAAGTAGGGGAACGCGGCAAGGAGCACATCATGGCCGTGGAAATCGACGTGCGTTATGAAGGCAACCTTCGCTGTTCGGCGACCCACCTGCATTCCGGCAGTGTGCTGACCACCGACGCCCCGCTCGACAACGGCGGCAAGGGTGAGGCATTCTCGCCGACCGACCTCGTGGCCACCGGCGTTGGCACGTGCATGCTGACGGTCATGGGGCTCGTGGCACAGCGGCGCGGCATCGACATCGCCGGTGCACAGGTCCGCGTGATCAAGGAGATGGTCGCCCGACCCCACCGCCGGATCGGGACGCTGCACGTGACGCTGACCATGCCCGCCGGGCGTCAATACACGCCGGAGGAGCGAGCGATTCTGGAACGGGCGGCCGACCTTTGCCCGGCCAAGTCGAGCCTCCATCCGGACGTCCATGTGGCCGTCGAATTCGTCTACCCGCCGTAACGCGAGACTGAACACCCGGTCCGGTCGCCGGTGCACGACGATGGCGCCCGCTCCGACCTATCGGGCGAGTTCCACGGCCGACGTCGCCGCCCAATCGATGCAGACGGACGCGGGGGCGACGCCCACCGGCACCTCGTCCTCACGCGCCTCCCGACCCGTGCGGCCGATGTGGCGGACCCTCCATGGGCCGGGCGGAAACTCCGCGCGAAACGGTTCAACGGCATCGCCTTCCGCGCTCACCGTGATCCGAGACGGCGCGACGCGGATCGTCAGGACCAGCCCGTGCAAGTGGATCCGATCCACCGCCAGCTCCGGCCAGGCCTTCGGCAGCCGGGGCATCAGGCGGAAACCCGTCGCAGTCGGCTGAAAGCCGAGGAATCCTTCAAAGACGACCTGCGGCACGAGGATGCTCTCAAAGAACTCCGCGTCGAGCCCCAGTCCGCCCGGCGTGCCCCCGCCCTGGAGCGAACCGCGTTCGCCGCCCTTGTAGTATTCGCGGTAGCCGCCAGCATCCTGCACTTCGTCAAACCAGCGAACGACCTCCCTCAACCGGCTCCACGCATCGTCCGCCCCCCGCGTCTTCAGCCGTGCCATCATGTCGTGATACGAAAAGCCGAGCACCGCCCCGCCGTCCTGCACCTGGCCGCCCCACGGAACCGTCTCGGGGGCCGACCAATACCAGCCATACCATTCCACGTTTCGCCTTGTCGTGGCTCGCGGACCGAAGCGCCAGTGATAGATGTCCGCCCCCTGCGAGGTATCGCCCGCGACGACTCGGTCGCCCGCGATCCACGTCATGATGTCCCGCTCCTGCTCCGGGCTCGCCAAGCCGAAGCAGATCGCCTCGAGGTTCATGAACGTGTACCCGTAATCGTAGCTCTTGCCGTCGACGTCGATCCCCAGGCCGAACCGCTTCGTCTCCGGGTTCCAGAAGAGCCGCCCGCTGTGTTCCTTCACCTCCGCGGCGTGCCGGTCCAGCCAGGTCGGGTCAAGCCGAAGCGGCCCGCCGGGTATGTCCCACTCCGGGTGGGCCGCGATCTCGCGTTCCATCGCCGCCATGTAGTTGAGTGCGTCGTAGTAATAGAGCGTGGCAATGGCGTCCCGGTGGCCGCCCGGCAAAATGTCCCAATAATGGTTGCCGATGCCCATCCCGGGCCGGATCGTTTTCGTCTTGTCGGCCTTGATCTCCAACCCCGAGCGGCCGCAGTGCCCGACGAACGGCACGACAATGCACTTCTCCTCGACCGCTTTGAACTCGGTCATCATGTACCGCATCGCCAGCCGCATCCGCTGAATCTGGTCCCGCAGGAAGTGGATGTCGCGCGTCCACCGGAAATACTTCACGCACCCGCGGACGAAGTTTGAGTTGTTGATCGGGTGACGCGTATCGTATTGCGTGAACAGCGCCTGGATGCCGACCGTGCCCCCCGCCTTCTCGTTGCCGAAGTTGACCCGCAGGCCCGTCACCGGCCCCTGCCACTTCGGATGCCGGAAGACGGGCACCATCGTGTACACCACGCCGGCCGACTCGATCGGCGCAAAGTACATCCGCCGCTCCGGCGAGAAGCCCGGCGACGACTCCGTCGTCCATTCGATGAAGGGCTGCGCGTTGCCCAGCCCTGTTGCTCGCCACCGGAGTTGGATGAACGGCGCCTGCAGAACGCCGATCCGAATCGGCGGCGGGGGCTGCACGGCCGCATGAGGCGCCGTCAACCTGACATTCCACGCGGCATCGGCGATGCCGGCGTCCTCTCCGCCGGTGATCGTCCAGCCTTCCTGTGTCCGTTCTGTCGTGCCGTGCCAACCCGCCGGCACGTTTTGAAGCGAGAAGTGCCAGCCCCAACCCTCCGGGCTGAGCGCCCAGTAGGGAAACGGCCATCCGAGCTGATGGGCGATCGAGGCGTGCTGGTGCGTGGCGATATAGCCCTCGGGGTCCATGATTCGCGCGATGAACGATTGGCGCCAGCGGGCACGCATCAGGTCCATCGCGTCGTTCGTCCGGACCGCCGGCCAGAGCGTGGCATTGGGCATCCACTCGTCCCACAGCGTCGCGAGCGGCCCCGCCGGGCGGTAGTGCAGCCAGTACAACTCGCGAAGGCTGTTCATCGCCTTCTCATGACCGGGCACGACGAACCGGGGAAAATCGTCGGGGACGCCGAGGTCCGGCCTCGCCGCCATCGCCGCACTCGCGCTGATCAAGACGGCCATCCACGCGACTGGGGCACAAGCATAGCGCTCTATCATGGGTCTTCTCCGTTCAACTCAGCGTCACGTACCGAACCGTCGGACAGCGAAAAAGCGAGAAAGCGAAAACAGTCTGTTGATGTGGCGGACTCATCGCTACACAACAGGTCTGGCTACGGCCCACGGAAGGCGCTTTTTTCGCTTTCTCGGTTTCCCGTCGTTGCGTTCTGCAACGACGGAGTTCATTCTCGGACAAGGCGACCGCCCAGCCGCTCACGTAACGACCCCGGCCGCATGTCTTCCGCGTGATGGCAGGCAACCCGGTGGCCGACCGGCGCATGGGGGGCCTGACGCCACTCGGGCTTTCGGTCTCGGCACTCGTCCGTTGCGAAGGGGCAGCGGGGATGGAAGTGGCAGCCGGTCGGCGGGCGCATCGGACTGGGCACCTCGCCGGGCAGCACCAGCCGCAGCTTGCGCCGCGCCGGGTCGGGCTCCGGGGCCGCCGCCAGCAATGCCTGCGTGTAGGGGTGCTTGGGGTTCTCGTAGATCTCCTCGCCCGTGGCCATCTCAACGATCCGCCCGAGGTACATCACGGCCACATCGTCGCTGAAGTGCTCGACGACCGCCAGGTTGTGCGCGATGAA
>CAZTVU010000007.1:51800-54661 GCA_964617025.1 uncultured Planctomycetales bacterium | reverse complement strand
GCGCCCTCGCCGGCCTTCCTCCCCGTCTCCCTTGCGCGCAGTTCTCCCCGCCGGCAACGAACGAACCTGGCGCCCCCGGCGCCTTCAACTTGCAGGCAGGCCCGGCGCGGCCTAAGCTACCGCGTTCCGACGGCGCCGAGCCGCCGCCGCAACAGGGAATGAGCATGAGTCTGGACCTCGACGCACAGCTACGCGAAATCCGTACGGAGGGTGAACGGGCCCTCGCGGCGGCGAAGACGCTCGACGAGCTGAAGGCCGTCGAGTCGCAGGTGGTCGGCAAGAAGAGCACGCTGGCCGGCTTGCTGGGGCGGATCCGGGAGTTCCCGCCGGAGCAGCGCGGCGTGGCCGGCAAACGGCTCAACGAGCTGAAAAACGAGCTGGCCGCCGCGGCGCAGCGGCGGCGGGCGGAGCTTGAACGCTCGGCGGCGGCGGCCGACCTCGAGCAGGCCCAGACCTACGACCCGACGCTCCCGCCGCCGGTCGTGGCGCTGGGCAGCGTCCATCCCGTGACCCGCGTCCAGTGGGAGGTCGAGGACGTCTTCGAGCGACTAGGCTTCTCGGTGGTGCGCGGACCGGAGATGGAGACCGAGTATTACAATTTCGAGGCGCTCAACATCCCGGCGATGCACCCCGCGCGCGACATGCAGGACACCTTCTGGCTGACGAACGGCATGCTGCTCCGCACGCACACGTCGCCCTGCCAGGTGCGGGCGATGGAACGGTTCGGCCCGCCGCTGCGCGTCATCGCCCCCGGCCGGTGCTTTCGCTACGAGACGATCGACGCCTCGCACGAAAACACGTTCTTTCAGCTCGAGGGGCTGATGATCGACCGGCACATCTCGATCGCGAACCTGATCGCGATCATGAAGCTTCTGCTTCGCGAGATCCTCCGGCGGGAGGTGCAGATCCGTCTTCGGCCGGGGTACTTCCCGTTCGTCGAGCCGGGCTTCGAGCTGGACATGCGATGCGAGATCTGCGGCGGCAGCGGCTGCCCGACGTGCAAGAAGAGCGGCTGGGTCGAGGTCCTCCCGTGCGGCATGGTCCACCCCAACGTGCTGCGGGCGGGCGGCATCGACCCGCACGAGTACACCGGCTTCGCGTTCGGGCTCGGCCTGACGCGGCTGGCCATGATGAAGTACGGCGTAAGCGACATCCGCGTCCTCAACAGCGGCGATCTACGGGCGCTGGTCTATCCGGAGAAGCTGGGCGGCTCCGCGATCCTGGCCGACGAGGACCGGTAAACCCTGCGAGCGAGACATGTTCGTTTCCCTCAACTGGCTGCGCGAGTTCGTGGACCTGCCGGCGGACGTCGATTGTCGGGCCCTGGCCGAGCGGTTTACCATGACGACGGCCGAGGTCGAGGGCGTCGAGCGGATCACTGTGGCGGCGGCCGGCCTCGTCGTCGCGGAGATCTTCGGGATCCAGCCCATCCCGGACTCGCGCGGGTTGTTTGCCGCCGTCGTGCAGGCCGGCGAGGCCCGATACGAGACCGTCACCGCGGCTGCCGACCTCGCCATCGGCGACCGAGTCGTCTTCGCGCCCCCCGGCGCGACGATCCCCGGCCTCGGCACGATCGGCAGCGCCGTCGTCGCCGGTCGCCGCAGCGCCGGGATGATCGTCGCCGGGGAGTCCGTCGGCCTGGCGCAGCTCACGCAAAAGGCCGTCAAGCTGCCGCCGCGCACCCCGTCGGGCTCGCCGATCGACACGGCGCCGCTGGACGACTGGATCATCGAGATCGACAACAAGTCGATCACGCACCGGCCGGACCTGTGGGGCCACTACGGCATCGCCCGCGAGATCGCCGCGATGCTCCGCACGCCGCTGCGGTCGTACCCGGTCGCGAGCCTGGAAGAACTCTCCGACCCGACTCTGCCCGAGGTGCCCATCGTCATCGACGACCCGACGAAGTGCCCGCGCTACAGCGCGCTGGCGATGGAGGGCGTGGGCGTGCAGCCGTCGCCGCTGTGGATGCAGGCCCGGCTCTCGCACGTGGGCGTGCGGCCGATCGACCTGTTGGTCGATCTGACCAACTACATCATGATGGAGCTCGGCCAGCCGATGCACGCGTTTGACGCGGCCCACGTGGACCGCATCGAAGTGGCCGTCGCCCGCGAGGGCGAGACGTTCACCACGCTCGACGGCGTCGAGCGCGTGATGCCCGCCGGGGCCCTCATGATCCAGTCGAACCGGCGATCGGTGGCGTTGGCGGGCATCATGGGCGGCCTGGAGACCGAGGTGACGCCGCGGACGACGCGGCTCCTGCTCGAGTCGGCGAACTTCGAGCCGGCCACGATCCGCCGCTGCGCCGCATCGCTGGGCCATCGCACGGAGGCCAGCGCCCGCTTTGAGAAGTCGCTCGATCCGGCGACCACGGTGCTGGCCATCCAGCGCTTCGTGCACCTGGCGCGCCCCGAGCTACCGGGCTTGCGGCCGGTCAGCCGGCTGTCCGACGCGTATCCGCGTCCGGGCCGGCCCGTGCGCGTGCGAGCAGACCTGGGGTTTGTTCAGCGTTTCATGGGCCGTCCGGTCCCGGCCGACGAAGCGATGCAGATTCTGCGATCGCTCGAGTTCGGGGTGACGCTTCGCGACGGAACGCTCGAGGTCGATGTCCCGAGTTTCCGCGCCACGAAGGACATCTCGATCGAGGCGGACATCATCGAGGAGATCGCCCGGTTCGTCGGCTACGACAACATCGAACCGTCCCTGCCCGAGGTAACGGTTCGGCACTTCGAGCCCGACCCGCTGCGGGGGCTCGAACGCCGGTCGCTGCGGCTGTTGTGCGACGGCCTGGGCTACACGGAGATCCACGACTATATCTGGTATGAGCCGGCGTGGGTCCGGCGGCTCGGCTTCGACATCGG
>CAZTVU010000007.1:49527-51790 GCA_964617025.1 uncultured Planctomycetales bacterium | reverse complement strand
TGCGTGACGGTCCGCAACCCGGCCTCGGCGGGCGGCGAACCGGCGCCGCACCTGCGTCGAACGCTCGTCCCGGGCCTGCTTCGGGCCGTCGAGCTCAACCGGCACCACTTCGAGCGGTTCGACCTCGTCGAAGCGGGCAGCACGTTCCACCCCGCGGCCGGCGGCGACCGCGAGTTTCGGCACCTCGGCCTCGTGCGGGCAGCCCCGGGCCGAAAGCCCGCACAGGAGGACGCCGCCCTGGCCGCGTTGAAGTCGCACGTGCAGACCTGGGCGATGCAGGTCCTGGAAGCGGCCGTGTCGTTCGCGGCCCCCGCGTCCGCGGACCGCATGCCCTGGCAGCATGAGGCGAAGACATCGAGCGTCCGGTTGGGCGATCGGCCGATCGGCTCGGTCACCGTCGTCCCGCTGGCGTGCCGCCGGGCGATGGATGAACACCTGGCGGCATGGTCGATCGCCGTCGCGGAGCTGGACCTGTCGGCGGTCGCGGACGTGCGGGCCGCCATCCGACCGCTGCCGCGGATTCCCACGCACCCGCAGACGGATCTGGACTTCTCGGTCCTGGCCGACGCCCGCAAGCGCTACGCCGAACTCGCGGCCGAGCTGGCGACGTTCCGCCACCCGCTGCTGCGGCGGCTGGCCTGCATGGACAGCTACGAGGGCGGCTCCGTGCCACCGGGCAAACGCAGCTTCACGTTTCGGGCGCGGGTGGGGGCGTCCGACCGGACGCTCACCGAGGCGGACCTGCAGGACTTCCGCCGGAGCTTCGTGGCCTTCCTGGGACAGTGCGGGCTCGACTTGCGAGGGTGACCCGTGGCCGCCGCGAAACTGCCGATCGCCGCCGCGATTCTCGTCGCCGCCTGCCTTGCGTCGAGCGGGTGCGTCGTGATGAACGCAGGCCCCGCGCCGGGGCCGACGTTGGCGCTTCGCGAGCCCGATACGAACCGCGAGTACCTCCTGTATGTTCCGTCGCACTACGCGGCGGAACGCGAGTGGCCGCTCGTCATCGCGTGCCACGCGGCCCGGCCGTTCGACTGGCCGGGGCAGCAGATCAAGGAGTGGAGGGCGCTTGCCGAATCGCGGGGCTTCCTGGTCGCCGCGCCCGAGCTGACCAGCGCTGCCGGCGATTCATCCAGGGACCCCGCCGGTCAGATCGGCCGCCAGCGACAGGACGAAGAGGCCATCCGCGCGATCGTCTCGCACATCCGCGCTGCCCGGAACGTCGACGTCAACGCGATCTTCATCTCCGGCTGGCAGGGCGGGGCGTATCCCGCGCTCTTTACCGCCCTCCGGAACCCGGACCTCTTCCGCGGGGCGGCCGTCCGGCAGCCCCGATTCGATGTCCGATATGTGGAGCCGTGCCGGCCCTACCTCGATCATCAGCAGCCCATCCAGGTCATCTATGGCCCGACCGATCTGGCCCGCCGGCAGGCCGTCGACTGCGTGCAATGGCTCCGGCGGGCGCGGATGTCCGTCAGCGAGCAGGAGACGACCAGCGCCCCCAACCGCGACCCCTCGCCGATGTACGCCTTCATGAAGAACACGGTCCGAACTCGCGCGTGGATCCGCGTCACCGCCGCGGAGATCGACCCCAAACGACCGCTGCTCGTGGGGTTCTCGCTGCAGTCGTCCGTGCCGGTCGACGCCCTGCTGTGGGAGTTCGGAGACGGTGAAACGAGCGATGCCGCCTCGCCGGAGCACGCCTACGTCGCCCCCGGCACGTACAACGTGCGCGTGACCGTCACCTCCGGCCGGAAGACGCACAGCCGCCGGATCGAGATCCGCGTCCCGCGGACGCGCATCGGCGCGACGCAGCCGTCGACGCCGTGACCCGAATCGGACGGTCATCCCGCGGACGGCTTCGCCAGCGGCAGCGCGATCGTGAACGTCGTGCCCTCCCCCGGGGAACCCGTGACGGCGATGTCGCCGCCGTGAGCGCGGATGATGCGTCGCGTGATCGCGAGGCCCAGGCCCGTGCCCCGGGGCTTTGTGGAGTAGTACGGTTCGAAGATACGCTCACGCGCCTCGGGGGCGAGGCCCGGGCCGGTATCCGCCAGCTCCACCAGCGCCGCAGGCGCCGGCCGGGCGGAGCGGGCCGCGCCGCCGGTCGGAGCCGGAAGCGTGCCCACGCGCGTGCGGATGCTCAGCGTACCGCCGGCGGACATCGCCTCCTGGGCGTTGATGCACAGATTGAGCATGGCCTGCTTGATCAGGTCCACATCGAACCGGCAGGGCATCGGGGCCGGCGCGAGGTCGGCCGCGATGC
>CAZTVU010000007.1:24418-49404 GCA_964617025.1 uncultured Planctomycetales bacterium | reverse complement strand
TCGTCCACGATGTCGTGCAGTCGGGTTGCTTCGTTCTGGAGGGTGGCCAACCGGTTCAGGCTCCGACGGCGAAGTTCGCCGATCGGCATCGCCTCGTCTCGCCAGTCCTCGCCGAGCAGTTGGAGGTTTACCTTCAGCGTGCTTAGCGGGTTGCGGATCTCATGCGCCAAGCCGCCGGCGGCGGTGGCGATCTCAAGGACCGACTCGCCGGGATCCTCCGGCGGATCGGCGCGGTCGTGGGGCACTCGCCTGAACCACGATGCCCACCACCCCGCCGCGAAGCCCGCCGCCGCGGCCCCGAGCGTCAGTGCGATCCAACCGCTGGTGGTAACCGCCGGCACTACTGCGACTGCACCTTGGCGGCCTGTCCGCCGACCGCCCGAACATTGTGGGCCTGGAGGCCCTTTTCAGACTCCACGAGGTCGAACTCCACGGATTCCCCGTCCCTCAGGCTGCGAAACCCGTCGCCCTGGATGCTCGTGTAGTGGACGAAGATGTCCTGCCCCGCCTTGGGCCCGTGGATGAAACCGAATCCTTTCTTGGCGTCAAACCACTTGACCGTTCCCGTGTGCATGTGACTTCCTCCACGCGGAGCGCCTCAACGATATGGAGCGCACCGCCCGAGGACGGCATCGACAGGTGCCGCCGGCCACACAAACGCCCGGGAGGGCCGCCGCACACCCCCGGGCACCGGGCCCGCCTGCGGATCGCAGGCCCTGCACCCTGCTGTCGGCCATCCCGATCCGGCATCGGCCCGGCCGGCCCCTCCCCGTGGAACTCAACGGGGGGCACCCAGCAGAAATGAATGGGCCGAAGCCTGTCGTACGTATTCGGCGTCAGCCGAGTCAGTCGAAGCGGCTCACTTGCCGGAGCCGCCCTTCTTCTGCTCCAGCAGGACCGCCTTGCGCGAGAGCTTCACGCGGCCCTGCTCATCGATCAGGATCACCTTCACTTCCAGTTCGTCGCCGATCTTGCAGACGTCGTTCACTGATCGCACATACTCATCCGACAGCTCGCTGATATGGCACAGGCCGTCCTGGCCGGGCAAGATCTCGATGAACGCACCGAACTCCTTGATGCTCGTCACGCGACCCTTGTAGACCTTGCCGAGCTTGACCTCCTCCGCGACGCGCTCGACCATCTCGCGAGCCGCCTCGGCCCCCTCCATGCCAATGCACGAAATGACGACCGTCCCGTCGTCCTCGATCTCGATCGTCGCACCGGTTTCGGCTTCGATCTGTTTGATGCCTTTGCCGCCCGGCCCGATGACCTTTCCGATTTTGTCCGGGTTGATCTTGATTGTCAAGATACGCGGTGCGTAATCGCTGATGTTCGGTCGCGGGCGCGGCAACGCCGTCAGGATCTCCCGCAGGATCTTCAACCGCGCCTGCTTGGCCTTTTCCAGGATTTGGGGAATCAGCTCCTGCTTCAGACCGCGGGTCTTGAGGTCGAGTTGCACCCCGGTGATCCCCCGCTGTGTCCCCGAAACCTTGAAATCCATGTCGCCGAAGTGGTCCTCCTCGCCGAGGATATCCACCAGGAGAACCTCCCGATGCTCATCATGAACCATCCCGATCGATATTCCAGCCACGGGTTGTCGGATCGGGACGCCCGCGTCCATGAGGGCCAGCGTCCCACCGCACACAGTGGCCATGGAGCTGCTGCCGTTGGACTCCAGGATGTCGGAGACGAGGCGGATCGTGTACGGGAACTTCTCGGGGGATGGCAGGACGCTTTCCAATGAGCGTTCGGCAAGCGCGCCATGACCGATCTCCCGCCGGGTCGGCGAACCGATCCGCTTGACCTCGCCCGTGCAGAACGGCGGGAAGTTGTAATGGAGCATGAACTTCTTGCTGTATTCCTCGGTCAGGCCGTCAATGATCTGCTCATCCTGGACGGTACCCAGCGTGGTGACCACCAGCGCCTGCGTCTCCCCACGGGTGAAGATCGCCGAGCCGTGCGTACGGGGCAGGACGCCGACCTCGCACTGGATCGGCCGAATGTCGTCCGGGCCGCGGCCGTCGGACCGTATCCCGCTTTGGAGGATCAGGTCGCGGAAGATCTCCTCCTCAAGGGCGTGGAGCGTGTTGTAGACGTCGTTGCGGGGGTACGGCGGGTTCTCCGCCTCCGCCGGGGAGAACTCCTCGAGGACCTGCTCGTACAACTCCTCGATCGCCTTCTTTCGTTCGAGTTTGCCCGGGATCTGTCGACGCGCCCTGAGCTCGTCGGCGGCCCTCGCCCGCACCTTGGCGGCGAGTTCCGGGGTCGGGACGACGGGCTCCCACACCTTCGGCTTGGCGCACTGGCGGGCCAGTTCACTGATCATCTCACAGCCGACACGGATCTGTTGGTGCGCCAGGGCCAGGGCCTCGGCCACAACGGCCTCCGGGACCTCGTTCGCGCCGACCTCGATCATGTTGATGGCGTCCATGTGACCCGCGGCAACGACATCCATGTCGCCGACCTCGACCTCGGCATGCGTAGGCATGACCACCAGCTTGCCGTCGACCCGGCCGATGCGGACGGCGAACGTCGGGCCCTCGAACGGCAGCGAGCTGATCATCAGGCACGCCGACGCGCCGATCATGGCGAGGATGTCCGGGTCGTTTTCCTGGTCGGCCGAGAGCACCATCGCCTGGATCTGGACCTCGTCCATGAACCCGGCGGGGAACAGCGGCCGGATCGGGCGGTCGATCAGCCGCATGGTGAGGGTTTCCTTCGTTGTGGGGCGTCCCTCGCGCTTGTAGAACCCGCCGGGAAACTTGCCCGCGGCGTAGGTCTTTTCGCGGTAGTCGACGGTCAGCGGGAAAAAGTCGATGCCCACCCGCGGGGCGGCGCGGACAACGGTGACAAGAACCACCGTGTCGCCGTAGCGAACCAACACCGCACCGTCCGCCTGCTTGGCCAGCTTGCCCGTCTCGATCGACAGGGTCCGACCACCGATTTCACGTTCGACTCTGTGCGTCATCATGTCTCCGACTTGCCTGCTCTGGCACACGTCTGCCGCTCAAACGTCAACCGACTCCGCTTCGCCTACCCGACACCATCCCGGGGCGCGATACGAGCGCAGCCGTCGAAACCGGGGCCGCCCGGCAGCCCACAGCGCAACAGGTGGCGCGGCCGCATCGCGACGTCTTTCAGGGAAAACCACCGCCCGAAAGGAGGAGAACGGCGGTCCTTACTTTCGCAGTCCAAGGCTTGCAATGATCTTCTGGTACCGTTCGCGGTCGGTGCGTGTGAGGTACTTCAACAACCGCGACCGCTTTCCGACCATCTTGAGCAACCCGCGGCGAGACGCATGATCCTTTCGATGAAGCTTCAGGTGGTCGGTGAGCTGCGTGATCCGCTCGGTGAGCAGCGCGACCTGGACCTCGGGTGAACCCGTGTCCTCGTCGTGCCTTCGGTGCGTCGAAAGGATCTCGCGTTTCCGTTCCGCCGTCATCATGATTGCCACCACCTGACCGGTCCTTGGCCGGCTTCGCCCAAGAGGTCCTCGTGCCTGACTCTAGTCCGCCAACACTCTTTCCGATGCAACACCATAGCCCGCCGGGGCCGGGTTTGCAAGTCCCCCTTCGACCCTCAGGAGGGGCAAGCGTCCTATAAACCGCGACTGCCCCCGGACAGCACGGATTCGCCCCCGTTCGAATCAACCCCACGTCTCGGCCGGGACGTCCAGCTTCCGCCCAATCGGGAGACCTCGATCCGATCCGCCACACTGCCCGCCGTGGCCGTGATTACGTCCCCGGTTGCTCCGGCTGCTTTGCATCCTTCGCCAGCAGGTCGCGGGCCATCTCGATGAGCCGATCCATGCGAAACGGCTTATTCAGATAGCCGTCGACACCCAGCGTCTCGGCATACTGCTTGTGCCGCGTGCCGGGGTTGCCCGTGACCATGATGACATAGGGCTTGCTGCCCCGCGGCTTGCGGGCCTTGAGCTTCTCGAGCACAAGCAGGCCGCTTCGCTTCGGGAGCATCAGGTCGAGGATGACCAGGTCCGGCTTGTCGTTCTGGGCCATGGTAAGCCCGGCGTTGCCATCTGCGGCCTTCTTGATGGCCACGCCGGTTTCCTCGAACGCAGCGGCGATGGCCGTCACCATGTCCGCGTCGTCGTCCACGATCAGGATCGTCTTGCCGTCAAAAGGTTCAGCCATGGGTGTCCTCGCTCATCATCCCATTGGGTGCCCGTCGAGTGCCTCATGAGTATACGGGGCCGGTCGGGAGCAATGCAAGCCGGCACGCCCGTGTGCGCTCCATCGCTACATACCGCAACCACGGCAAAGGGAGAAAGCGAAAACCCGGAAAATGCGAAAAAAACGCATGGGGAAGGCGGTATCCGAAGTCTACCCGCGGTACAATAGGGAGTTCACCGCATCGCCAGACGTTTTCCGCTTTCGCGCTTTCCCCCTTTCCCGTTTTGCCGCTTTCCAGCGTCGCCGTAAGCAACACTCGGGTTCAGCCGGCATCGCCCCGGTCGCACGGTGGGACGGCAGTGCCGGCGTCAGCGAGCGGCCTTGTACTCCTCGTACCAAGCCATCTGGATCGCCTCGAGGCGGGCCTCGTTCGAGGCTGTCGGATCGTCGTCAAAGCCGTCCAGCGCCACGACCCATTCGCGCAGGTCCGTGAACCGCACAGAGAGCGGATCCGTATCGGGCATCTTCGCGTGCAGAGCGATGCCGATCTCCTCCGCGTCCGTCCACTTGAGCCTGCCGGCCACAAGACACCTTCCGCGCCCGCGAATCGCCGCCGACACTCTGCGGCATAGGATTGCCGAGCGCCGGCCGTTCGGCAAGCCCCGAGGCCGTGCGGGGGCGCATGACCGCTGGTGCGAAGCCTCGGCCGACTTGCCCCGGCAAGGCAAGTGTGTGACCACGGCGAGGGTCGTGCATGCCCGCCGCGAAGGGGCGAAGGACTGCAGCCACGGGTGAAGCGAAGCGCAATCCGTGGGGATGGGCGCAACGGAGAAACCAGCCCCAGAGGAACTTCCTTCGCCCCTCCGGGCCATAAGCGAACGCGCGGAATCGATTCCAGACCGCACCAAACCCGGACCGACACACCGCAGGCAGGGCCCATGCATCCGGCCGTGCGGGGCCGCATGACCTGCGTGAACGACACACCCGATGCAGCATTCGGGCGCCGGGGCGTGGCACCCGGATCGCCGCGCGCGGTGCCGGCGACATCCTTTGCATCGCCCGGACGACGTCGAAACAGAAACTTCCACGCAGATTATCGGCACGCACACACAGCTCTAACGCATCGCTGCTAGGCTCCCCACAACAGGAAGGGTGCGGTCCCGGCCAGACGGCAAGGGGACGAAACGACTTCGGGTGCGGATGGGCCAGGTGCCCGCGGCCCCGGCGCGCACCGCCGGCGACGGTCGGCGTGCCCGGGGCTGCGGTTTCGGGAAAAGCCCGGCTTCGCGCGGGCGGTGCGTGACGGCGACGGGCCTTCACGCCGCCGGCGGGGGCGCTGGATCGTTTCTCCTTACAGGAGGTGCAGGAGTGTTCGGACAAGCAGCAATGGGAATCGGATGGGCACTCGCGACGGCCGTCGGCGTCGCCTACGGTGCGGGCGGCGGGCAGGTGTATGATCGGTCGGACTGGGTCAAGTTCGGATGCACCACGTACGCGCTGAGCATGGCGTCCACGCCGCAGAATTCCGGTCTGCAGAACGCGGCCCTGGTGTACGACCCCGTCAAGGCATGGGATTCTACCCCCAAGGCCGGCACGCAGGAAGGGTATCCAGGCCTCCCGGGGCCGTACCCCATCGTGTGCGAGGGGTACCACTTCATGGAGACCACCTGGCCGGACTCGGCCGCCGCCGCGACGGCGATCTCCACCGGTCGCAAGACCTACAACAACGCGATCAACTGGTCCGACCTCAACGCGTCGCAGGGCCCGACGATCGTCGAGATCGCGGAAGGACTCGGCAAGAGCACGGGCACGATATCCACCGTACAGTGGTCGCACGCGACGCCGGCGGGCCTGAGCACCGCCCACAACATCAGCCGCAACAACTATCAGGCCATCGCCGATGCCATGCTGAGCAGCGATATGGAAGTCATCATGGGCGCCGGCCATCCGCAGTTCAACGACAGCAACGTGCAGACCATCGCCGCTTACAATGACCCGGCCGTGACCGACTCGAAGGCGAAGTACGTCGGCGGGCGAGCCAACTGGATCGCCCTGAACGAAGGTACCCACGCCTCCGGGCGCACGCTCATCCAGAGCAAGTCCGACTTCGAGTCCCTCGCCGCCGGCACGTTCAACGGCGGGAACCTCCCCGCCAAGCTCGTCGGCACCGCCCAGGTCGCTTCCACGCTCCAGCAGTCACGCGGCGGCGACGCCATGGCCGCCCCCTGTGTGGTGGCCCCCAACAGCGGAGTCCCCACGCTGGCCGTCATGACCAAGGGGGCGCTCAACGTCCTGGACAAGAACCCGAACGGGTTCTTCCTGCACATCGAAGGCGGCGCCGTCGACTGGGCGAACCACGCCAATCAGCCGGGCCGCATGATCGAGGAACAGATTGATTTCAACAATGCCGTCGAGGCCGTGAGCGACTACCTGAACGCCAATACCCACGGCAACAACTGGGCGAATACGCTCGTCATCCTGACGGCCGATCACGAGTGCGGCATGCTCTTTGGTCCCGATTCCGACACGCTGCCCTTCGCGGGCCTCGTCAACAACGGGGCCGGCCACATGCCCGGGATGAAATACAACTCGGACAACCATACGAATGCGCTTGTGCCGGTCTACGCGAAGGGCCCGGGCAGCGAGCTCTTCGCCGGCCTGGTGGACGGCGTCGATGCCCAGGTCGGCATCCGGTACGGCCGGCCCGACTTCGACGGACGCTACATCGATAACACCGACATCTTCACCGTGATGAACAGCGCCTACGGCCTTGGCGCGAAGAACGTCATCCTGATGATCAGCGACGGCGCCGGTTTCAACACCTGGAGCGCAACCAACATGTACGAATTCGGCGTTGCCCCGGAGCCCGCCACACTGGCGTTCCTCGCCGGAGGCTGTCTGGTGGCGATCCGACGGCGTCGGTCGGCCTGACCCTCGACCACTGTCCCGCGCGCGTGGCGCGTGCGTCTCGTCCCGGGGGAGCCCCCGCATCCGACCGATGCGGTGGGCTCCTTCCGTTTGTTCCCGACCGGCCGGAATGAGCCCCTCCCGGCGCAGCCGCCGAGCGGCACGGCGGATGACGTGAAGGCAAGGATGCCGAACGAGCCGGCCCCCCGACGGGAAACCGGCTCGTCTGCACCCTACGCTCCTGTGTACGCCTTCTCAACTATCGTAATACAGATGGAACTCGTACGGGTGGGGCCGCAACGACATCTCGTCGATCTCGTTGGCCGTCTTGTACTCCACCCACGCCTCGATGAGGTCCTCCGAGAACACGTTGCCCGCCAGCAGAAAGGCGTGGTCCTTCTTGAGCGCCGCCAGGGACTCGGCCAGCGAACCGGGCGTGTTCGGGACGTTCTTCGCTTCGTCCTTGTCCAATTCATAGATGTTGACGTCGAGCGGCTTGCCCGGGTCGATCCTGTTCTGGACGCCGTCGATCGCCGCCATCAGGATCGCGCTGAACGCGAGGTAGGGGTTGCAGCTCGGGTCCGGACAGCGGAACTCGACCCGCTTGGCCTTCGGGCTCGCCGAGTACATCGGGATGCGGCACGCCGCCGAGCGGTTCCGCGCCGAGTAGGCAAGGTTCACCGGCGCCTCGTACCCCGGCACGAGCCGCCGATACGAGTTCGTCGTCGGCGCGGCGAACGCCAGGATCGACGGCGCGTGCTTGAGAATCCCGCCGATCGCATGAAGCGCCAGCTCCGACAGCCCGGCGTAGCCGTTGCCCGCGAAGAGCGGCTTGCCGTCCTTCCAGAGCGAAAAGTGCGTGTGCATACCGCTGCCGTTGTCCTGGAAGATCGGCTTGGGCATGAACGTCACCGTCTTGCCGTTCCGTTTGGCGACGTTCTTGACGATGTACTTGTACCACATCATCTGGTCGCCCATCTGCAGGAGCGGCTTGAACTTCATGTCGATCTCGGACTGGCCGGCCGTGCCCACCTCGTGGTGGTGCGCCTCGACATCGATGCCGACCTTCTTCATCTCGTACACCATTTCCGCCCGCAGGTCCCCGTAGGTGTCCGTGGGGCTGACAGGGAAGTAGCCGCCCTTGAAAGACGGCTTGTAGCCGAGGTTCGGCTCCTCGAACCGGGCCGTGTTCCAGGCGCCCTCCACGGAGTCGATCTCGTACATGCCGCGGTGCTGGTTCTGCTCGTACCGGACCTCGTCGAAGATGAAAAACTCCGGCTCCGGCCCGACGAAGCACGTGTCGGCGATGCCGGTCTTCGTCAGGAACGCCACCGCCTTCTTGGCAACGTGCCGCGGGTCGCGCGAATACTCCTCGCGCGTCACGGGATCGACGATGTCCGCCAGCACGCTGACCGTCGGCTCCTTGGAGAAGGAATCGAGGCAGGCCGTCTCGGGCTGGGGCATCGCAAGCATGTCGGACTTGTCGATCTGCTGCCAGCCACGGATGCTTGACCCGTCGAAACCCAACCCGTCCTTGAACGTGTCCTCGTCGATCTCGTCGACGGGATACGCGCAGTGCTGCCACGTGCCCAGCAGATCGCAGAACTTCAGATCCACCAGCTCGGCACCAACCTTGTGGCAGAAGTCGAGGAAGCCCTTGGGGGACAGCTTCTCCCCCGGTTTGGTCTCGGGCAACGAGGTGTTGTGCACTCTACTCATGTTCACATCCTTCCGACAGAAAGCGGCAACGGCCCGGCGAGGTCGGAACACCACACATGTTCGCCTCGTGGTCTCAATGTCCTCAGCATGTACCGCGGCGAATGGGGTCGTTGCCTCGACCGATTCAATCCGCGGGCGACCGGGGGCATCCCGCCGGTCTCAAGCGATGCCCATGGATCATGCGAGAGGCATGCTCGCACTATCGGCAGGACCCGTCAAGCAACTTGCGTGCCAGCGCGGCCGCAACAGCCCGGCCGGGCCGCCGGAGCCGGATTCACCCCCCGCGCATAGCGTACCGGCGGCCTGCACTGCCTGTTTCCTAGGCATTGACCGGCTCTTTCCGACGTATCGGTAGGTCCGGGCGTGCCCTCGATCACGTCCGGTACACCGTTCCCGAGCAAACGGCCACGCTCGCGGGGACTCGGAACGGGTCTTGCCAACAAAGCACCGTAGTGCGAGACGAAGAGGGGGACGGACTGTTCTCACGTCGCCGGCCCGGCAGTGCCGCATCGATACCTGTGTGGTGGGAGCCACGCTGGGGGTCTTCAAGCGAGCCCCCGGCGCCCATCACACACCACGCAAGACACGGACCACTCCCGCCGATCCGCGGGCTTCCCGGTGTTTGCGGTCTACTCGCGCGCCCGAGCCTGGAGCTCCTTCAGGACCTGCAACGCCTCCAGCGGCGTCAACTTGTCGAGGTCGATCGTACGAAGCCTGTCGCGGATCTCATCGGCCGGGTCGCCGAAGAGGAGCAACTGGGCGTCTTTTCGCGTCCGCCGGGCCGCCATGCGAGGCGATTGCGACTCCCGCCGGAAGTTCCGCTCCAGCTCCGCCAGAACCTCCCGGCTGCGCCGAATGACCGGCTCCGGCACGCCCGCCAGTTGCGCTACGTGCACGCCGTAGCTCTTGCTGGCGGGACCGTCGACGATCTTGTGCAGGAAAATGATCTCCTCCTGCCACTCGCGCACGGCGACGTTGCAGTTTCGCACGCCCGCGAGGAGGCCCGCCAGCTCCGTCAGTTCGTGGTAATGCGTCGCAAAGAACGCCCGGCACTTCGTCTGGGTGGCGAGGTGTTCCGTCACGGCCCACGCCAGCGCGAGGCCGTCGAAGGTGCTCGTGCCCCGGCCGATCTCGTCCAGAATGACGAGGCTGTCGGCCGTCGCGTTGTTCAGGATGTTGGCCGCCTCGATCATCTCGACCATGAACGTCGACTGCCCGCGGGCGATCTCATCGCTCGCCCCGACGCGGGCGAAGATGCGATCGACCGGCCCGAGCCGCATCGAGGCCGCCGGCACGTAGCTGCCCACCTGCGCCAGCAACGTCAGCAGCGCCATCTGCCGGATGTACGTGCTCTTGCCGGCCATGTTCGGCCCCGTCAGCAGGACGAGTCGCGACCCTCGGGCATCCAGCGAGCCGTCGTTCGGCACGAACCGCTCGCCGAGCAGTTGCTCGAGCACCGGGTGCCGGCCGTCGACGACCTCCAGCACCGGCTCGTCGACAAGCTCCGGCCGCACATAGCTCCGTTCGTGGCTGAGCTCGGCGAGCCCGGCCAGGGCGTCAATCTGCCCGAGGGCCCCGGCGATCCGCTGGAGCGCGGGGATGTTTCGCACGGCCTCGTCGCGAATCCGCTCGAAGAGCCGGTATTCGAGGTCGTTGGCCCGTTCCCGGGCGGTGAGCACCTCCGTCTCGTGCTGCTTGAGTTCCTCGGTGATGTAGCGCTCGGCGTTCTTGACGGTCTGCTTGCGGACGTAGTCCGGGGGGACGCGGTCGCGGTGCGCGTTGCCGATCTCGATGTAGTAGCCGAAGACCGAGTTGAAGCCCACCTTGAGCGAGCCGATCCCCGTCCGCTCGATCTCGCGCGCCTGAAACTCGGTCAGCCACTGCTGCCCGCCCGCCGCGATGCCCCGCAGGCGGTCCAGCTCGGCGTCGAAGCCGTCGGCGATGATCCCCCCCTCGCGAACGGTCGGCGGCGGCGCCGGCTGGAGCGCCCGCGTCAGGAGCCGGCAGAGCTCCGGCAGTTCGGCCGCCTGGTCCACCAGCTCCGCCATCAGGGCCGTCGGGTTTGCCGAGAGCGGCCCGCGAATCCGCGGCAGCCGTTCCAGAACGCGCCGGATGCCCGCCAGGTCGCGCGGCGACGCGCGGCCGACGCCGAGCCGCGCCGTCATCCGCTCGAGGTCGCCGAGCTCCCGCATCTCGCGCCGAAGCGCCAGGAGCCGATCCCGGTCGCCGCGCAGGTCGGCGATGGCATCGAGCCGCCGGTTCGCCAGGTCCGCCGACCGCAGCGGCGACCGCAGCCATCGGCGGAGCGTGCGGGCGCCCATCGGGTTGACCGTGCGGTCGATCGCGTGCAGGAGCGAACCCTCGAACGCCCCTCCGCGAAGCGTCCGCTCGATCTCGAGCGACCGCCATGTCGCCTGGTCGATGTGGACGAACTCGCCGGTGTCGCGGCGGGCGATGCGAAGGATGTGCTGCGCGGCGGTCTTCTGCGTCTCGTTCACATAGTCGAGCAGCGCCCCGGCGGCCCGAAGCGACGGATCCATCCGCTCGAAGCCGAAGCCGGCGAGCGTCGCCACGCGGAAGTGCCTGTGCAACACCTGCTCGGCGTGGTGGGCATCGAAATGGTGCGCCGGGCGCGGTGTGATCGTCGAGCCGGTCACCTCGCGAAAGGTCTCGGCGAACGGGTCGGGCCGGTCGATCGGCGACTGCGGAACCAGCAGCTCGGCCGGCCTCCACCGGACGAGTTCGTCAAGCGCCGGCCCCGCCGCCAGCGTCTCGACGAAGAAGTGGCCCGACGCCAGATCGAGGCACGCAACGCCGACGCCGTCTTCCTGCGTACAAACCGCCGCCAGAAGCTGGTCGGCCCGTTGGTCGAGCAGCGCTTCGTCCGTCAGCGTCCCCGGCGTGACGATGCGCACGATCTCGCGCTTCACCACGCCCTTGGCAAGCCGGGGGTCCTCGACCTGCTCGCTGATGGCCACCTTGTAGCCCGCTCGGACGAGCTTTCCGAGGTAGCTCTCCAAGGCGTGATACGGGATGCCGGCCAGCGGCGTGGGGTTGTCGCCCTTGTCGCGCGATGTCAGCGCGATACCGAGGACGCGGCTGGCCGTAACGGCATCCTCGTAGAACGTCTCGTAGAAATCGCCCATCCGGAACAACAGGATGGCGTCCGGGACCGCCGCCTTCTGCTCCGCGTATTGACGCATGGCCGGCGTGAGATCGGCCAGCGTTTTCGAGGCGCGGTAGCTGCGTTCGGCGGTGCTCATGGGCGTGCGGCACTGTATGCGGCAGCGGATCGATTCTCAAGGCGGAAGCGATGAAGGGGCGGGGAAAAGTGGAAAAGTGAAAAAATGACAACCACGCGGGGCGCGGCGGCGCGACCTGTTCGCCACGGAACCCGGAAGGCGAGACCCGGAACCCGAGCGCGTCGGCGGGGCGGTTCTGCAATGCCGCCGCGGACTCACTCGCCGCTGCCGCCGCCCATCGATACAATGCGCCCTGCCTTCGAGAAACGCGTGCCACCGGCGACTTCGCCGCGTTGCGGCGGGTTCGTCCATTCGCCGCGCCTTCAGGAGTCCGCCCATGCAGCGAAGCCAACGTATCCGCATCGTCCTCGCCGCCGTCCTGCCCGCCGCGCTCGCAGCCGCCTGCAGGGCCCAGACGATTCGTATCCGGGTGCCCGACGATGCGCCGACCGGCCTGCCGGTAGTGATCGGCGTACCGTGCGATCCGGCCGTACCCGCGGCCGCGCGGGTCCTGACCGCCTCCGGCGCCCTGCCGGCCGGCACGCCCGCTCAGGTGGTGGCGGCGCCGTCCGCGACCGGCGCAAAAGCCACCCGGATGCTGTGGCTCCCGCTGACCGTGGCAACCGGGCAGCAGGGCAGGACGCTCGAGATCCGCCTGGCGGCACCCGCCTCGACGAGCGACGCCCCCGTCGTGCTGCTGAAGGAGATCCTCGAGCAGGCGACCGATTTCATCGACTGCGGCCGCGCCGTCCTTCGCTACAATCACGGCCCGCGCGACCTCGACGGCAAGGCCGACCCCAACGCCGTGCTCGGCTTCATCCACCCAATCCGGGGCCTCGACGGCCAAGTCCTCACGCAGAATCAGCCGGCCGACCACCTGCACCACCGCGGCCTGTTCTGGGCGTGGCCGCGGCTCAGGCAGGGCGACAAGATGCTGGGCAACTGGTGGGAGCGGAAAGACATGCGATACCGGCTCGGCCGCATCCTCCATCGCGAATCCGGCCCGGTGCTGGCGACGCTGACGGCGGAGGGCTTCTGGGACCACCAGACGGCGCAGATGCCCCGGCCGCAGCGCGTCGTTCGGGAGGCCGTCACGATCCGTCTTTTCTCCAGCGCGCTCACCGGCGGCGACCGCCAGGTGTTCGATGTGGATATCGAGCTCTACGCCCTGGTGGAGGGGTTGCAGATCGCCGGCACCGACGTGCTCAACAAGGGTTACGGCGGCTTCACCTTCCGCTGGCCGAAGCCGCAGTCCGTCCGCATCGTGGCCGACGGCGAGGAGATGAAGAAGGACGGTCTGATGTACCGGGCGCACTGGGCCGACTGCTCCGGCGACTTCCCCGGCTCGACGAAGGGCGGCCCGAGCGGCATCGCCATCCTGGCCGCCCCGGATCACCCCGGCTCGCCGCCGCCGTGGCTGTTCCGTTACTACGGCGTGCTGAACGTGTCCTACCCCGGCCTCGAGTTCGTCCCGCTGCATCGAGCCACGCCGCTTCGCCTGTCGTATCGCGTGGTCCTGCACCGCGGCGATGCGAAGGAGGCCCGCATCGCCGACCTGTACAGGTTGTACGCGGCCGACTGGGCGACCAGGTAGAGTCTTCCGGCGAAACATGGGCGCAAGGCGTGGACATTGTTGGGTTGTGGTGGCTCTGGAGTGTGTGGTTGCGGAGCCGACGGCAAACCGTTGGCCTGCCACCAGCGCTGTGGACGGACGGAGCGGGCCGACCCTTGGCGCCCGGGGCTTTCGGGCGCCGGCCCGTGTCAATTATTCGCCGGCGCCTGTGGACTGCGGTGGCGACGCCACCGCTTTGGCTCGGACGGCCTGCGACGCACCGAGGCGTCACCGCTCGCCGCAGGAAAAGCGGCGGCGTTGCCGCCGCACTCCACACTGCGCGGGCCGCTTCCCGCCGGACGGGCGGACCGACGGCCGCCCGAGTCGAGATCGGGGAAGTGGCTGAGGGAATTGGGTATGCAAGGCGTGGACGTTGTTGGGTTGTGGTCGCTCTGGAGTGTGTGGTTGCGGAGCCGACGGCAAACCGTTGGCCTGCCACCAGCGCTGTGGACGGACGGAGCGGGCCGACCCTTGGCGCCCGGGGCTTTCGGGCGCCGGCCCGTGTCAATTATTCGCCGGCGCCTGTGGACTGCGGTGGCGACGCCACCGCTTTGGCTCGGACGGCCTGCGACGCACCGAGGCGTCACCGCTCGCCGCAGGAAAAGCGGCGGCGTTGCCGCCGCACTCCACACTGCGCGGGCCGCGACGTCCCGAACGGACCGGTGATAACGCCATCGGATGCTCGGGCCCGCGCGGAATGACGAAAGGCATCGCCATGAGACACAAGACATTGTTTCGTATGCTGATCAAGGCCATCGGGGTCTGGATCTTCGTCATGGGAATCAGTGACGCGATGCGGAATGCCGCCGGCATTATTGCAGCATGGGCCTACGGCAGCGGCACCCTCCGATTCCCGGAGTTTCCATTGATGTACATTCCGGTCCAGTTCCTCTCTTCGCTGACGCAAATGGCGCTCGGCCTTTACCTGTTCTTCGGAGGCAAGTGGCTCGTGGACCGCGCGATCCCGGGCAACCGGCCCTACTGCCCCGAATGCGGCTATGATCTGACCGGCGCGGCGCGCAACCGCTGCCCCGAGTGCGACACGCCGTTTCGCATCGAGGACGTCCGTCCGCGGCGGTCCCTTGACGCCAAGGAGATGCCGGAAAGTGAAAAAATGGAAAAGTGAGAAAGTGAGAGATTTCCTTGGCGCGGTTGTTGTCGAAACGCACGGCCGGGGGGCGTCTACCGACCCGCGGCGAAGGTCGAAAGGGAATCGGTGGGCGAACCTGCGGCTGCGCCGCAGAACCGCCCGCCCCACGCGTTCGGCCCCCGGGTTGCGGGTGGGAGCTTCCGGGGCGGACCACTCACACCACCACACCGGTGGCATTTGCGTTTTTCACTTTTCCACTTTCCCGCTTTTCCACTTTTTCCCCCTCCCCTTCGTCGCTTCGTCGCTCCGTCGCTCCGTCGCTTTTCTCCTGGCCCCCCTCCTGCTCGCGGGTTGCACGTCCCGATTTCACTCGCCGGCACCGTACACCGCGGGCCCGTCCCCGACCGCGACGGACAGCGCCCCGCGGGAATGGGTGCTTCCGTTTCCGCGCGACGGCGACTGGGTCTATGAGCGGCGCGACAT
Source organism: uncultured Planctomycetales bacterium (assembly GCA_964617025.1). Lineage (GTDB taxonomy): Bacteria > Planctomycetota > Phycisphaerae > UBA1845 > PWPN01 > CAZMVY01. The sequence continues at coordinate 34,221 of CAZTVU010000007.1, read as the reverse complement.
CCTGCGCCGGGAACCCGACCTGCCCGTCCTCTACCGGCGGCTGACGCGGCCCGCACGGATCGTCGAGGCCGAGTTGATCGATACGCCGTTGCTGCCGATTCGCGAGTACTTCCGGCGGCCTTCGATGACGCCGGAGGAAGTCAACGCCCTGCCCAAGGCCCCCCTGAAGGCGAGGGCGGCGCTCATGATCGAGCTGGACGAACCGATGCCGCTCTATCCCGCTCGGCTGCCGTCGGATCGCCCCGTCGTCGGGTCGTCCGTGATCCGCTGCTACAACCGCGGGGGCCACCGCGTGGCCGAGGGCCGGATTGAACGCGAGGTGACCGCCGAGGGGCTGGAGGACGTCACGGTCCCCGCGGGGATCTTCGCATCCTGCAAGCGAATCCGCGTCGATCTGCGGCTCCGGTTTCCGCTCGGCCCGACCCTGGATGTCACGGAATACATCTGGCTTGCCGACCGCCTCGGCGAGGTGCGCCGCATCGAGCACATCTCCGGCTGGTTTCTGATCGTACCGGTGGAGTCGGCCTACGAGTACGCGCTCGTCTCGTTCGGCGCCGTCCCGGCGGCCGACACCGCGCCCGCCGTCCCGGGCGCGGGCCCGCCCGCGCACTGGTCGCGTTTGGCGGTCCTGTTCGATCGCGTCTTTCCCGGGCCATCAGTGAGCGGCCTGTACGTCGAGCTTGTCGGGGAGGTCGCCGGGCCGTAGCATCCTCGCAGGAGGATTCTCAATGGCGCGCAGACACGTAACCCGTCGCTCGTTTCTCCGCATGACCGCCGCCGGCCTGGTCGGCTCGCCGCGGCTTGTCCAGGCCCTCGCCCCGGCGAGAAAGGTTCTCGGCGCGAATGACCGTCTGGTGACCGGCTGCATCGGCGTCGGCGGACAGGGCACATACCTGATGAACCTCGCGCGCGAGACGAAACCCATCGCCGTCGCCGCCGTCTGCGACGTGGACCGCGGCCACGCCGAGAAGGCCGCCAAAGCCCTCGGCGGCGTGGACACCTGCTCGGACTATCGGCGCATCCTCGATCGCAAGGACATCGACGCGGTCATCATCGCCGTGCCCGACCATTGGCACGCGCTGGTTGCCGTCGGCGCCTGCCGCGCGGGCAAGCACGTCTACTGCGAGAAGCCCCTGGCGTACAGCATCGCCGAGGGCCGTGCGATCGTGAACGCGGTCCGCGAGACGGGCGTCGTGTTCCAGACCGGCACGCACCACCGCACGGACGTCGAGGTCCGCGAGGCCTGCGAGCTGATCCGCAGCGGCCGGATCGGGAAGGTCACGAAGGTCGACCTCTGGATGTGGGCCAATCCGTGCGAGCCGCCCACGCCGAACACCGAGCCCCCGCCGGAGCTGAACTGGGACATGTGGCTGGGCCCGGCCCCCCGGGTGCCGTATCACCCCAAGCGCTGCCATTTCAATTTCCGCTGGTGGCGTGACTACGCCGGCGCCTACATGACCGACTGGGGCTGCCACATGGTCAACCTGATCACGTGGGGCTTCGACGCCGACGGGGCCGTTCCCGTAAGCGTCGAGGGACGCGAGGGGCCGTTCGACAAGCCCAACCTCTTCGACTGCCCTGCCTGGCAGCGGGTACGGTGGATCTTCCGCAACCCGGACTTCGAGCTCACCTGGACCCAGCCGACACCCAAGGGCGAGAAGGAAGGCCACGGGATGCGATTCCACGGCACCGACGGCGTCCTCACGATCGCCTTCGGCAAGCTCCAGGGCCACGACAAGCAGTACCGCATCGAGCGGAACGGCAAGGTTGTGACCGACGTCCCCAAGGTCGGCGACCGGACCGGCGACGTGAAGCTGCCGCAGATCAAGACGAACATGGCCAACTGGGTCGACGCGATCCGTGGCGAGGCGAAGCTCCTGAACCCCGTCGAGGTCGGCCACCACGACGCGATGATCTGCCATCTGGGCAATATCGCCGCACGCCTGGGCCGCACGCTCAAGTGGGACGCCGCCAAGGAGCGGTTCCTCGGAGATGCCCAGGCCGATGCTTTCGTCGGCCGGGAATACCGCGCCCCCTGGAAGCTGTAACCGCCGTGGACATCCCCCGCGTTGCACACGGCAACGCTGGAAAGCGGAAAAACGAGAAAGCGAGAAAACGAAAAACGCCTGATCCTGTGGTGAACGCACGATCACACCACGGGGGTACTCTGGGTTCGGCCCTCCGCGGGCGATCGTTCGCTTTTTCGGCCTTTCGATGGTATCCGTCGATTTCTTGCTCTCCCGCCAAGCTTTTCCGACGACGATCCGGCCGCGTTCGGGCGTTTCCGGCTATTGGCTTCACGTCACCCATCTCCGTCGGCGCCTTTGGAGTGCGGTGGCAACGCCACCGCTTTGACTCGGCCGGTCTGCGGCGCGCCCGGGCGTCAAAGCAGGCCGCAGGAAAAGCGGCGTCATGGCCGCCGCACTCCAAGACCGCAGGCCGCGCCGCGCAGGACGCGCGGGCCGACCACGGCCCGAGTCGAGGTCGGGGCAGATCGCCCCAGCGCAACCGGCGGGCGAGACGCACGGCTCTCTTGGTTGCGGCCTCAGGCTGCGCCGGGCTTCTCCGGTTTTTCGCTTTCTCGCTTTTCCGTCATCGCGTTATGGAACGGCGGACATCACGCCCACTGGTGCACCGGCCGCGACTCCATCGGCAGATGGTTCTGCACCGCGTCCTGCACGATCTTTTCGTCGATCTGCGTGAGCTGCCGCGCGTAGGCCAGCACCAGGCAGCAGTCGCAGATCGCGTTGATCAGCCGCGGGATGCCGCCGGAGTACTGCGCGATGATCTCGATGCCGGCCTCGTCGAAAAGCGGCTGGCCGTTCAGCCCGGCCACCGCCAGCCGGTGCGCGATGTACTTGCCGACGTTCGGCGGCGAGAGCGGGCGCAAGTGGTACGACAGCGCGATGCGCTGCCGGAGCTGCTCCAGGTCCGGCATGGCGACGCGCTTCCGCAGTTCCGGCTGACCCATCAGGATGATCTGAAGGAGCTTTTCGCGGTCCGTCTCGAGGTTGCACAACATGCGGATCTCCTCGAGCGCCTCACGCGTCAGGTTCTGCCCCTCGTCAATGATAGCCAGCACGAGCCGGTCCGCGGCCAGCTGCTGCAACAGGAAGCTGTTGAACGCCTCCATCAGCTCCGACTTGTCCCGCATGGCCGACGTCGGCAGGTCGTACTCCTGGCAGAGCGTGCGCAGGAGCTGCTTGGGCGAGAGGTGCGTATTGGTGATGCTCGCCGTGCGCGTCGCCCCGCCGATGCGGGACAGGAGGATGCGGCTCAGCAGCGTCTTGCCCGCGCCGACCTCGCCGGTCAGTAGGACGAAGCCCTTTCGCTCGGTGACGGCGTAGACGAGGTTGGCCAGGGCCTCATCGTGGTCCGGGTTCGAGAAGAAGAAGCGCGGATCCGGGGTGTTCTCGAACGGCTTCTCGTTCAGACCGAAATGGCGTTCGTACACGATGGTTCCTTCTCGAGCGTCTCGGAGCCGACCGCGGACGGCTGACGATCAACCGGCCCCTCAGGTGTATCGGCTCCCTTATTGTAACAGCTTTGCCAGATGGGCAACCGGGATGGCATAACAGATCCCCGTCGACCCGACCAGCCCGCGCTCCTTGGTCATGCGGATGTGGGCGTTGCTGACGATCCCGATCACCGTTCCATCGGACCGAAGGTATACCGGGCTGCCGCTGTTGCCGGGAAAAGCCACCGCATCCAGCTGGAACACGTCAAAAGGGTTCTCCAGGGCCTGTTTTATCGCCGGCGTAAGCTGCGAGGGGACGTCCGCCGGAAGCGCCCGCGGCCCGACGCTGCTGACGATGCCCGTGTGCGTCGCAGGATGCAGGCCCAACACAGGACCCAGCGGATAACCCGTAAAGGCGATGTCTTCGCCCTCGCGTACCGCCACGGAATTACCCAGTTTCAGCCCGGATATTGCCGGGCCGTCGTACTCAAGGAGGGCGAGGTCGTGCTCGGGATCGGTCTTTCGCAGGATCGCAGGGCGTCCGCGCGAATCGCGGTCCATCAGGCTGAACACGCGCAACTCCTTGTCCCGCTTCGAAGCGAGAATCGGCTGGACCACATGCCAGTTGGTGGCGATCAGCCGTCTGCCCTCAATTGCGAAACCCGTGCCGAGGAATTGCTCGGTCGGCTTGGCCAGCGGGTTGTACACACCGACCGCAACAACCGCAACCCGCTGTTTGACAATGAGATCTGGAAGAGAAACCGGGGATGGCCGCGACGCCTCCTCCTGCGCAGCCGCCGCGATCAGCAGGACGGCAGACGCCAGAGCCAACAGTGCTGTCCGTTTCATAACTAATTTGCTCCCAAAATTATACCGCGGAATCGCCCGAGCAACCGTCGCGAACGGGGCTGATAGTATACGGACTATTGTAACAAGTCGACCGGGATGTTTATAGGACGCGTTTCGGATCGCTTCTTGCCGATTTTGTTGTCGACTTTGAAAAAGAAGGTTGACATCGCCTGTACAGAACACTACACTACGAGGAGATGCCAGCGAGGAGGCCGGTGAGAATGCGCTCTATCCTGTTTGCGACCAGTCTCGTGTTGGGGGTGTGTGCGATCGCTTTGGGTCTGCCCGAGAAAGGCTCCGGCGGCGCTCTGGCCCCGGCGGGCAACGAACGCGAGCCGCTGAGGTATTGGATCGACTACGGCGATTTCGACTTCGATGGGGATGTGGACAAGAACGACTTTGAGGTATTCCAATCCTGTTTCAACGGTCCGAATCGTCCACCCGCCTTGCCGGATTGCTCGGGTGCCGACGCCAACCGCGACGGATCTGTCGATCTCGTCGACTACGCCGAGTTTGCCGCGCGCTTCAACGGTCCGAACCGAGTCCCGGGAGTGGGTGTCGTTCCGATCCCGCAGAACGGCGGGCATACGCCGGAGCCGTTCACCGTAGCGCTCGTGGCTGCCGCCATGGGTGGGCTTGCCCTGAAGGCCCGGCGTCGCTCAGCGCGTTAATCCGGGGAAAGCCGGTGGTCGCGGTAAACGCGACTCGCGCATCAGGCAATTCCTTGAATGTCAACCGTTCGCTTCAAAGTACTGACGAGTCGCAGGTTGCGTACAAGTCCCCGCTCCGACCGGATAATATCATGAGGTTCCGGAAAAACCGGCGGTGCGCGAGCAGGGTACAACACCGAATCTCAGGATTTCCGCTCTTTGCTTGACATCCGTTAGAAGCACGGCTAAGCTAGGGACGTCGATTGGCGGACAGGTGCCGACGCCAATTCGGGGTGGAAAGAAGTAATCCGATGGTTTCCACCATGTGTGCGAATCGGCAGTAGAGGGTCGGGGGTTGTTGTGGACGGAGGGGGGCTGCACCCGCTTCCGTGGAGGAGCGAAGGATGCCGGAACCACTGACAGTTGCGATGGTCACGGGCGGGATCGCCGGTCTGGCGGTCAAGTACGCCCGTCCCCGCTATGCCATCCTGAAGGATGCGTTTGATATCGCCGGCTCGCTGATTCTGTTGGTTGCCGCGCTGCCGGTGATGGGTCTGTGCGCGCTGATCATCAAGATGTCGGATCCGAACGGGCCCGTGCTGTTCAAGCAGGTCCGCGTGGGTCTCGGGGGTCGCCGCTTCACGATGTACAAGCTCCGCACGATGTACGTCGACGCGGAAAAGGAAAGCGGGGCGGTGTGGGCAAAGGACAACGACCCGCGGATCATTCCGTGCGGCCGCTTCATGCGATTGTCGCACCTGGACGAACTCCCGCAATTGATCAATGTCCTGCGCGGCGAGATGAGCCTCGTCGGACCGCGGCCCGAGCGGCCCGAGATCATACGCGAGCTGATGATGCACATACCGAACTATCTCGACCGGCTCGAGGTCAAGCCCGGTCTGACCGGCCTGGCGCAGATCGAGAACGGCTATGACAGCAGCATCGAGTCGGCGAGGGAGAAGGTGGCGTGGGATCTGAAGTACGTCCGGACCCGCGGCTGGGCCCTGGACATGAAGATCCTCGGCCGAACGATCCTGATGATCACGGGAAAGGGTGCCCGATGAGGGATACGGTGTCCGCTCCCTGAGCGGGCCGTATGCCGCCCGACTTTTCTACTGGCTGCCAGCTCCGGGCTGAATCGGCAACATCAGGTTGTGCGGATTCGCCGGGAGCTTTTTTTGCGCCCGCCGCGCTTTGCCACACGTCGCAACTCCGTGTCAAATGGCCGGATCGACGATGCCGTTCGTGAGGGTCCTGGCCGTGAAACGCATAGTGATCATCCTCATACCCGTTGCCGTCCTCTGCCTGGCCGGCGCTTTCTACTGGTACCTTCGCTCGCGTCCCGCGAACGTCGACCTCGCGAACGCCCGGATCGCCCTGGACCAGGGCGATCCGAGCCAGGCGGCACGGCTGGCGCGCGCCGCCCTCCAGCGCGAGCCCGAGGCGTTCGACGCCTATCGGGTCCTGGTCGCGGCGCTCCTGCGGCTGAGCGAGTACGACAACGTCCGCCGCATGGCGGACCGCGCTCTGCAGGTAAGGCCCGATAGCACGGAGCCTTGGGCCTGGAAGACGCGCGCGTCCCGGTTCGAGGCAATCGCCCGGCTTCAGAGGTTGCCGCAGGGGGCGCCGCCGGAGGAGATCGGCTCCGTCTTGAAGATGCTGGACGCCACGCTGGGCGCCCTTCCGACCGCGTCGTTGCCCGCCGCGGATCCGGCCATCGAGCTGGAGAAGGGACTGACGTACATCGCGATCGCCGAATGCCACCGGATATTGGAATCCCGGACGTTGGAACAGTTGAACCTGGCCGCGGTCGCCGGCCGCAAGGCCGACGCGGAACGCCTCGGCAAGGAGGCGGCGAGCCATGCCGAGCGGGTTCGCGCCGCCGAAGACCGGGCCATCGCATCGCTGACGATTGCCTTGAACGCCCCGGAACCCCGCGCCGACGCGGGGGAACAGCTTCAGGCGGTCTACGATCGACGAGGCGCGTACGACCGCGTGGTCGAGATCTATGAGCAGCTGGAGAAGGCGGGTCGCGCGACGGAGCGGGCCGCACTGCAGGCGGTCGGCGCTCTGGTATCCGCGGGGGCCAACGAAACCGGTCCCCGACGGCAGGAGTTCACCCTGAAGGCCAAGCAGATCCTCGCCCGCCGCATCGGCGAGAACCCGGACCGCGACAAGGACGCTCGCGTGGCCATGGCCCGATTGACGCTCAACGACGGCAACCCCACCGCCGCCATGCAGATCGCGGAGGAAGTGCTCAAGAAAGACCCGAAGCACATCCAGGCGCAGTCGCTCAAAGGGCAGGTCCTTCTGGCCCAGCGCAAGTACGAAGAGGCGAAGCAGATCCTCCAGCCCCTCTCGACGCTCTATCCGAACTGGATCGAGGTGCAGTACCTCATGGCGATTGCGCAGCTCGAGACGGGGTTTGCCGGCATCGCACAACAGACGCTGCGCCGCGTGCTGCTGCTCAACCCGCAGTACCTGATCGCACGTCTCCGACTGGCGGAGAGCCTGTGGAAGTCGGGCCAGGGCAACGCCGCCGACGCCGAGCTGCGCGACGCCGTCATCACATCCACGTCTCGGGAGACCATCCTGCCGGCGGTGGTGAGCCTCTCCTGGCAGCACGGTACCGCCGAGCGGGCCGCCCGACTCGTCGATGCGGCCCTGGAGACCGGCACGCCGTCCCCGCGGCTTCTGGAGGTCGCCGCCGGCCAGTATTGGCGCCTTGGACAGATTCAGAAGGCGCAAGAGTGCCTGGCGCGGGCCGGGGCGACGGATGCTCAGTCGCCCACCGCCAGGCTCATGCGAGCCGGGCAGTTGATTGAGCAGAGTCAGCCGGCGTCGGCGGAGGCGATCCTGGTCGCTCTTCAGAACGATCCCACGGTGGCCGTGGAGGCCCGCGTGGCGCTGGCCGGCCTGCGGTACGCGCAGGGTCGGCCCCTGGACGCACGGCAGATCCTGGCGGAAACCGCCCGAATGCCCGACCTGACGGCCTCTCACCGAATTGCCCTTGCCGAGGCGTATCTGAACGGCGGAAGCATCGACGAGGCATTGGCGATGGTGAAGGAAGTCCTGGCCAAGACCCCGGACTCGTACACCGGCCAGATGCTGCTTGGCAACGTGCTCATGGCCCGCGGCGACACGGCCGGCGCGCGAAGCGCCTATGCGGCGGCGGAGAAGCTGCTGCCCGGCGAGGAGATCGACCCGGCCCGGCTGGCCAACCTGGCGTTCCTCCGGGGCGACTTCAAGCGATGCGCCCAGATCTGCGAACGGGCCCTGCACGCGGGCTCCGCGGCTCCTTCGCTGCGCTTCCTGGCCGCGCGGGCGCTGGAACAGCTCGGCAAGGTGGACGAGGCGGCCGCGCAACTGACGACCTACATGGCCTCGATGCCGGACGACCCCGAGGGCTATGTTCAGCTCGGGGAGCTTTACGCCCGCGCGAAGCGACCCGAAGACGGCATCAAGGCCGCGAATTCCGTCAAGGCCGCACGGCCGGCCCTCGTGCGGCTGGCCGAGGGGTGCATCCTTCGCGCGACGGGCCGGACCGAGGAGGCGGTGGAGCGACTGTCGGCCGTGTTCATGGGGCTCGGCAGCGACCTGACGCCGGAGGCTCGACGGGCGATCGCCGGCACCGTTGCCCTGTGGCAGATGAGTCTGGGCCGCGTGGATCAGGCCGTGGAGGCCTTTGACTGGCTGACGGACGTCAAGGACGAGGTGGTGGCGGCGTGGGGCCGTTTCGGCATCTTCGTTGAGTCGGCGCGTCTCCACGACGCTCGGCAGGAACTGCGAAAGCTGGAGGCGCTGCTCCCGGCCGGGTCGATGAAGCCGACGGACTACGAGAAGCTGGCCCGCGCGCAGCTCAACGTCGGGGAGCCCGACACCGCGCTCGAGACGGCCCGCCGCTTTGCCGCGGCCTTTCCGGAACTGTCCGAGCCGACCCGATTGGCGATGGAGATTCAACGCCGCAGCGGACGGTTCGCCGAGGCAATCCAGGCGTTCAACGAAGCCGCCGGGCGGCGGCCCAACGATGTGGAACTGCTGGCAGACGGCGTGAAGCTCTGTGTCGCGGCCCGCGACTTCCTCGCGGCCGACCGGGCCCTCGGCCTGCTGTCCAGGGCGGGCGCGACCGGGGCGTTTCGGGCCGGCGTCCTTCGCGGCGAGATGTACATGCACCTGGGCCTTGACGTGGCGGCCGTTGCCGAACTTCGGAAGCTCAAGGAGCAGGCGGGCGGGCCGGAGGATACCGTCCAGGTCGCCCTCGGCGCGGCGCTGGCCTCCCGCGGCAACCTCGACGAATCGGACGCCGAACTCCGCGCGGTCCCGCCGCACGCCAAGCGCTATGTCGAGTCCCTTCGCCTGCTGGCGGCGAACGCCGGACGGCGCAACCAGCCGGTGGCGGGACTCGTCTTCCTGGATCAGGCGCTCCAGCGTGAGCCGGACAACGAATCGGTCGCACAGGAGAAGATCCGGCTTCATCTCGCCGCCGATCAGGTGCAGCCGGCGCTGGCCCTCGCGACGGGATTCGCCCGCCGCAGCCGCGAACCCGCTCGACGGATCGAGTGGACGGTGGCGATGGCTCAGCTTCAGTGGCTGGCCGGCGACGTGAAGGCGAGCGAGAACACCTACCGTGCGCTGAGCAAGGCCGCGCCCGGCGACGCCGGCATCCGCCTTCAGCATGCGATACTTCTGCTGGCCGCCGACCGCGACGCGGAGGCGCTCGCGCTGCTGACGGGGGCGCTCCCGACCAATCCCGTGGATGATCCCGTTCGCCGGGGCCTGCGGATGCTGGCCGGGGGTCCGGCCACGGCGGCCGCGTCGGGGCCGACGACGGGGCCCGTGTCCATCCC
>CAZTVU010000007.1:8880-24408 GCA_964617025.1 uncultured Planctomycetales bacterium | reverse complement strand
ACGAGTTCGTCCCCTTGGCGCTCGCGGCCCGCGGCGATGCGGACTCCGCCCGGCAGCAACTACGAAACAGCCCGCCGCGAGACCTTTCCCGCGCGGATCTCGAGAAGGTCGTCACGGCCGGCACGGACGACGCGGGGCGCCGGCGCATCCGCCGGCTTCTGCTGGCTCGCGCCATGCGGGTGGCGGGCCTGCGGGACGTCGGCCTCCACGCCGTACGGAAGCTGGCCGAGGAATGGGCGGACCCGATCGTGCTGCAAACGCTCCGCGAGGCGTTCGAGGCGGTGGAGCGCAAGGCGGATGCGGCGCGGGCGGGCGAGCGGCTGGTGCGCGAGCATCCCGGCTCGGCCACGGCCAAGGAAGCACTGGCCGACGCGGCATTCGCCGAGGGGCGATACGACGATGCGTGGAGGATTCTCAACGAGGTTCTCGGCATCGAGGGAGAGACGGCAAGGCTTTGTATCCGGCTCGGCCTGGTCCTGGATCGGCAGGGCAAACCGGCCGAGGCCATCGGCCGGTATCGTCGGGCGTTCGAGCTGGATCCGACGTTTGGAAGCGCGTTGAACAATGAGGCCTACATGATGGCCGCGACCGCCGGGAAGGACACCGCCGCTCTCGATCGCGCTATGGAACTCATGAAACGCGTCGGTGCGCTCGGGCCGGTGACGCCGGCGTGGCTGGACACGGTCGGCTGGATTCATGTGCTTCGGGGCGACAAGGAGGAGGGCGTTCGCTTCCTGGCGGCGGCGATCGTCGACCTTCGCAGGGAACCGGTGGCGCACTACCACATCGGCGTGGCCTACAAGAATGCCGGGCGACCCGACCTGGCGCGCCTGCATCTGGAAAACGTCGCCCATCTGGCGGCGGGCGACCTGCCGGAGCTGCGGCTTGCGCGGGAGCTCCTCTCCGCGATGCGCCTGCGCGGCACCACGACCGCGCCGTAATCGGGCGCGATGCCGTACGGCCGAGCCGTCTATCGGTAGATCAGGTACTTCTCTCGCATCGCGCGGAAGCGATCCAGGTCGTCCTTCCACACGGCGGGTACGTCAGCCGGCGACCGGGCCTCGCCGAGGGCCTTCATCGCGGCGCTGTTCGCAAGGAGGTTGTTGACCTTGGCGAACTCGAACTTGTCGCCGAAGAGATCGCGCAGATGCCAGGCGATCGTGATCCCGATCAGCACGGGGTCGATCGCCTCGCGGTCGGTGACCAGGACGTTGACGCCTCCGCATTTCCGGCCGCCGAGCTTGCTGCCGGCCGCCGGCGTGAACTCGACCGGGACGAATCGGACGCCCGCCAGGCCCGCCGCGTTCAGCGCCGCCGCCAGACGGCGCGCCTCGATCCACGGGGCGCCGAACGTCTCGAACGGCTGATCGGTACCCCGGCCGACGGACACGTTCGTCGCCTCGATCAGGCAGACGCCCGGGTACAGAACCGCCTGGTTGAGGTTTCGCATATTGGGCGAGGGATTGACCCAGAGCAGCCCCGTCTGGTCGTACCACAGGTCGCGGGTCCAGTTCTCCATCCGGACGACATGCAGATCGGCCCCGATCTTCAGCTCGGCGTTCCACATCACCGCCAGCTCGCCCATGGTCATCCCGTGCGCCACCGGCATTCGCCAGAAGGCGGTGAACCCGAGCTTGTCGGCGTCGGCGATCGGCCCGCCGACGTAGAGGCCGCGGATCGGGTTCGGCCGATCAAGGACGATGTAGCGAATGCCTCGCCTGGCGGCGGCCATCATGCAGTTGCCCATCGTCGACTCGTAGGTGTAGAACCGCGCCCCGACGTCCTGAATGTCGAAGACGAGCGTGTCGATGCCCTGGAGCATGTCCTCCGTCGGCGTGCGGGTCTCGCCATACAGGCTGTAGATCATCAGCCCCGTCTTCTCGTCCCGCTCGTCCTTCACCTTCTCGTCAAGGGCGCCCTTGAACCCGTGCTCGGGCGCGAAGAGGGCGACGAGCTTCACGCCCGGCGCCGCGCGGAGCAGATCGACGATGCTCCGGCCGTCGCGGCTGATCCCCGTGTGGTTCGTGATGACGCCGACGTTTCGGCCGGCCAGCAGCCGAAAACCGTCCCGTGCCAGAACGTCGAGCCCGTTTGCCACCTCCGCGTCTCGCAGGATCGGTTCGCGCATCGGCGTACCCCCTCTCGCTCGGGCTGCATCCCGCCCGCCCCGGGGCAGCGCCGCCCGGAGCTCGGCAATCCCCATGGACGCCGGCGGCAGGGCACGGCCGTCGAGCTTCACCGCCGACGCCACCACCGTCCCGATCTTTCGCCGGAGGTCCAGCACGTCGCCCTTGCCGTCGGGATGAAGCCGGTTCGTCAGGATGATGAGATACACACCGGTCTGCGGGTCGATCCAGAAGCTCGTGCCGGTGAAGCCCGTGTGGCCGAACGAAAGGCCGCGCAGAAACAGGTCGCCCCGCGGCTGGCTGTAGCCGGTGTCGATGTCGAAGCCGAGGCCGCGGACGGCGTCATCGTCGGGGCCGAGCCGCGGACGGGTCATTTCGGCAACCATCAGGGGCGAAAGGATTCGCCGGCCGTCGATCTCGCCGCCGCGGAGGATCATGCGACACCATCGGGCGATGTCGTCCGCCGTGCTGAAGAGCCCGGCGTGGCCGGCGACGCCGCCCATCGCATAGGCCCGCGGATCGTGCACCTCGCCGATGATCCACCGGCCGCCGCGCTTCTCCTGCGGGGCCACGCGAGGCCACCACTCCTTCGGTGGCTTGTAGGACGACGAGGTCATGCCGGCGGGGTGGAAGATCTCGCGCCGGGCGAACTCATCCAGCGTCAGGCCGCTGACCCGCCGGACGATTTCGCCGAGCACGATGTATCCGACGTCGCTGTAGTCGAACCGACCGACCGGATTGCGGAGCCCCAGGTTGAAGACGCGCTTCAGCGCCTCGTCGGGGCCGTCGGCGTAGTCGCTCAGAGGATTGTCGGGAATGAGGCCGGCCCGATGCGTCAGGAGCTGCTCGATGGTGATGTCGCCCTTGCCGCGGTTGTCGAACTCGGGCACATAGCGCCTGACGCGGTCCGTCAGGCCGACCTGCCCCCGCTCGATCAGGATGGCGATGCTCGTCGCCGTCGCCACGACCTTCGTGACGGACGCCATGTCGAAGACGGTGTCGACGGTCATGTCGACCTTCTGCGGCTCCAGCATGCGGTGTCCATAGCACTTCCGATAGACGACCGAATCGCCCCGGCCGACCAGCACGACGCCACCGGGGATCTCGCCCTTCCCGATCGCCGCCGTCATCAGCCCATCCACCCGCGTCAGTCGCTCGAGGTCCATGGCCACCCCTTCGGAGGTTGTCGGTGGCGCGGGGGATTCCGCCCGACCGCGGGCGGCCCCGGGGGGAATCAACACGACCCATGCCGACAGAGCGACGATCGTCCCGGCAGCCGGTCGCCTGCCCGCTGTCCGCCTGCGATGTGATAGCGCGATCTTCATTCCGGCGATTGTACTCGCCGGTGTTGACGGCGCATATCCTGCCGGTCGAAACACATCCCATCGATGCGGTCGCTCCGCTCGCCGCGTCGCGGCGGATGCGGCCGGCGCGGCGTGCAAACCGAAGCCGCCGCCCTCGATCTCGCGCGTCTTACCGGCTCGCCGGCAGACCCCCGCCGGTCGGACCCGACGGAAGCGACAAGACGAGGTACGGGAACGTGCGCGGGTTGTGCAGCGATTTCGGCGGGGGCATCGCCATCCACCGCTCGTCGTAGGCGCGGAGCGTCTCCAGCCACCGGCGAACCGCCAGGCCCATGAACTCGCCGTCGCCGACGTCGTCCGCCACGCGGAAGAGATAGCGATCGCTGCGGACTCGCAGACGCCGAGCGTCGTCGACAGCGCCCATTCGCAGCTTGAGATGGCCGATGGAAAGCTGGATGAGCCCCTGGAGGAAGCGGCGCTGCATACCGACCCGCGGCGCGAGGTGCCAGAGGCCCTCCCACACTTCATGAGCCTCCCACCAGTAGGCGTGGTTGTACAGGTCGCAGCCGTAGAGGTAGTCGGGGCAGTCCCGCCACGACTCGGGCGGCCTGTAGGTCATCTGCGGCGTTGTGGCGCCCGGCAGCCGGTAGCTGTGGCCCCGCGGGTCGGTCCGCGGGTGCGGATCGCGCCCGGGCGTGTATGCGTAGGCCGGAAAGGCCGTGTCCGTGTAGCGACGGTACGAGAATACCATGTCAGGCGATGCACAGCTCGCGTTCGATCGGTTCCGGCGTCTTGCCGTTTGTTTCGGGCACCCGCGCGCGAATGAGGAGGAACCCGGCGGCGCACATCACGGCACAGAGCCGGAACGTCCCCGCCGCGCCTCGACGCGCACTCATGGTACGGCACGTCCCGGCACGTGCAAGGAGCTTCGACGAACGCTGCCGGGGCAGCCGGGCCGCTGGTATAATCGGCGGTCATGCCGGCCAATCTGACACCCGACTACCAGCGTGCGGAACAGCGCTATCGCGCGGCGCAGACGCCGGAGGATCAGCTCGCGGCCCTGGAAGAGATGCTCCGCACCCTGCCCAAGCACAAGGGAACGGAGAAGATCCAGGCGGACCTGAAGCGGAGGATCAAGGAGGCGCGCGAAGCCGCCGTCACCCGCCGCAAGGCCGGCGGGGGCAAGGATCCGTTTCATGTTCCCCGCCAGGGCGCCGGGCAGGCCGTGCTGGTGGGCGCGCCGAATGCCGGCAAGTCGGCGATCGTCCAGACGCTGACGGATGCCCCCGTACGGGTCGCGGAGTTCCCGTTTAGCACGCACGCCCCGGTCCCGGGCATGGCGTACTACGAGGACTGCCCGATCCAGCTCGTCGACATGCCGCCCCTCACGCCGGAACACGTCCCGGGCGGCATGATCGGCGCGGTCCGCAGCGCAGACATCGTCGCCGTCGTGGGCAATGCCGGCAGCGAGTCGGTGGCGGAGGAGATCGACGGCATCCTCGGCGTGCTTCGCGAGCGGCGGCTGCGGTTGGTATCCAGGCCGGTCCTGCCGCCGGCCTCGGACGACGGCCCGGACCCGAAGCGCGGTCTGATCATCGCGAGCCAGTGCGACCGCGCCGGGGCGGCGGAGAACATCGCCGTCCTGCGCGAGCTGTTCGATACGGAGCTCCTCATCCTGCCGGTGTCGGCCGTCTCCGGCGAGAACATGGACCGGTTGACGAAGACGCTCTTCGAGCTGCTGCATGTGGTGCGGGTCTATGCCAAGCCGCCGGGCAAGCCGCCGGACAAGAGCGCGCCGTTCATCCTGCCGGTCGGCAGCACGGTGCTGTACCTCGCCGAGCATATTCACAAGGAGCTGGCGTCGAAGTTCAAATTCGCCCGCCTGTGGGGCGACGGCGTCTTTCCCGGCCAGCAGGTGAACCACGACCACGTCCTGCGGGACAAGGACATTGTGGAGATTCACGTCTGAAGCCGTTGCGTACCGCAACGACGGGATAGTGAGAAAGTGGAAAAGCGGAAAGGCTGCCGAAATGGTCCGTGAAGAACTTGGCCCCGGCGATCGGCTCACTGCTGCCGCAGCCAGTCGGCCCCGGCGTACTTCGCCCGCAGCGCATCCGCCCGCACAAGCGACCCCTTATCCCAGGCGGCGTGCACGAAGCGCACGCCGGTGCGTTGCGAGAGCGTCTCGATCAGGGGCCCGGCCAGCGCGGCCGATTCACGGCCAAGCTGCAACGAGCCGTGCTGGAGCAGCGCGGCGGCCGTCCGCCGCTGGGCGCTGCCGAGGACCTTGTCCGGTCCGACGACCACGTCGAAGCAATGCCGCCGCTCGAAGCAGAGGAACGGCCCCCGCCGAGCGCTTGCCGAATCGCTGCAGGCGGCCCGCCGGGCGCGGATGCCGCGGGCGTTCAAGAGCGCGATCACGGCATCATGGATCACGCCGTAGAGCAAGGTCGGCCCGTCGCGAAGCCAGGGGTGGCCGGCGGGCAGCGCGAGCGAGTACGTCAGCTCGTTGCGGTGGATGATGGCCCCCCCGCCGGTCAGGCGGCGAACGACGGGCATCGACCGAATCGCCGGATCCTGCGACGCGAATTCGGCGTATGACTGAAAGTAGCCGAGCGAGACGGTCGCGGGCTCCCACTGGTAGAGCCGCATCGTCGGCGGGCATGCCTCGGGGCCGACCTGTTCGAGGAGCGCCTCGTCGCGGGCCATGTTCGTCGGCCCGTCGAGTGCCGGATCGACCAGGAGACGAAGGACGCTACCGACCACGCCGGCCTCCCGCGCGCCCGCGCCGGCGGACGGGCGGGCGATCCCTGTGTCCGGAAGGTCTCGGCTCTCGCCTGGGGGCATCCGCCTTCGGCAGGACCGGCGACAGGTCCAGTTCGCGGGCGGGGATGTTCACCCCCGCAACCGCCACGCGCATGCGGTCGCCGATCCGGATCCGGCGGCCGCTCCGCTGACCGACAAGGACGCCGCGCCGCTGGTCCAGCTCCCACCAGTCGTCCGGCAGGTGGTCGAAGCGGATGAGCCCGTCGATCAGGAATTCGCTCAACTGCACGAAGACCCCGATGTTCGCCACGCCCGTGACCACCCCGTCAAACTCGTCGCCCAGCCGTTTGGCGAGCAGGTGCAGCACGAGCACTCGCTTGAGCTCGCGCTCGGCGTCCTCGGCCCGGCGCTCCGTGAAACTGCAGTGGGCGCCGGCCTCCGCGAGCCGGCTTTGCGACGGGATGGCCCGTCGGCCCTTCGTGCCGTCGAGGTCGCCTGCAAGGTACTGCCCGAGCAGGCGGTGCACGATCAGGTCCGGGTATCGCCGTATGGGCGACGTGAAGTGGCAGTAGTGCTCGCTGGCGAGGGCGAAGTGCCCTTCGCGTTTCGGCGAGTACACGGCCTTCTCCTGCGCCCGGAGGACGGCGAGATGCACCGGAAACGCCTCCGGTTTGCCGCGGGTGGCGTCCAGCAGGCGTTGCAGGTCCTCTCGCGTGGGCGTCTTCGGCAGCGAATGGCCCAGGGCGCGGAGGAACGGGCCGAGCCGTTCGCCGGTGTCCGCGTCGGGCTCGGGGTGGATCCGTCGCAGGTGCGGCACGCCGAGCCGTGCGAACAGCCGCGCCACGGCCTCGTTCGCCTCGATCATGAACATCTCGATGAGCGTATGCGAGAAGCTCGTGTCGGCGGGCCGGGCCCCGACGACCCCGCCGTCGTCGCCCAGGATCAGCTCGACGTCGGGCAGGTCCAGCACGAGCATGCCGTCCGCGAGGCGCCGCCGCCGAATCAGGCGCGCGAGCTTCTCCAGATCGCGCAGGGCCTTCACGACGTCGCGGGGGAAGCCGCCGGAGCGGCCTTCCAGGATGCCCGTCGCCTCGCGGTAGGTGAGCCGCTTTTTCGACTGGATCACGGTGTTGGCGAAGCGGGTGGCCGTCGGTCGGCCGTGAGCGTCGATGCGGATGAAGGCGCTCTTGGTCAGCCGCGGCTGGCCCTCCTGAAGGCTGCACAGACCGTTCGAGAGGATCTCGGGGATCATGGGCACGACGTGGCCGGGGAAGTAGACGCTGTTGCCGCGCCGGTACGCCTCGTCGTCGAGCGGGCCGCCGGGGGCGACGAATGCACTCACATCGGCGATGTGCACGCCCAGCTCCCACTCGCCACGGGCCGCCTGCCGAAGGGAGATGGCGTCGTCAAAGTCCCGCGCATCGTCCGGGTCGATGGTGAAGACGACCTCATTGCGAAGGTCTTCGCGCGTTGCCAGCTCACGGTCGAGGTCGAACGACCGCGCAACCCGGCGGGCCTCATCGAGCACCTCGGCGGGAAACTCCTCGGGCAGGTGATATTGATACAGCATGCTGCGAACCGCCACGGCCACGTCGCCGTGCCGACCGAGGCGCTTGAGCAGGACGCCGCGGGCGGGCCGCTGGGCCTTGGGGTACTCGGTGATCTCGACGACAACCTGGTCGCCGGCGCGAGCGCCCTTCGCACCGACGTCGCCGACCTCGATGGGGGCCGTGAGGACGTTTCCTTCCGGCTGGACCAGCCAGACGCCGTGCTCATGCCGCAGCTCGCCGACAAACCGGCTGTTGCCGCGGGCGAGGACCTCGACGATCCGCCCCTCGTGGAGCATCCGGTCGCCGCGTTTGCCCTTGCGGAGGATTCGGGCGCGAACCGTGTCGCCGGTGATCGCGTCGAGCGACTCGCCGGGGGGAATATACAGGTCGCCGTGCTCGTCGGGCGATTCGGGCACGACGAAGCCGAACCCGCGCGGGTTCGCGCGGAAGGTGCCGACGACCAGGCCGGGCGCTCGCGGGAGCATGACGGCGTTGCCGCCGCCGAGGACGATACGCCCCGCCCGCATCAACGACTTGATGCTGTGGCGGAACTCGGCGTACTCGTCGTCCTGGATGCCCATCGAACGGGCCAGGGAACGGACCTTCTGCGGCCGATACGCCGGGCCGGAAAGGTACTTCAAAATACGATCAGGGGTAGGATCGGACACATGTCCTCCAAAACGGTCGCTCGCAGGATACGGCCCTTCGAAGCCGCGTGCAGTCGCTGAAATGACCTCACGTCGAAAGATCGGAAGCGGCGTGAAAGCGATCGAGTCCGCCGCAACGATCTAATCATAGGGCATTCGCGCCGACCTGGCAAGCAGGGCCGGGAGGGGCCGCGAACGCCCCGTCCGCCTGTGGTCGCCCGGCGTTACGGCGATCCGCAGTCGATCAGGTCCATCGAGGCCGTCGGCGCTCCGTCCGCGGTCATCTCCATTCGCACGATGCCGTAGACGGGAACGGCGTCGCAGCGCCAGGTTCGCCGAATGTAGGTGACCTCCTCGTCCACCCACGTCTCGGTCAGGACGCGACATGGCCACGCACGACCGGCGGCGGTGATCGTTTCGTCGCCGACCGCGACGTTCGCGTTGCGCCGGGCGGCGTGGGCCAGGACCGGGTCTTCGTCGGCCCGCTCAATACGGATGGCCGGAAGGCCGAGCGGCTTGCCATCTCGGTACATCTTCAGCTCAATACTCACGAGGCCGGCATCCACGCGGACGACGCGGAGCTCCTCGACCTGGCCGTCACGCACACGGTATCGGCAGCGCTCGCCGACGACGGCGTCGGCCAGGGGACCGCGGGGCTCCCGCGGACCGCCCTGCGCGGACGGTGCGGAAGCAGTTGCCGCGGGGGCGCGTTCGGCCGCCAATTCCGGTGTCGCGCCGTCGGTCAGGCCCCGTGTCGTAGAGTCCGCGGGCCACTCGGTCCCGTCGGCGTCCTCGGCAACGGGGGATGCGGGCCGCGTCGACGGCGGCCGGGGCTCCTGGCGACAAGCGATCACCGCCAGGACGAGGGCAAGGCCCGCGCCGAGGCCGCGACCGTGGAAAGGATTGCACCGGGACCCCTGCACTCGGAGCATTGTATGTCGGACGTCGGGCGGACCACAAACAGTCGAGACGGCGACGCGCGGCCGTCGAAGCGGCGGCATGATCCGACGTTCGCGCGGGTTGCCCCGTCCGAACGGGCCGCGTAGGCTACCGCGTTTCGAGGTCGGCATCGAATGATTACTCCCGAACAGTGGTCGCGGATCGTCTCGGCGTCGGTGGTGCCCGTAGTCATCATCTCGGCGTGCGGGCTGCTTTGTCTGTCGTTTTACAACCGGATGGCGGGCCTGATCTCCCGATTGCGGTCGTTTCAGCGGGAGCGGCTCGAGGAGCAGGAGGAGTACGCGCGGACGTGCGCCGCGGGCGCGCCCGACTCGTTCGCGGTCGCCCGGCACCAGAAGGTCCTCGACATGCTGGAGCTCCAAACCGCACACGTGCTGCGGCGGGCCCGGCGGATGCGTCAGGCGATCCTGTGCGTGCTCGGGACGATCGCCTGCCTGACCGTGTGCTCGTTCGCGACGGGGGTGGCGGCGATCGTCACCTGGGCGAAGTACCCGGCGGCGGCGACGTTCTGTCTCGGGATCGGCCTGCTGCTGGCCGGCGTCGTTCTGGCGATGATCGAGATCCGGGGCGCGCTCGACCCGGTTGAGCTCGAGAGCCGCTTCGTCAGCGAACTTGAAGACGAGTTCGTGCAGGCGCTGACACGGGCCCGGCGAGAGCGGGGACCGCGCGCGGGCGGATCGGCATAGCGAGCGGCAGGGTCGGCCCGTGCGCGGCCGTGCCGGTTGCTTGTCGGTGCGCGGTTTTGTCGGGGTCATCCTGCGTGCCTGCGTTGCGGCGTGCCCGGCCGACATGGTACGGCGCAAGTGCATCCCGGCGACAGGCAGCGTGTGCCACTTCGGCCGGCGAATTGCCCCGCAGGGACCTTGAAGGCGGTGCCGCGCCGCGCTACAGTGGCCGCATGTCGAGCGCGGAGACATCGAGCGATCCGCAG
This sequence comes from uncultured Planctomycetales bacterium, assembly GCA_964617025.1. Classification (GTDB taxonomy): domain Bacteria; phylum Planctomycetota; class Phycisphaerae; order UBA1845; family PWPN01; genus CAZMVY01. Next base: position 14,124 of record CAZTVU010000007.1, on the reverse strand, counting down.
GCCCCTCGCACGGTGGATCTGGTGCGGGGGCTCATGGTCCGACACCCCTGGCGAGCAGCGGCCGTTGCCCTGATTTCGGCGGCCGTCGTCGCGTTCGCCGTCTACAGCTTCTACCTGTATCGGCAGGCGGCGGGGCAACTGGCGCTCTGCGAGGCGAACGTCGCGGCGTGGGAAGGCATGCCGCCGCCGGACGGCCCGCAGACGAACTACAGCGATGCGGCCCGCAGCATGCTCGGGTGGTTTCTGCTCGAGTGGTACTCCGGCCGCCTGGAGCGCGCGGCCGAGATTCAGGACATGGCGGGGCAGACGGAGCCGCCGTTCGGCGTCGCCATGACGTACCTCCTGGACCCGAACTGGCCGGCGGAGGAGCTGTGGAAGTACATGCCGCCGAACGACAAGTGCCTCGGCAATTTCGTCATCGCCGAACGTGCCTTTTCGCAGGGTCGTTGGGACGAAGCCCGGCAGCACTACCGGCTCGTCGCCGACGCCCCGGGCGACGGTTGGCTCCGGGCGGCGTCGCGGGCAAGGCTGGAGCAACTGGAGGCACACGCACAGCCGGCGACGGCAAGCGCACCGAAGTGACGCGGCCGGTTTTCGCAAGGATCCCGACCGAGAACCACGGGGCCTTCTTCGGTCCCCGGCCGACCGCCCGCGTTTCCGATCGGTTTCGCCGCCGACGTGCCGTTGTCATGGCCGTCACGGCGTGACGGCGGCGACGTTGTTCCCCTCGTAGAGCTCGTCCATTCGATTGTCCGGGTCCAGCCGGATGCGGTAGGCCCTTGCGGGCGGCACGTTGTCGAACGTCAGCTCCTGCGTGATCGGATCAAACCCCGGAACCGGCAACGGCCCCGCCTGCAACTCGGCCAGGCGCTGCCACGCACCGTCGTCGGTCCGGCCCTCGAGCGCGACGGCGACGGACTCGATCGGACCGCTGCCGACGTTGTGCACGGTGGCCGTGATCCGCGTCGGCGAGGCGAGGACGACGTCGCGGTGATCGCCGGGTCGGGGGCCGTCGCCGGTACATCAACGGGCTCGACGAGCCGCAGGTCGACGCAGTAAGGCCTGCGCGGCGGGATGTTCACACGATAGGTGTCGAGCGGTCGTCGATAGGTGAACGATTCCGGATCGCACCAGCCGTAACGCCGGTTGGTCGTCTCGCCGGGCAGGATCTCGCCGTGCGTGGCGGCGTAGCGGCCGGGCGTCAGCCGCCAGATCCGCATCCCGACGCGGATCGGTTCGTCGTGGAAGCTGTAGACCCAGACGCGGAGGCGCCGGTCGGTGCTCGCCACGACCAGCGCGGCAAAGTGCGGGTCGGGCACCTCCCAGGTGACGGCCATCGCGGGCATCAGGCCGTCGCGCCAGTTGTGGACGGCGCCGGTATAGGCCCCGAGCGATTCGCGGCTGCACGGCAGGCCGGCGCGGTCGGTCTGGAGGAGCTCCTCGGTCATCAGGCGGAAGTTGACGCGCATGGACCGGGCGGCCCCTTCGATCGCCTTCACCAGGTCGTCGAGGTCGTTGGTGACCATGTATCGCTGGTACGGGCTGGGGAAGCGAAGCAGGTATTCGTCGACCGTCCGATCGCCGGTCACCCAGCGGAACGAGGCCACCGTGTCCGTGTGAGTGTCGCCCTGCTGGCCGTAGATGACCCACTCGCGCGAGCCGACGTTCCGGCGGACGTCGTCCTTGAACAACGGGCCGAAGGACGTTCGCATCAGGTACTGTTGCATCGGTTCGAGGTAGCGCACGTCACCCGTCAGGCGGTAGGCGGCGATGAAACCGCCATGGATCATACCGGCCATGCCCGGCGGGTCGTCGGGATTCGGGGCGTTGGCGGAGACCCAGTCCTTCGCGGCGGTGCCGGCGGGCGGGATGGGCGTGCCGCTCGGGAAGAAGAGCTGACCGGGGACGACGCCCGCGGGCTTGTTCGGGTAGTCGGTCATGGTCTGGCGGCGCCAGCCCTCGACCCAGCTCAGGTAGACGCGCCGGGCCTCCGCGTTGCCCCAGAAGGCGAGGTGCTGGAGGTGCTTCATCGTCCGCGTGTTGTAGTGGACGTCGCCCTCCTGTCTGGGGCCCTTGCCGACGAGGCCGGCGCCGTAGTGACCGGAGCGGAATCGATAGTGGCCGGTCTCATCCACGCCCATGTACACGTCGCGGATGGTCTTCGCGGCCCGCATGTTCCGTTCGATCCAGAGCGGATCACCCCAGCGAAGGATCATCATCGTCGGCTGCGTGTCCGCGGAGGGCTCCGCGCTGTGTTCGACGTCGCCGTACTCGCCGAAGCCCCACTGCGGATCGACCGCCGCGCCCCAGATCCCGTCGCAGAGCCGCTCGATGCCGGCGACGATCGCCGGGTCGCCCGTCGAAATGACCGCCAGCGGCCCCCAGTCACGGAGGATCTCGCAGTCGTCGCCCCAGCCGCCGCCGAGCTGGCCGTCCTTGTACTGTCGCTTCGTAAACCACCAGTTCAGGACCGCGCACTGACGCGCGTAGAGCTCACGGAGATATCGGGCCCACGCCGGCGCGGCGGACGTGTCGTCGATCAGATCATCGCCCCAGGGGAGCGCCTCGCCCGTCAGCTCGCGGAGACCCGGATGGCGCGGGTACCACGTCTTGAGCTCGGCAAGCATCGCGCGGACGGTCTTCATGTCGCGATCGCCGCCCTCCATCGCATGCGCCCGCAGGAATCGGGCCGTGTAAAGCCGGGCGGTGTCGTAGAAGGGGTTTCCGTCGCGGCCCATCGAGACGATGGCGGCGGCGGTCAACTCGCCGTTGGGCAGGCCGGCGATCCGCAGGGTGGTCAGTCCGGCGGCCCGACGTCCGAGCTCGCCGTAATCCTGCAGCCGTTCGTCGTCGGGGTGCGCCGAGGCGAGATCGATCAGCGCCCGGCCCGCCCGTCGAAAGTCGTCGAGCGCGGCCTCGTAGTAGAGGTGCGCGACGCTGTAGGCGATGCCCGCGGCGCGGGTCTCGGGGTCGGCGACGGCGAGGAATGCCTGTTCGGCCTCCTTGGGCCTGCCGGCGTTGAAGAGGTCGATCGCCCGAGCGACGGCCGGGTCGGCGTTGGGGCTGACCGCGGCGAGCTTGCGGTCGTCATCGAGCGCCAACGGCAGCCCGCGGAGCCGGGGGACATAACGGGGGGTGTCGGGGTGCTTCGTCTTGCGTTCATAGACGCGGACGTTGTCGATGAGCATGCCGGTCCACGTAACGGCACCGACGCGATCGAAGCCCGGGCCGCCAAGCGGATCCCGGTCGGTCGCGGTGAGGAGCACCTCGCCGTCGACCTCGAGGGTCAGCGTCAGGCCCTCCTTCATGCCGCAGATGCGGTGAACCTTGCCGCGCTGGATGACCTTGGGCGGATACCACGTCTGGACGCGCGGCATGTCGCGGCCGCCCATGATCTGGTGCATCGTGTTGAAGTTGCCGCCGAAGGCGAGCAGGTATCCGTAGTCCGGATGCCCTCCGGCCGTCCCGCAGCTCAGCCCGACCGACAGATCGCAGGGCGCGGCCTCCGGTGCGGCCTCGGCGTCGAACTCGATCCGCACATCCGGCGCGAATGGACGGGCGATCATCGCGAGGTGGTGGCCGTCGAGGCCGTACTTCAGGCGGCCGCCGATGATCTCGGCCTTGCCGGGCACGACCCAGTCGGGGCCGATGTCGGTCCGTTCAAATCGGTCCTCGAAGACGAGCTTCCACTCGCTCCGGTCAAACGCCGCGGCCGAAGCGGCCACGAGCGTCGCGAACAACGGACAGAGAAGCGACGAGCAGTGCATCCTGACCTCCCTGGGCTCAATACGCGTCAGCGAAGATGGTACCGCCCGCCGCGCGAGCGTCCAGTTCCGGTTGGTGCCGGCGCGGAGTAGTGGGGGGCGCCAAGTAGTGCCGGCGCCAAGTAGTGCCGGCGCCGAGTAGGGCCGGCGCCCTCGCCGGCCAAAGACAGCCCACCCACATCGCACAAATCAAGCGCACAGGCCGATCGCACCGGTCAAAAGGGAAAAACCCCGCGCGCCGCCCATGATTGCCGACGAGGCGTCGGCTCTACGGCGACGCGCGGTGCAAGCGGGTACACAACCATATTCTCGCCGACGGCGTTGTGTGCGGTGACGGCGGCGAGCCGGCCCGTCGGATCGATGACATAGGCTGCACCGCGGCGCGGACGGCCCTGTTCGTCGTGGGCCGGGGCGTCGCAGGCAACGTACCAGACGCGGTTCTCCCGCGCACGCGCGTACGGATACGGCCGCTTCCCGTTGAGCAGTTCATCCGGGTCGGTGCCGTTGGCGTACGGGGCAAGGATCACCTCGGCACCGGCCGCCCGTAACCGGGCGCAGATCCGCGGATGGACCGACTCGTAACAGATGGCGATGCCGATCCGCACGCCGCGGACGTCGAAGACGTCGGCGTCGTCGCCCGGATCCCAGTACTTCTCCTCACCGGGGGCCAGCTCCGTCTTGCGGTGCACGCCGATGACCCCGTGCCCGTCGAGCAGCACGTGCGCGATATGGGCGCGGTCGCCGTTCTTCTCCGTCATGCCGACGGCGATGACGACGCCGAGCTTGCCGGCCAACCGGATGAGACGGCGCACGGACGGTCCGTCCAGCGGCTCGGCATAGCGGCGGATTTCGCGGCTGGCCCACCAGCCGCTGATCGCCGTCTCCGGCAGAAGGACCAGGTCGGCCCCGGCGGCCGCAGCCCTGCGCACCCAGCCCTCGATCCGTGTGAGGTTGCCCTCGACATCACGGATACGGCTCTCCATGGACACCGCGGCGACGGTAAGGGCGGGCGCGACCGCCGTCGGCCGGGCACGATCCGCAGTCGAGCACCCGACCAGAATGAACAGACCCGGGACCAGCCGCAGGCAATAGCGCGGAGCACCCGAAACGGGCTCGCGGAACGCGCACCTACGGCGGAGGCTGCCTCCAATCATAACGCTCGAGCCTTGGGAAGTGATCAAAATGCGCATCGTCGGAGAAGATCGGCAGGTCGTGCTCAAGACAGATGGCAGCGATCCACAAATCGGCTTCCGGAATCGGCGTCCCCTTGGCCGCAAGAGACTGTCGAACCTCCCCATAACGAACGGCAACGCCGGGAGTCGCGTCAAGCACCGTGCAAAGTGCAACGAACGCCTCCAGCTTGGTGAGGTTTTCCGATGCCCTGCGGCTATGGAGCGCGCCGAACCGGAGCTCGCCGTAGCAGACCACCGGCAGGAAGAGCGCGCCGGCAGCCTCGACCCACGACATGGCCAGCGAATGG
>CAZTVU010000007.1:0-8870 GCA_964617025.1 uncultured Planctomycetales bacterium | reverse complement strand
AGGTATGCGATCGCACCGTTCGTATCCAGGCCGAGATCACCAATCGCCTTCGACACGACGGCCCTCCCGGATCGCCCGCATCATTTCCTCGGCATCCTCGGCCGACAAGGACCCCGCCGTGCGCCGCAACGCGTCGCGATCCGCGGGCTTTCGTACGGTCAGGAGCACGCGGGCGCCGTCCGGCACCTCGGGCACGGCCGTCAGCGGTCGAAAGACGCCGCCCTCATAAATGGCCTCGACCGTTCGATTCACATCGCACCTCGCTTCCCGGCACGCTGATTATACCGCGCAGGCATGTGCAAAGCCCGCCGGGCCGATCGGACTCGTCCCTGTCGGGCGGGTCCGGCGCCCACGTCCGGTCCGTGGCACAAGGGCCCGGCCGGTACGATCCAGCTCTGTTCTGCTGTTTCGACGCCGCACATGGGCGGGACGTCGTATCGTGTTGGGTATCCTGTTATCTCGCGATCAACGCAGCGTAAACTCGATCCCGATCGGCCCGCCGTGCAGCGGCGGCAAGGCGACCTTCAGGCGCCCGGCGCCGAGCGGACCGATGTCGCCCTCGCGGCCGAGGACGTAGCGGGCATGCCATGCGCCGTCGATCTTCGGCAGACGTGCCGTGTCGATGCTCACGTCGAACACGCCGGCCTGCTCCGTCCGGTTGGCCAGGAAGATCAGCACGCGGTCGGGCTCGGTGTAGTTGCCGGCGTAGAAACCCTCGCCGCGGACGAGCTCCTGGGCGTACCACGGCCGGGCGTCGAGCAGGCGGTCCCATCGCACCGTCCGGATCACGTCCCAATACGGGCGGACGCGGGCCCAGGTGTCGGCCGTGTCGGGGTCGTCGCCCCAGGCCCCGTTGCCGCTGCAGACCTGGATATCGCTCATGCAGACGGCGGCCATCGCGATGTTGTACGGATTCTGCGAGGACTCGCGCATGCCGTACATCTTGAACGTCGTGCCGGTCAGCAGGGCGTTGTACTTGTCGCGGTAGTCCTCGGGCGGGGCCTCTTGAAACGACTCGCCGATCATCTGGCAGTCGTAGAAGCCGTTGACCATGTAGTTCAGGCCGCCCCAGGTCTCGAGCCCGAACCGCGCCCCGTGCCGCGCGAAGACCTTCTTCACGCGGTAGTACATGCGGTGGAGCATCTCGTCGAGCGAGAGGTCGGCATCCTCGGGGTGTAGCGGGCCCTTCATGGCTCCGCCGGACAGGTACGCCAGCCCGCCGTCGAGGTAGAAGCCGTCGAGCCCGTATTCGCGGCACCAGTGATCCGTCATCCAGGGGAGGTACTCCTGCCACCGCCCCGCGACGTGGTAGAAGGTGAAGTCCTGGAGGTCCCAGTTCTTCTCATACGTCGGGGTGTTGACCGGGCCGCCGAACGACGTTGTGTCCTCGATCCGCAGCAGCGAGCTGCGCCCGGGGACGATGCCGATATAGCCGATCGCCGCCATGCCGAGGCGGTGGGTTTCCTCCATCGCCCGCTTCATCTCGGGCTCGTTGAGGAGAAAGGCCTCGCGGTCGCGGTAGTCGGTGCTCAGCCAGGTGTGGTGCCAGACCATGGCATCGGTGCCGTGGCCGCGGAAACGGGCGAGATCGACGTCGTCCGGGTACTCCTGGAAGCTCGGCCGGCGTCGCCAGTGCTGCACCGGACCCTCCGGGTAGCGGATGAAGTGCACCATCCGCCGGCCGAAGCCGATCGGGTTGAGCGGTTGCTGCGGCAGGATGACCGTGGCGAAGCGAAGCACGTCGTCGGTCGTCGAGATCGCCAGTTCGCCCCGCCCGCCGGTTCGGACACCGATGACCGCATGGCCGGGTTCCAGGATCTTCGCGTAGAGCCCCGCCTTGTTGTTGTGGCGCATCCACGACTTCGCGGGGGCCGGTGAGCCGTCCGACACGTTCGGGATCTGCATCGCCGCGCCGCCGGCCGGCGGGGCGAACGCGGGCGCCATGCCCAGAAACGCCTGGATGTGCCTCGGCCTCACGCCGTCCACGCGAACGCGCCAGAACCAGACCGTCTGGACGGAGAACCGGACGTGCACCGTGGCAACGGCGTCCGCCCCGGCGCCGTCCGTCAGCCGCACGGTCATTCGCATGCCCAGAGGGTCGGCCTGAACTGCCGGTCGTGCCCGCGGGTCGGGGCGAAACGTTCGACCGTCGTCTGCGATGACGACCAGGTCGGGAAAGGCGCCGTCCACGAGTACATCGTCGCCGTACAGCCCGGCGCGGACCGTGCCGCGGACGCCGCCGGCGACGGGCGTAAAGACGGCCGTCGCCCCGGTGGCCGGCCAGGTCCACGTGACCCGATCGCCGACCGTCGCGACGCGGTTCCGCCGGCGGACGTCGTCGTCGAAGCCGGCGTCGAGCTCCTTGCAAAAGGCGTGCATGTCCCGCAGGCATGCCTCGCGGCGTCGCTGCTCGGCGGGCGGGATCAGCTCCCATTGCTGCACGTCGCGCACGGCGACGGTACCCGCCGAGCCGAAGCCGAACTTTCCGCCGGCGGGATCGGGGTCGTTGAACTCGAAGAGGGCCTTGTCATCCAGCCGGAGCCGCACGGCGGGACCGCGCGTCTCGATCTTGAGGCGGTGCCGCCCGGCCGAGGCGGGCGTGAAGCGGGCCTCGCGAATGATGCGGTTTGACGACTGCTCGGGCATCGGCGAGGAGTGCGACTGGCCGCCGATCATCGACCGGCTGACGGTGACCGACCGCGCGCGGGCCGCGCCGCCGTGCAGGTCCAGCTCGATCAGCACCTCACCAAAGGCGTCGGTCGACCGCAGGACGACGAGCACGGGCCGGTCGCGCTGCTCGATTTCGCAGGTGATGACCTGGTTTCGCAGCGGGACGCCGCCGACGGCAACGGTGCCGGTGATCTCGAGCACGTCGCCGGCCGGGCGTACGCCCTTCAGGTCGGGCGGGCCGGTGAAGTCCTTGCGCTCGTACGGCAGGCCGAGAATGTGCCACGTTCGCTTGGCGACCCACTCCATCACGTGGAGCTGGCCGTCGACGTTGCCGTGGCCGGCGGCGGCACCGAATGTCGGCACTTCCACGACGGGGCCCGTGTCGCCGTACGGCGCGGGCGTGCGGAATCGCTGCGGCCCGCCGGCGGCGCAGGCGGACAGGATGAGCAGCCACGGCACGAGCACGATCTGTGTACCAAATCGTTTCATGGTCGGAACGATACCGGTCGGTTGGGCGGCGTGCAACGGCGCAACGCGACCGGGACCGGTTCGCTCGCGTCGCGATCGCCGATCCGGGGAGCGATGTGCGGGGGCCGCCGTGCCGGTCCCACGTTCGCTTGCCGGACCGGTCGCGTTCGCCGGGGCGCGGACGAGATATCGTCGTGGTGAACGGGACAGGCTCGGGTGGTGTTGTTTCGGCGGCGGGGGCTCTGCGCGGCTTCCGGGGCGGATTCGCGCGGGAAGTCGCCGGAACGAGCCCGTCCCGGAGGCGCGTTGCCTCAATCCGGATGCGAGCGGACGTAGGCGCGAAAGTCGGCCATGATCTGCCGGGTGATCGGCCCGACCTGCCGGTCGCCGATCGCGCGGCCGTCGATCTGCGTCACCGGGACGACCTCGGCCGCGCTGCCGGTCAGGAAGCACTCGTCGGCGATGTACAGGTCGTGCCGCGTGATCTCGACCTCGCGGAACGGGATCGACCGCTTGCCGACCAGCTCAATGACGACGTCGCGGGTGATGCCCTCGAGCATGCCTTCGTTGATCGGCGGCGTGAGCACCTGTCCCTTGCGAACGAGGAAGATGTTGTCGCCCGTGCACTCGGCGACGAAGCCCATGTGGTTGAACATGATGGCCTCGGGAGCGCCGGCGTCGATGGCCTCGATCTTCGCGAGGATGTTGTTCAGGTAGTTGAGGCTCTTGATCCGCGGCGAGACGGCGTTCGGGTGGTTGCGGACGACGCTGCTGGTGATCACCGCCATGCCCTTTTCGTACATCTCGGGCGGATAGAGCTCGATCTGGTCGGCGATGACAAAGACCGAGGGGCAGGCCGTCCGCGTCGGGGCCAGGCCCAGATACCCCACGCCCCGAGTGACGACGAGCCGCACGTAGCCGTCCGCGATGCCGTTGGCGCGGACGGTCTCGTTGACCGCATCGACGAGCTGCGCGTGCGTCATCGGCATCGTCAGCCGGATCGCCTTGGCGGACTCGAACAGTCGGCGGATGTGCGCATCGATCTTGAAGACCTTGCCGCCGTAGACCCGCAGGCCCTCGAAGACGCCGTCGCCGTACAGCAAACCGTGGTCGAAGACGCTGATCTTCGCCTCGGCGACCGGCACGATCGCCCCGTCGAGGTAAACCTTCAGTTTCGGGTTCGGTGCAAATGGGTTGTCTGGCATGGCGGTCGGCTACTCGGAGGGTCCGTTATTCCGTTGATCCGTTACTCCGGGAAGAAGTTACTCGGTTACTCGGGCTGCGTTCCAAACCCCCAAACCCTGAACCCCAAACCCCATTCCCTATCGCGTCCGCCCCCCTCACCTCTCCGCCTTCGACCGGATCTGGCCATCGACCAGCGTGACCGTCCGGTGGGCGGCGGCGGCAACCTGAGGATCGTGCGTCACCATAACGATCGTCTGGCCCTCGCGGTTGAGCCGGCTCAACAAAGCGAGGATCTCGCGGCCCGTCGCCGTATCCAGATTACCGGTCGGCTCGTCGGCGAGCAAGACGCGGGGCTTGTTGACGAGCGCCCGCGCGATCGCCACCCGCTGCCGCTCGCCGCCCGAAAGCTCGTTCGGGCGGTGGCGGATCCGCTCGGTCAGGCCCACCTGGCGAAGCACCTCCTCGGCATAGGCCCTGGCGGCCCGACGGCGAGCCGGCCAGCCGAGGATGGAGCTGCCGACCATGGCCGGCAGCAGCGTGTTCTCCAACACATTCAGTTCGGGCAGAAGGTGATAGAACTGAAACACAAAGCCGAACGTGCGGTTGCGCAAGTCGTCGCGGGCCTCGGTCCGGCCCTGGAAGATGTCCCGGCCGTCAAACACGACCTTGCCTTTATCGGGCGTGTCGAGGGCGCCCATGATATGAAGGAGCGTGCTCTTGCCGCTGCCGGACGACCCCATGACGGCGACAAATTCGCCGTCGCCGACGGTGATGGAGCAGCCGCGGAGGACCTCGAGCCGGAAGTGACCGAGCATGTACGTCTTGTGAAGGGACTGCACGCGGATGAGGGCGTCGCGATCACTCATAGCGGAGCGCCTCCACCGGCCACACGCGGGCCGCCTTGAAGGCCGCGATGAGCGATCCGGTCATCGAGGCGAGAATGGCGACGACGTAGATGACGACGACATCGAGCGGCTTCACGCGATTGGGAATCCGCGTGAACGTGTACACCTCGGGGCTCCACACCTGGAGATTGGGGTTGAGCCTCGTCAGGAGGTCCTGGATGTCGTTGATGTAGTGGACGAAGATCGCGCCGCAGACCAGCCCCAGGATGCCGCCGACGACCCCGACCGCCGCGCCGTACGCCAAAAAGATGCTGGCGACGCCGCGCCACGTGGCCCCGACACTCTTGATGATTCCGATATCCCGTGTCTTCTGCTGCACGATCATGTAGAAGATGCAGCCGACCAGAAGCACGGCGACGAGGCTGATGATGCAGAAGAGGATCGTGACGAGCACCTTCTCCTTCTCGACGGCCATGATGAACTTGGCCTGCTTCTCCTCCCAGGTCTTGATCTCGACCTCGGTCAGCAGCGTCCGCTCGGTCGTCTGCTCGAGATACCGGCCGAGGAACCGGCCCCAGTGCTCGCGAAGCCGATCGCGAGTCGCCTTGGCAAACTCGTAGGTAGCCGCCGGCGACCCCTGGTCGCGGACCTTGATCTGGATCTGCGTGGCCCTCGCGGCGGCGATGCGCGAGCCGTCCTCGCGCTTCTGCTCGTTCATCAGCAGCGCCTCCTGGAGCACGTTGAAGTCCGCGTAGACGCTGACCGAATCAATGTCGTACACGCCCGTGCAGGAATCGTCCACAAAGTGGAAGGCCATCGTCGGGGCGCTGGTCCCGGCGCCGGCGAGCGTGCCCCGGGGCGTCAGCGGAAAGAGCGTCAGGAGCAGCTTCTCGCCCCGGCGGTAGTAGCGGTCGTATTCGCCGTTGGGCAACCGCCGGGCGCACACATCGATACCGACGATCAGGCCCGGCTCCTCGTCGCCGACCCAGCCCGGCTCGCGCCGGCCGGGCTCGAAGAAGTTGACCGGGTAGAACAGGCCCGGGCCGGGATAGAAGTCGCCCTTGAGACGTTCCGCCTCCTTCTTCTGCTGAGGAGTGGCGGTGGCCAGCCACGAGCGGTGGGCCGCCTCGAACTCGGGCGGAAGCGCCGGATCGCCGTCGGCATTGATCCCGTAGGCGGGCACGCGCCGCCGTTCCAGGGTCGTCGTGCCCGGGTAGTACCGCTCCAGAAACAGGCCATTACGAAAGTCGTTGACGCGATAGGTCTCATCGAGGCGGATGCCGACGACCTGCACGGGCTTGGTAATGGTGGTCGAGGGAAATCGCAGCAGCCCGTAGTTGATGATGACCGGCGTGGCCTCGGCGATCCGGTCGGGCATGGCCGTTTTGATCTCGTCGATGAACTCCTGGTAGAAGGGAAAGCCCTGAAGGGCGCCGTTCTCCATGACGAGGTCGCCCAGCAGACCTCGCGACCGCGCCTTGACCATGTCGAGAAAGCCGCCCATCACGCTGACGACGATCAGCACCATCGCCGTACAGAGCCAGACGGCGGCAATCGCGAAGAACGCGATGCGCCGTTTGCGAAGGTACCGGAGGCAGAGGAAGAGTTTATACATATTGGACGAGCGGCTGCGACGTCGGTCCGTTATTCCGGAAAGGGGTACTCGGTTGCTCGGGCGATCGTTAGTCCGTTAATCCGTTATTCCGGTAAGCGGTTACTCGGTTGCTCGGGTTGCGTCCAGAAACCCCAAACCCTGAGCCCGAACCCCGGAACCCGAGACCCTATACCCTAAACCCCAAACCCTGAACCCTAGCCCCCTTCGTACCCGCCCCCGGCCACCGTCCGGGAGCGTTGCAGCGGAAAGAGGATCACGTCGCGAATGCTGGCGCTGTTGGTCAGCAGCATCACGAGGCGGTCGATCCCGACGCCGAGGCCGCCCGCCGGCGGCATGCCGTACTCCAGCGCCGCGATGAAGTCCTCGTCCATCACCCGCATCGTCTCGTCGCCCTCGCCCTCGAGTTGCCGCTCGAAGGTCTGGCGCTGGATATCGGGATCGTTCAGCTCGGTGTAGGCGTTGGCGATCTCCATGCCCGCCACGTACGCCTCGAATCGAAGGGCCAGCGACGGATCGTCGCCCCGCCGCCGCGTCAGCGGGCACAGCTCGGCCGGGTAGTCCAGAACGAACGTCGGCTGGATCAGCTTGTCCTCGACCGTATGCTCGAAAACCTGGTTGATCACGAGGGCGTCGGCCATGTTCGCGTGCTCGATGCCCAGGGCCGTGGCCCGCTCGCGGACGGCGGCCATGTCCCGCATCGACACCCCCGCATGCTCGGCGAACAGGTCGGCGTACGTCCGACGCGGCCACGGTGGCGTGAAGTCCAATCGGTATTCGCCATAGGGCCGCCGATATTCGCCGTCCAGCGCGCGAATCCCCGCCGCGAACATCTGCTCGACCAGGTTCATCATGTCGTGGTAGTCGCCGTAGGCCTGGTAGGCCTCGAGCATGGTGAACTCCGGGTTGTGCCGCGTGCTGATGCCCTCGTTGCGGAAGTTGCGGTTGATCTCGAAGACCCGGGACATCCCGCCGACGAGCAACCGCTTGAGGTACAGCTCCGGGCTGATGCGCAGATAAAGGTCCACGTCGAGCGTGTTATGGTGCGTGATAAACGGCCGGGCGGCCGCCCCGCCGTAAAGCGGCTGGAGCATCGGCGTCTCGACCTCGAGGAAGCCCTCCCCGGTCATGAACGTCCGCACGGCGTGGATGATCCGGCTGCGGGCCTGGAAGACGCCGCGGACATCGGGGTTGGCGAAGAGGTCCACGTAGCGGCGGCGATAGCGCTGCTCGACGTCGGTCAGCCCGTGCCACTTCTCCGGCGGCGGGCGGAGGGCCTTGGTCAGGAAGGTGAGCTTGTCCCCCCAGAGCGTGATTTCGGCGGTTTTGGTCGTGCCGAGGCAGCCGTCAACGCCGATGAGGTCGCCCAGATCGAGCTGCCGGGTGACGGCCCAGCCGTCGCCGAGCGCCTTCTTGGAAAGGCCGATCTGCAGGTCGGCGGTGTCGTCGCGGAGTGTGATGAACACCAGATTGCCAAAGCTGCGGAGCAGCACGATCCTGCCGGCGACTCGAAAATGCTCGTCCGTCCACATCCGTTCCGGCTGAACGCCGAGTTCCTCGGCCCGCCGGCGCGCGGCGGCCATCGCGACGACGCCCTCAAACCTGGCGCCGTAGGGGTCCACGCCCATTTCGCGCAGCCTTGCCAACTTGATCCGCCGGTCATCCGTCTGCGTGTGAGGGGTTGTCATGGCGGTCCGATCAGCCTTCCCGTCGCCCTGCCGGGGCCAAAGTCGTCGTATCGTACAGGCGGCATGAACGCGGGGCAACGGGCACGGGAACGACCGGTCGAGACTCCGGGAACTCGGCGGCACAGCGCCATCCGTCCGCCTTCGACCGGACCGCCAAGTTCACCCAGCGCGGCTCTTGGCCGCAACCCGAAGATGCGCGCGCCTTGCTCGCCGGTTGCGCCGGAAGACTCTGCCGCGACCTCGACTCGGACAGCGGTCGCCCCGTCCCTCTTGTGCGGTGCGGCGCGCGCCCTTTGGACTGCGGCGGCCCTGCCGCCGCTTTCCCTGGGGCGCGCCAAACGCACCGGCGTGCGGCAGACCATTCGAGCCAAAGCGGTGGCGCTGCCACCGCAGTCCACAGGC
>CAZTVU010000006.1:55760-55985 GCA_964617025.1 uncultured Planctomycetales bacterium | reverse complement strand
ACGACGCCCCGCCGCCGGAGCCGCCCGGCGGGATCCCGTTCTGAACGACGCGAAGGCGGGCGATCGGACGGTACGGGGACATGAGTCGGGAGTAAAGACGACTTAAGAAAACGACAAGGACATGGCCATGAAGCTGTTGCTCAGACGTGATATTCCGAAGCTGGGGCTTGCGGGCGACGTGGTGGAGGTTTCGGCGGGCTATGCGCGCAACTACCTGATCCCGCA
>CAZTVU010000006.1:21992-55748 GCA_964617025.1 uncultured Planctomycetales bacterium | reverse complement strand
GCCGACGCCGGCGAACATGAAGGCGATCGAGGAGGACAAGAAGCGGGCCGAGGCCGAGCGCCGCGCGAAACGCAAGGCGCTGGAGGACGCGGCCGCGCGGCTGTCCAACGTGGAGGTCATCATCAACGCCGCGGCGAATGCGGAGGGGCACCTCTACGGCTCGGTGGGACCGCGGGAGATCGCCGCGGCCCTGCGCGACGAGGGGCATGACGTGGAGGCCTCGAACGTCGAGCTGCACGAGAGCATCCGGCAACTGGGGACGCGGATGGTGCCGGTGGTGTTTGCCGACGACCTGCGGGTCGAGGTCAAGGTGTGGGTCGTCCAGGAGAAGGCGGCCGCCGGCCTTGACGAGCGGAAAGAAGAGGCCGACTCGGCCGGCACGGAGGCGGGCGATGGCGCCGAGCCAGACACAGACGCCGCGGCTGCGCGTGCTCCCGCAGAGCCTGGAGGCGGAGATGGGCCTCCTGGGCTCGATGATGCTCGACCGGGAGGTGATCGGCAGCGTTCTGCAGATCATCCGGCCGGACGAATCAGACCGTTTTTCGCGCGACGACCACCGCCGGCTGTACAAGGTGCTCGTCGAGCTGTACGACCAGAACAAGCCGATCGACCTGATCGTGGTCCGCGACGAACTCGAGCGGCGCGGGCTGCTCGAGGACGTCGGCGGCGTCGACTATCTCGTGCAGCTCGCCGAGAGCGTGCCGTCCGCGGCGAACGCGGAGCATTACGCCGGCATCGTCCGGGACAAGGCGCTCCTGCGCGACCTGATCGGGTGCTGCGCCGATGTGACGAACCTGGCGTACAGCCAGGGCGAGGATGCGCGGACGATCCTCGATCGCGCCGAGGAGAAGCTCTTCCTCGTCACCGAACAGCGCGTCACCCAGCACGTCGCCCCGATTCGCGAGTTCCTCGAGGAGACGTTCCGGCTGATCGAATCCCGCGAGGGGCATTACTACACGGGTCTGCCGACGGGCTTCGTCGAGCTTGACGATCTGCTCAGCGGGCTGCAGAAGGGCGAACTGATCATCGTGGCGGCACGGCCGTCGATGGGCAAGACCGCCTTCGGCCTGACGATCGCCGAGCACCTCGCGGCGGACGAACGCAAGCCGGTGGCGTTCTTCTCGATGGAAATGAGCCGCCAGCAGATCGCGCAGCGCCTGCTGTGCTCGCGCGGGCGCGTCGATTCGCACCGCCTCCGCCGCGGCATGCTTACCGAGCCCGAGATCCAGCACCTTCAGAACGTGGTGAACGACCTGCTCGACATTCCGCTGTTCGTCGATGATACGCCCGGAATGACGGTGCTCGAACTGCGGGCCAAGGCGAGGCGGCTGCGCCGCCAGCACGAGATCGCCGCCGTCTTCGTGGACTACCTCCAGCTCATGTACACCCCGGGCGCCGAAAACCGGCAGCAGGAAATCGCCACGATCAGCCGTGGGCTCAAGGCCCTCGCGCGGGAGCTGAACATCCCGGTGGTCGCCATGGCGCAGCTCAACCGCAGCCCGGAAGGGCGGGAGGGGCATCGGCCCCGGATGAGCGATCTGCGCGAGTCCGGCGCGATCGAACAGGACGCGGACGTCGTGCTTCTGCTGCATCGCGAGGAATACTACAAGCCCCACGATGACAACCCCGAGATCAAGGGGATCGCCGAGGTGATCATCGCGAAGCAGCGGAACGGCCCCATCGGCGATGTGAAACTGCACTTCGAGCGCCAGCTCACGCGGTTCACCAATCTCTCGCTTGCCCCCGAGCCGCTCGATATCGGCGGGCCCACCGGCGACGAGGGCCTTTCGCCGTTCTGACGGGGCATCCGAAGAAGGAATCGCCCTGCGCCGGGGAAGTGCTTGATGGGACGCCGCGCGAGCGAGAATCCGGAAAGGCGGGCCCGTGAGGGCCTCGCGGGGGTCGATCGCCATTGATCGGCGCGACCGGCGGCCCTTGTCGGTCCGCGCCGGGAAGGGCGGCGGGGGCATCCGAGCCGCGCTCGTGGGCAGCGCGTGTCCGAGAGTTCCATGAACGGGTCACCCACACACGTGCTGGTTGTCGGGATCGACGAGGCCGGGTACGGGCCGCTCCTCGGGCCGCTGGTGGTGTCGTCCGTGGCGTTCCAGGCGCCGGCGGAATCGGTGGACGCCGACTGGTGGGGCCTCCTTCGGGATGCCGTGGCCGCGAAGCCGCGGACCCGCAGCGCCCGGCTTGTCGTGACCGACAGCAAGGAGCTCTCGCGTCGCGACGACGGGTTGCGCTGGCTCGAACGGGCGGCGCTGACCTTTTTGTCGCTGCCGGATGCATACGGCGCGCCGCGATCGTTCCCTCCCGCGTTCCGCGGACTCGTGGGACAACTGGACCGCGAGGTCCTGAACGCCGTGGCCGAGTATCCGTGGTACCGCGAGGCGGACTTCGCGCTGCCGGCGGAAACGACGGCCCACGACATCTACACGCAGCGGGCCGCGCTGCACGGAGCACTCGCCGCCGCCGGGATGGCGTTCGTGGGGGCCCGGTGCGAAATTCTACTTGAGGGGCACTTCAATCGCCTCGTGCGGGCGACGCGAAACAAGTCCGTGGTGCTGCTCGGCCGGACGATCCGGCTCATCCAGCGGGCCGCGCAGACGTATGCGCCGCGGGAGATGCATGTGTACGTCGACAAGCAGGGGGGGCGGGAGGCGTATGGGCGGCCTCTGATGACGGCGTTCGAGAATGCCGAATTCGCGATCCGCGAAGAGACGGACGTCCGCAGCGTCTACCGCCTGTGCCGCCCCGATTCGACGTGGGAGATCACCTTCGCACAGGGCGGCGAGAAGCATCACCTGGCCACGGCGCTGGCCAGCATCTTCAGCAAGTACCTTCGCGAGCTGTTCATGCGGGCATTCAATGTCTTCTGGATGCGGCACATTCCGGGCGTCACGCCGACGGCGGGCTACTACGCCGACGGCCAGAGATTCCTACGGGATATCGAACCGGCCATTCGATCGGTCGGCATCGACCGCGCGATCCTCGTTCGCGAGAAGTGACCGGACCGGTCGGCGCGGCCCACGGCCGCAACGTCCGCTTGCCGCGCGACATCGGCGCGGCATAATGGCCGGCGCCTCGAATACAGGAGCAAACTGTCATGACATCGCACGATCTTTCCCGGCGGTCATTCTTTGCGAAGGCAGGTTACGCGGCGGTTGCCTCTTCGGCGGCGGCGCTGTGGGGCGAATCCGCGGCGGCGGACGGCGGGCAGGAGGCGGCCGAGCCCGGGCGCGGGGCGCAGCGGCTCACCGTTGACCAGTTGCGAAAGTGGGAGGCCCTCGGCTACGGCATGTTCATCCACTACGGAATGAGCACGTACGTGAAGAACGAACTGCCGGACGGCAAGGCTCCGGCGACGACGTACGCCCCCGACAGGTTGGATGTGGATCAGTGGATCTCGGTCGCCCGCGATGCAGGGATGAAGTATGCCGTACTGACGACCAAGCACGTCGCCGGGCACTGCCTCTGGCCAAGCCGGCACACGACGTACACCGTGGCCAACAGCACGGACAAGACCGACGTCGTGGAGAAGTTCGTGAAGGCCTGTGCGAAGCGGGGTGTCTTGCCGGGGTTCTACTACTGCTCGTGGGACAATCACAACCGCTTCGGCAGCAGGACGCCTTCCGACTCCGGGACGGTCTGGCACTGGAAGGATGACAAGTACGCCGAGTGGGAGGCCAAGAGCCACGCGGATCCCGGTGCGCCGATTCCAAGCTACACGACTTCCGTGTACCAGGGTTTTCAGACGGCGCAAATCACCGAGCTGCTGACGCAGTACGGCTCGATCGCCGAGGTGTGGATCGACATCCCGGGCGTGCTGGGGCGCGGCTACCGCGAGTTCCTTTATCGCCGGATCGCCGAGTTGCAGCCGCAGACGGTCATCATGATGAACAGCGGGATCATTACGGGCGAAGACTATCCGGTCGATTACGCATGGCCGTCGGACATCATCGCCATCGAACGGAAGCTGCCGCCGGAGTCGGGCCACCGCAAGTGGCGGAAGATCGAGGGAAAGGATGTGTATATGCCGGGCGAGGTATGCGACCCGATCGGCAAGGACTGGTTCTGGGTGCCCGGCGATGTGCCGCGTCCCGATGCGGTGCTGACCGACATCGTCGTCTCGTGCCGCAAGCGGGGCGTCAACCTGCTGCTCGACGTGCCGCCGGATGAACACGGGCTGATCCCGGACTGCCACGTGCAGGCGCTGATGCGACTGCGAAAGAACGCGGGAATCTGAGGAAAACGATGAACCAAGCGTGTTGGAACGCGCAGTAAACGGTGAACCGGCGCGCGGTTCCTGCACTCCGGCTCCGAACCGTGTTTCCGGGCCGCGGTACCGAGTACGCAGGCCGTCCGCGGCGGCGAGTTGTTCAATGAACGCCCTTGGCGGCGAGCCAGCGCTCGGCGTCGAGGGCGGCCATGCAGCCCGTGCCGGCGGCGCTGATCGCCTGGCGGTAGTAGGAGTCCATCACGTCGCCCGCGGCGAAGATGCCTTCGACGCTCGTGTAGGTGCGAAAACCCGTCTTGCAGACGATGTAGCCCTTCTCGTCGAGCTCCAGCGTGTCCTTCACAAAGGCGGTGTTGGGCGTATGGCCGATCGCCAGGAAGAGCCCGCCGCAGGGCAGCTCTCGCTCCTCGTTCGTCTTGACGTCCTTCAGCCGGACGCCGGTGATCATCTTGTCGCCGAGGACATCGACGACGATCGAGTTCCATACGGGCTGGACCTTGGGGTTTTCGAGCACCCGCTTCTGCATGATCTTGCTGGCGCGGAACTCGTCGCGCCGGTGAATGATGTATACCTTCGAGGCAAACTTGGTCAGGTAGTCGGCCTCCTCCATCGCGCTGTCGCCGCCGCCGACGACCGCCAGCTCCTTGTCGCGAAAGACCGGCAGGGCGCCGTCGCAGACGGCACAGGCGCTGACGCCGCCGCCGGAGCGGGCCAGCCGCTGTTCGTTTGGCAGGTTGAGCCAGTTGGCGCTGGCCCCCGTGGCGACGATGACGGCGTGGGCCTCGACGGTTCCTCCGGCGGACGTCGAAAGCTTGAACGGGCGCGACGACGCGTCGATCCTGGTAATGTCCTCCCCGACGACCCGCGTGCCGAATCGCTCTGCCTGTTTGCGGAACCGCTCCATCATCTCCTGGCCGCCGATGCCTTCGGGGAATCCGGGGAAGTTCTCCACGTCGGTGGTGAACATGAGCTGGCCGCCGGGGATCATGTACTGTGTCGGCTCGCCCTCGTAGAGGAGGGGGCTGAGGTTCGCGCGGGCGGCGTAGATCGCCGCCGTCCAGCCGGCCGGGCCCGATCCGATGATGATGAGTTTCTCTGCCACGATCGCTCCTTGCGCTTGGGTACGTCATGCCCCCAGGCGGCTTCCGCGGCCTCGTCGGCCTACGCGGGGCTGGACTCGACGGCGCCGGCGAGCGCTTTCGCCGCGATGTCCCGCCGCCAGTATGCCCCGTCAAACTCAATTTTTCCCACCACGTCGTAGGCTCGCTTCTGCGCGTCGGCCAGCGTGGCCCCGCGGGCCGTGACTCCAAGCACCCGTCCGCCCGCCGTGACCACCTTGCCCCCGATTCGTTTCGTCCCGGCGTGAAAGACGAACACGTCGTCGGTATGCGCCTCCGCCAGGCCGCGGATCTCAACACCCTTTCGGTATTCGCCCGGGTAACCCGCCGACGCCATCACGACGCAGACGGCCGGGCGCGGATCCCACCGGAGCGTCACCCGGTCGAGCCGACCGGCGAGGACGGCTTCCATCACCTCGACGAGGTCGCTCTGGAGGCGAAAGAGGATCGGCTGCGTCTCGGGATCGCCGAAGCGGCAGTTGAACTCGAGCACCTTCGGCCCGTTGTGCGTCAGCATGAGACCCGCGTAGAGGACCCCGCGGTAGGGCGTCTCCTCACGGTTCATGGCGTCGACGATGGGCACGAAGACCTGCCGTTCGATCTGCGAGAGGATCTCGTCGGTGATGACGGGCGTAGGGCTGTAGGCGCCCATGCCGCCGGTGTTGGGGCCGGTGTCGCCGTCGCCGATCGGCTTGTGGTCCTGGGCCGTCTCCATGATGTAGATGGTCCGGCCGTCGATGAAGGCAAGGACGGACGCCTCGGGGCCGACAAGCCGTTCCTCGACGACGATCGTTTCGCCGGCTGCGCCGAACTCCTTCCGGTTCATGATGCGGTCGATGGCAAGCAGGGCCTCGACGGGGTTGTCGCAGACGATGACCCCCTTGCCCTTCGCCAGCCCGGCGGCCTTGACAACCAGGCCCGTGTCGCGCGTGGCGGTGTACGTGCGGGCGGCCTTGTACGAGTTGAAGACGCGGGCTTCGGCCGTCGGCACGGCATACTGCCGCATCAGTTGCTTGGCGAAGGCCTTGTCGCCCTCGAGCCGGGCCGCCGCCTTCGACGGACCGAACGCGCGGACGCCCTCGGCCTCCAGGGCGTCCACAAGGCCGGCGCAGAGGGCGTCCTCGGGGCCGACCACGGCCAGGTCGATTCGTTCGCCCTTCGCGAAGGCGCAGAGCTTCGCCACATCCTCGGCGGCAATGTCCACGTTGTCGGCGATGTCTGCGGTACCCGCGTTGCCCGGGGCGCAGAACAGCCGCCGGACGCCGGGCGACTGAGCGATCTTCCATGCCAGGGCGTGCTCCCTTCCACCGCTGCCGACGACCAGGACGTTCATCGTGTTTCCGCGCCTCACCGAAATCCCGCGTGATCCGCCGACAGCATATTACGAGGGCGCCCGAGGATTGCCAAGCCGGCCGGTGCTTGCGAATGGCGGCGTGGAGAGGCTATTGTTAGCCGATGGTGAAACGCCGGACCGTCCTCGTAGCCGTCGTGACAGTTGTGGGGCTGAGCTACCGCGCGCCGGCGCAGCCGGAGCCCACCTCGCGGCCGACGAACCTTTGCGAGCGAAAGGCCGCGTCGCAAGCGTTCAGTGAGCTGGTCGTGCGTCTGCTGCGGCTCCCGATGACCGATCGGCAGACCGTTACGGATTGGATCGGCAGCCGGACGAGCGTTGACCTGGCGCTGCGGCGCACCGCGTACGACCTGCGTGAGACTCGCGTACTCTCCACGGCGGATGCGGGCCTCTGTCGTGTCGAGGTTTCGGTCGTGGTGTCTGAGCTGGCCCGGTCCTGGGCGCGACGCCTCCACCAGGAGGCGCTCGTCGGCACGGAGGAGCTGGAAGAGATCCGCCAGTGGAGTTTTCGCGCCGAGCGGCGGAGGCTATCGGCCTCAGGCACGGCTCGGGGGGCGGAGCGACGGGGCGACGCGGCGGACATGCCCGCGGGTTGGGAGCACCTGCCGGCGGAAGCCCTCGCGTGTGCCCGGGAAGCGGCGGCGGCGGATGCCGCGGAGCGGTTGCGGGTTCGATGTCGGGAACTGCGGCTGAGCTCGACCGAGTCGTTGGGCGACGTGTTTGACCTGTACGGTGCGCTCGAGGACGCCTTCCTGCGGCGGCTTCAGGAGGGGCTGGGGGGCGAGGGTGTGTACGATCCGGTCGGCGTTTGCAGGCTTCCGGTGTCGCTGTCGGCGGCGTCGCTGGGAGACTTGCTTTCGAAGGCGGCTGCCGACGTCTCGGCGGCGGCCCGCTTCCCGAAGATGCAGTTTGACGGCCTTGCGGCGCTTGCGCCGGCGGAGCCGATCGCCGTCGAGGGCGTGGGCATTCCTCCTCCGCCGCGGCTCGCGTGGCCCGGCCGCCGATGGGCCGCGGAGACGCCGACGTGGGCCACCGAAACGCTGACGGCGATCGGCCGCGGGCGCCCGGGCCGTGAAACCGATGAGGAGGGGCCGGAGGTGCGCCAACAGGTTGCGGTGGGCCGCGCGCGGCTTGACGCGATGCGCAACATGTGGTCGCAGGTCGATGATCTGGTGCTCCCCGACGGGCGTCGCGTGCGTGACGTGATTCTGGCGCATCCGGAACTCGCCGAGGATCTTGCGGGCCTCGAGGGTCGCATGCGCGAACTCGGCTTCGCGGCTTCGGGAGCGGGCGGCGAAGTCACCGTGCGGCTCACGTTGCCGCTCGGTCCGCTGTGGGACGTCCTCTCGCGGGCCGGCAGCCGCCCGCCCGCGACGTTGCCGACGACCCGTCCGTGAGAACGGCGATATCAGGGGGCCGGGTGGTCCGCGGCGACATGTGCGTGAGGCTGTTCGTGGCTGTGACAGCATTTCAGGGAGTGCGGCACGCACAGGCCGTGTGCCTTCATCAGGGGCTCGTCACTGAGAATGGTGTCGGTGGCGCCGTCTGCAACCAGGCGGCCGGCGTCCAGCACGACCACGCGGCGGCAGGTCCGTCGGATCATTTCAAGATCATGGCCGGCGATGACCTGCGTGCCGCCGATGCGGTCCAGCAGATCGATCAGCTCCGAGCGGCCGCGGGGATCGAGGTCGCTGGCCGGTTCGTCAAGCAGCAGGACGGCCGGGGCCATGGCCAGGACGCCGGCGAGCGCTACGCGCCGCTTCTGACCGCTGGAGAGGCGGTTGGGAGGCCGTTGGTACAGCTCGGCCGGAATGCCGGTGCGATGAAGGGCCTCGGTTGCCACTCGCATCGCCTCCTCCCGCGAGGCGCCCACGTTCCGGGGGCCGAACGCGACGTCGTCGAGAACGCTCGGATTGAACAACTGATCATCGCTCGACTGGAACACCACACCAATCCGGCGACGGAGTTCGCGAAGCTGCCGTTCGTTCGCCGGTGACAGGCCGTCGACCTCGATTCGACCCTTGAACCCCTGCAGCACGCCGTTCAGGCAGAGAAAGAGCGTGGATTTGCCGGCCCCGTTGGGCCCCACGAGACCCACGCGCTCATTTGCGTCGATCGCGAGCGAGATTCCGTCCAGCGCCGGCGTGCGTCCGTCGTAAGAGAAGGACAGGTCCTGAATGACTATATGAGGCCCAGTACCCACGGCCAGCGGTCTCCGGTGAGCAGGAGTATTCCAAGGAGCCACGCGGTCATTGTCGCAGAGGCATCGGCGAAAGTCATTCTCCAGGATCGCAGCGGATACATCCGGCCCGCGAAGCCGCGGCAGGCCATCGCCTGCCAGACGCGTTCGGCCCTGCGATGGGCGCGGACCAGCACGGCGCCGGCGACGTTGGCGGTCGTCCGATAGGTGTGGGCGGTGGGGCTCGGTCGAAAAGCGCGGCAAAGCGCGGCCGTCGTCGTGGAGATGTACTCCTCCGTCAATATCGGGATATAGCGGAGCGTGAGGAGGGCCAATTGCACCAGCGTACGCGGCACACCCAGCGATTGCGCGGCCCACAGAGTGTCGGCGAGGTGAGCGGAGTTCAGCAAGGCCAGCGCCAGGGCCATGATGCCGCCGGCCCGCAGGGCGATGATCCCCGCGAATTCGGCGCCGCCTGCTCGAATGTCAACGGGGCCGATCCGCCAGAGCACCGGCCCGCTGCCCAGCAGCGGGAGCAGGATCAGAAAAGGCAACAAGAGGAGGCCGACCGATCCGATTCGCCGGACACAGAAGCCGATCGGCAGCCGAGCGGCGGCCAGGATCAGCAGCGACACGCCCAGTCCGATCGCGGCGGCGGCGGTCGTCGAAAGCGATGCCTGGACGAGGATCAACCCTCCAAGCCCCAGGAGCTTGGCGCGAGGGTCCCATCGGGCCAGTGGCGATGGGCGGTTCGCGAAGGGGTCGAGATCAATGGGACGCAGGCCCATCGGGCGGCTCCTTCGGCCGATCGAGGCGTTTTTCGAGCTCCCGCAGCCGGCGGCTTGTGGACAGCGCCACCGAAAGCGCGACGAGAGCGGCAATGGTCACGAGCCCCAACAGGACGCGCCAGCCCGTGTCGCTTTGGGCCGCGCCTGCGGTTCGATGCGCCTGTGTAAACGATGCGGATCGAGTGGCCGTCGGTGCCTTGGCCGGCGTCTGCGACGCCGTTGCGGACCGTGCGCGAAGCCGGGCGAACTGGTCCTCGGGCAACTCAAACGTCTTGGCGTGCCCTTCGCCAAGCTGTACGTTGAACGCGAAACGCTCGCGTCGGTCGGGGGTGAATTGAAAGACGCCGTCGTCCAGCGTCCCCCGAAGGTACTCGCGGCCATCCGGCAGCAGGACAATGACAGTACCTTGGCGGGGCGTCCTCTCGCCGCTCAGCCATGCCTCCACGCGAACAGTGCCGCCGTCGTCGGACACCACGGCTTCGGCATTGACGCGGTGTGCTCGGGCCGTGTCGGGCCGCGCGACCAGGCATCCGAAGGCGATGCCGGCGGCGAAGGCGATGCGCCAGGCGTTGCGCGAACGCCTGTTCGACGACATGGACCCGACAGGCCGATAGGGTGGCGTTTTCGCGTCCATGGTCACTCAAACCCGCCGATCGCCGCGTCGCCCAGCAGCGATGGCTTGGTTCGGACGACATACCGCAGTACCAGGGCGACCATTGTGCCCTCGACGAAGATCACCGGCGCGTGGGCCACGAACGCGAATCTCGCAATGTTGCGAAAGGCGTCCCGTTCGCTCGCCCGGTCCAGCGGCGCAAAGGCCAGCAGCGCAAACAGCGCCGCCGCCGACATCAGGACGGCCGCCGCGCCGGCGGCGAAGCCCCATCGAAACAGGGGTCCGCCCTTCAGCAGCCGCTCGACGCCCAGCAGCAGGGCCGTGACGGCCCCTCCCCAGGCGATCGCGGCGAACCATTCCACGCCGGCCTGCACCCCACCGATCTCCCGCATGACATTCCCGGTCATTCCGGCCATGCAGGTGCACGTGATGAACAGAACCGCGGCGAAGGCGAGTCGGCCCGACCGCTGCCGTCGCAGACCCCGGCGCAACCAGACCCCGGCGAGGTAGCCGGGCCCGGCCATCATCACCGTATTCACGCCCAGCGTGCTGATGGCGCCCTGCTGCAGCAGAATTGCCTGAAGCAGCAGGGCGATCAGGATCGCCGGAAAGCATCGTCGGCCCAGTACGATGCCGACCAGGCTGTTGAGCGTCAGGTGCACGCTGGTGGGGGGCACCGGTACGCTGATGAGGCTGGCGACGAAGAACGCCGCCGTCATCACGCCCACGAGCGGGTAGTCCCGATCCTGCAGCCCGCGGAGACCGTACGCCGTTGCGCCCGCGGCCGCGCCATACCCGGCGATCAGGATGCCCGGAGCCAGTACGCCGTCGGAAATGTGCATGACAGCTCGATGCCCGCTCCTCTCTCAGTTCTTCGCGTTTCCCGACGGCGGAGGCTCCACGACACAGATCCAGTGTGTCGCCCGCTCCACCAGCTTGCCCTTGTGACCGTCCTGCGAGATCTCCTGCCCGCTCTCGTGAGTTGCGGTCAGGGCGAACCAACCCGTTTCATGAAGCCCGAACGCGACCACACCGCCGGGATCGCTTCGGGCCTCGAACACAATGAACTCCTCGCCGGGCAGGTCGGACGCCTTCGGAGCCTCCGGCGAGAGCCGCTCGATCTCGACTCGCAGTTCGGCAGGGGCTTGCCGTCGTACAGAACAAGCATGCGGATCACCTGGCCGCGGAGCATGGCGTATGGACGATTGAGCGCGACGAGCTCGAACTTGTGGCCGACGCGGCGGTCCCAACCGGTCTTGTCCTGTACGTGAAGGATGCTCTTGGCATAGTCCTGGAGGAAAATCCCGTCGTCGGCGTCCCAGAGCAGCGCGGCCTTGAGGGCCAACACATGGTCGCCGCGCTCCTGAGGCTGATAGGCGAAGGCGAACGCCCCGCACGCCTTGCCGTCGGCGGCCACGACCTTCGTAGGCTTGAGCGCCGGCATGAGGTCCGTCCGCTTGCCGACGGGCGAAATCGCCACCAGTTCGGCCGGCGTCCGCGCATCGATCCACGCGTGCTCATACCCGTGGCCCCAGACGAGCCGGCAGGATATCGACTCGCCCCTGCGGGCGGACCATTGTCCGTAGTCCTGTGGCAGCATGACGTTGAAATGGGCGGACGCCATCGGCGACCCGATGAGGCAGAGCGCCCCGACTACGAATAGACGCATGTTGGGATGCATGGGCAGATTCTCCACGGTTACACGGGCGCGACGGTCAGTAACCCGATTGCCCGTGTCGCCGTCACGAGCGACCGCAGACGTATCGGGCACACCTGTTGTCCGGACGTTCGGATCGCGTGCCGCCCGCCGGTTCGCAACACGTTGCGGATCGTAGCACGAAATGAACATGCATGCTACGCCTGTGTCGGCAGGGCTGATGCCGTCTCCCTTCATTCCGCGGAGGATCCCCCGGCTGCCGGGGCCGGAGGGCATAACCGGCCCGGCGGCTCAACGCCTCACGGGGCAGCGGTTGGCCTCCAGGATAGAGATCGGCGGAGCGGTTCTACGGTGCGTCGGCGCGTGCTCGTGCCCAGCGGAGCTTTGCCGGCGCGCTCCGCGGATTGTCTCGCCGCTCTCGCGGGCCGGGGCGGATGACGTTCTCGCTGATCGCGCCGTAGATGCCCTCTCGCAGGCCGGCGCGGAACGCCTTTTTCACGAGGCGGTCCTCGCCGCTGTGAAAGCTGATGACGCCGACCCGTCCGCCGGGGCGAAGGCAGTACGGCACGGACCGTAGAAACTGCGCGAGCGAGCCGAGCTCATCGTTCACGAGGATTCGCAGTGCCTGAAAGACGCGGGCGGCCGGATGCAGGGTGCGACGCGTTCCGGTCACATCCGCTCGCGGCCGAGAGGGGATGTGCTTGGCATCCAGGCAGAGGCGCACGACCTGAGCCGTTCGCGTGATCGGCTCCCGCTCGCGGAAACGCACAACGGCATCGGCGATCCGCTCATGGTCGGGCTCATCAGCCAGGTCGCGCAGGGCGGACGACAACTCGTCGCGTGACATTTCGCGCAGCCAATCCGCGGCGGTACGCGAGATGCGGTCATCCATTCGCATGTCGAGCGGTCCGTCGTGCTTATAGCTGAATCCGCGGGCGGGGTCGTCCAGTTGCATGCTCGAAACGCCGAGATCGGCGAATACCACGTCGAAGCCGGCGAGGGCGAGATCCTTGAGCGCGCGGCCGAGCCCGGCGAAGTTGCCGTGGTACAGATGGATGCGCGGGCCGATGCGCAGGCCGTTCGCGCGGGCGCCGGCAGCGTGCGGCTCTACGGCGAGGTTCGTCGCCGCCGCTAACCGCTTGGCAGTGCGGTGAAGCTGGCGGCCGTCGACGTCGAAGCCGACGAGGCGGCCGGTGGGCCCGATGCAATCGAGGAACCGGATGGCGTGGCCGCCGTAGCCGAGGGTGCAGTCGACGACGACATCGCCCGGTGCGGGCTGGAGGCAGTCGAGCACCTCGGCAACGAGGACGGGCACGTGCGTCCCGGCGGGCGTGCCGCCGCGGGCACGCACCCGATCCTGGATCTCGGGATAGAGATGCGGCTGAAGCTCCTTGTAGCGGTGGTCGAAGCGGCGCGGGTGCGTGCCGCGGTATCGCGGGCGGCGCCGGGGGGCGCGGCCGTCGGGGGTACGGTCGGGCGCTTGTTGGTCGCCGGTCGGCATCGGCCGTATCCTACTCGACGGCGTCCGGTAGGGGGATTGTGCGTGCGGCGGGGCTTCGGCTATACGTGCGCTCGCGATATGAGCAGCGAACGGGCTGTACGGATGCGATTTGCGGTGGGTACGGCCATCTGCCTGCTGGGGACGGCGGCGGGCTGCCGATCGACCGCGGGCCGATGGGAGGAACGCGGCGTGGGCCGATTCAGCTATGATCACGGAGGGATCGTTCGCGGTCCGCGGGACCGCAAGCATATCGCGCTGATCTTCACCGGGGGGGACTTCGGCGAGGGGACGGAGACGATCCTCGACGCGCTTCGCGAGCGGGGCGTCCGCGGTTCGTTCTTCGTGACGGGGGACTACATCCGGAACACCGGGCATCAATTGTACCTGCGGCGGATGGTGGCCGAGGGCCACTATCTGGGGCCGCACTCGGACTCGCATCCGCTGTATTGCGCGTGGGAAGACCGGGGCAAGACGCTCATTACGGAGGCGGCATTCGTGGCAGATCTGGAGAAGAACCTCGCAGACTTGTCCGCGTACGGTCCTCCAAGGGAGGCAATGCGATTCTTCATCCCGCCGTACGAGTGGTACAACGAGGAGATCGTGGAGTGGAGCCGGCGGCGGGGGCTGGTGCTGTTCAACTTCACGCCGGGGACGCGGTCGAACGCCGACTGGGCGCCGGACGACCACCGGGCGTTTCTGCCGTCGCAGCGGATTCGCGACGGCATCCTGGAGTACGAGGCTTCGCAACCGGACGGTCTGAACGGTTTCCTGCTGCTGCTGCACCTGGGGTCGGGGCCCGGCCGGACCGACAAGATGCACCCGCTGATCGGGGGGCTCGTCGATGAGCTGAGGCGGCGGGGCTATGAGTTCGTCCGCGTGGATGAGATGCTCGCCGGGGCGCAATGAACGGCCCGCGCGCCTGTTCAGGCCGGTGGCCCGATTGCACGCGGCATCAGAGGACCCCCGGGCGTTGCGTTTCGCAACATCGGAAACCCCGGGTCTGGACATCGTGCAATGGAGACGGATCCTGCCATCGTAGCTCGCCTGGCGGCCGAGCGCCGCGAGGAGAATTGGCAGTTCCGCACGTTCCTCACGTCCTGCTCGCGGATCTCCGACGCCCGTCTGAATACGCTGGCACGGCGATTCGGCGAGGAGGCGGCAAGGCGGATCGACTGCCTGTCCTGCGGCGCGTGCTGTCGGGACATTGTTGTGCCGTTGGTGGATGAAGAGATCGCAGCCATGGCACGCTGCAAGGGGATGGCCGAGTCGGAGTTTCGTCGACGCTACGTCCGCCGCACCGACGAACATGACGCTGCGTTCGACGTCGGCCCTTGTCCGCTGCAGGAGGGGACCGCATGTACCGTATACCCGTGTCGGCCGGAGCCATGCCGGGGCTATCCCTACATCGGCAGCGACGTACGGTCGCACAGCCTGGCGATCCTCGAGCGGGCCGCGACCTGCCCGATCGTCTTCCAGATGTTGGAGCGACTCAAAGACGAGCTGCATTTCCGGCGATTGTGTGAGTAAGGGCGAGGGGGGCACCGGCGGGTCTTGCCAAGATCGCCGCGGGCTGCATGCCTTCCCGCGCATGGTTCGCGATGCCGACGTGAGCCCCCGGTGCCGACCGGCATCGTCTCATACTCGGTGAATCCAACTGGAATTCGCGGCGTTGCGGGTTATCATGGTGGGTTTGCCGTGCCTCCCGAAGGCGGGAGGCACGGCCGGGGGCGGCCCCGCGGCGTCGTCACCTTCTGCTTTCCATGGCCAGCCGGTACGACAGGGAAAGGCCCGAAGACGCAAGCTTGCCCGGCGTATCCAACCGGCAGTTGCTCCGGTGGATGTTCGGCTTCTTGCGACCGGTCAAGTCCCTGGTCGCGCTGGCATGTTTGTATCTGGCGTTGCGAACGGCCGCGGAGATCCTCACGGTTTATGAGACGGCCCAGGCAGTGACTCAGATCAAGCTGGTGCACTACAGCGAATCCGCGGTGCGAGAGGGGTTTTGGCGGTGGATTCGCGGCGACGGCGAGGATGTCGCGGGCCTGCGCCGGATCCTGGTGCGGCTCGTCGGCTACACGTTCGCCCTCGGCCTGCTTACGTACCTGCGCGAAGTGGCCAACGCGAAGCTTAGCATGGAGATGGTATTCCACATCCGCGAGGCGGTTTACGACAAACTGCAGCGGGTGGGCTTCGGATTCCACGATGCCGTTTCGACGGGCGAGTTGATCAACCGTGCGATCAGCGATCTGCAAAACGTTCGCGCCTTCGTCAACACGGCGGTGCTCGTGACGCTCGAGATCGTCCTGATCGTCGGCGGCTGTATCGCGCTTCTGCTGACGCGGTCGGCCTGGGTGGCGCTGCTGGCGATGGTGCCCCTGCCGATCTGGACGTGGTACATCCTCCGCTTCAGCCGCAAGGCGCAGCCGGCCCTCGAGTCGGTGATGGAGGCGGGGGACAGGAATGTATCAATCATTACGGAGAACATCGCCGGCGTTCACGTGGTCAAGGCGTTTGCGACGGAGCAACAGGAGATCCGCAAGTACCGCGACAACTGCGACGTTTTCTTCCAGCGGGTGATGCGGCGAATCCGTCTCTTCGCGAACTTCACGCCGGTGATCCGCGGCATCGCCATCGCCTCGCACCTTTCGCTGTTCCTTGCGGTTGGAATCCTGATGATCCGCGGCCGGCTGGACCCGGGCGACATCCTCATGCTCGGGTGGGCGATGGGGGCGATCCTGGGGCGGTTGCAGCAGGTGGCGGTGATCAACGACCAGTACCAGAACGCAATCGTTTCTTCTCGGCGGCTGTACGAGATCCTGTCGGCGGCGCCGACCGTTCAGGAGCGAGCCGGGGCCCGGCCCTTGCCTCCCGGACCCGGCGCGGTACGGATTGAGGGGGTCACGTTCGGCTACGACCCGGCCCGGCCCGTGCTGCACGACATCAGCCTGAACGTCCCCGGCGGCACGGTCGTGGCCATCGTCGGGCCGACCGGTGCGGGCAAGACGACTCTGGTGAACCTGATCGCCCGCTTCTACGATCCCCAGCGCGGGCGGATTCTCGTGGACGGCGTCGACATTCGCGAGGTGACGCTCGAGAGCCTGCGCACCCAGATCGCCTACGTGTTTCAGGAGACGTTCCTCTTCAGCGATTCCGTCGAGGCCAACGTGGCCTACGGCCGGCCCTGGGTCCGGGGCGGTGAGGTCGAGGTGGCGGCCCGGCTCGCGCAGGCGCACGAGTTCATTGAGAGCCTGCCGCGCGGGTACGACACGATCCTCGGGGAACGAGGGGCGTCGCTGTCGGGCGGCCAGCGCCAGCGGTTGGCCATCGCCCGGGCGATCCTCTCGAACCCGCGAATCCTGATCCTGGACGACGCGACGGCCGCGATCGACCCGGAGACGGAGGAACTGATTCGGCGGGGCATGGACTACGTCATGACCGATCGAACGACATTCGTCATCGCGCATCGAATCAGCACGGTCCAGCGGGCGGATGTCGTGGTCGTGCTGGAAAACGGACGTATTACCCAGGTCGGCACCCACGAAGAATTGATGCGCTGCGACGGGCACTACCGCAAGATCGCGGCCGTGCAGCTTTATGGCGACACGGTTGACGACGACGTTGAGGAACGGGAGGGACAGCCGGACCTGCAACGGATCGTTTCGGCCGGCGGATCGCCTGCCGTACCCGGCGGAGGGGCCGGGGGGCCGTCGGGCATCTGAGCGGACGCGACAAGGGACTGACATGTCGGTGTTTGTGACATCGCGTGTTCGCAAGAAGGCTGCTTTGGCCACGCTGCCGCCGTCGCTTCGCGCCGGCCCGACGGAGGAAGACGAGGCCCGCTACAGGCCGATCGACTGGAAGCTTGTGCGGCGCCTGCTCTCCTACCTGAAACCCTACAGACGAAGGTACGCCCTGGGCGTTGCGCTCGGCGTGGTGATGATCGTCCTGGAGATGCAGGGCCCGTTGTTCATGGGCGCCATCGTCAACCAGGCAACGGGCTACGTCCGGGGCACCTTGGAGCCCATGCCGACCGAAGCGGGGGCGATCCGCCATGTCTGCGGCCTCGTGGGGCTCTGGGCGATCGTGTTACTGGCGGCCGTCCTTCTCCACCGCCTGACGATCCTGATCATGACCGATGCCGGCGAGCGCGTGCAGTTCGACTTCCGGCGGAAGCTGTTCGATCATTTGCAGACGCTCTCCATGAGCTACTACGACAAGACGAAGCTCGGGCGGGTGATCAGCCGGTGTACGAGCGACGTCAACAGCCTCCGCGAGATCAACGTGTGGGGCATCGACACCGTGGTCAAGAACCTCCTGATGATGGCCGTGGCGGCCGGAATGCTCCTCTGGACCGAACCGCGGTTGTTCGCCGCCGTGGCCTGGCTGGGGGCGGTGCTGTTCTTCTGCAATCGCGCCTATCGCAGGAGAGCCGGCGCCGCCCACCAGGTCGTGCGTGAAGGGTACACACGGGTCTCGACGAATCTCGCCGAGAACATCACCGGCGTTCGCGTGGTCGCCGCCTTTCACCGCCAGTCGCGCAACCTCGATGTATTCAACGCCCTGCAGGAGCTGAACACGCTGAACAACGTGGACGCGGCACGCATCAACGGCCTGTATCAGCCGCTGTTGCATGGCATCGGCCTGACGGGAAAGATGATCATCCTGCTGTACGGCGGCTACCTGCTGGCCAGCGGCGGCATCCCGATTCGGACGGGCGTCGGCTCGGTGGTGACGGCCTTCCTGTACTGGGACTGGTTCATGGGGCCGATCCTGAATTTCGGCAACTTCTACAACCAGCTCATGATGGCCATGGCGGGGGCGGAGCGCATATTCAATCTTCTCGACACCCAACCCGAGGTGACGGACGTCCCCGGGGCCGTGCCGTTGCCGTGGGTCGCCGGGCACGTGGTGTTCGACCACGTGACCTTCGGCTACAAGGCGGATCGCCCCGTATTGCACGACATCTGCTTCGAGGGTCATCCGGGCGAGATGATCGCGTTGGTGGGGCCGACCGGCAGCGGCAAGAGCAGCATTATCTCGCTCCTGGCGAGGTTCTATCAGCCGCAGCGGGGGAGGATTCTCGTGGACGGCCACGACATTCGCCATGTCACCGGCGAGTCGCTTCACCGTCAGATGGGCCTCGTGCTCCAGTCGAACTACCTCTTCAGCGGCACGGTGCTCGACAACATCCGTTACCCGAGGCCCGACGCAACCGACGCCGACGTGATCCGCGCCGCCCGGGCGATCGGGTCCTACGATGTGATCGCCTCGTTGAAGGACGGCTTTCAGACGGAGGTGGGGGAGCGCGGCGCGAACCTGTCCTTCGGGCAGCGACAGCTCATCTGTTTTACCCGAGCCTTTCTGGCCGATCCGCGCATCTTCATGCTCGATGAGGCCACCAGCTCCGTGGACACGGTGACCGAGCTGCTCGTGCAACGGTCGATCGAAAAGCTCCTCGAGGGGCGCACGACGTTTATCGTTGCGCACCGGCTCAGCACGATTCTTCGCGCGGACTGCATCCTCGTGATCGACCAGGGCCGGATCGTGGAGCGGGGCACGCATCGGGAGCTTCTTGAGGCGGGCGGACGCTATGCGGACCTCTATGAGCAGTTCGTCCGGCGGGAGCCGTAGCGTTCGGCCGACCGGCCGCCTCGCGGAACCGGTTTCGTCACCGGTGCGAAGGCCGCGTTTGCGCGTTTTCCGACGCGCGGCCGAGGGGGATCAGGCGATCAACCTGGAAAGGGTCTGACGGTCCCGGTCCGCGCCGGATCATCGCCACGTCGGTTGCAGTGAACCGGATCGGGGCCAGCGAGGTGCGGATGCGCTCCATTCGTTCTTCAAGCTCGTCGCGGTTCCTCGCCTGGCCCACGCTCAGGTGGGGCAGGAAGCTGGTGGCGTAGAGGTTCACGTCGTTGCAATCCGGGGCGCACTCGAGCAGCATTGCCTGAAGCCGTATCACGCGTTCCGAGGGTTCGGGAGAGAGCCACATCGTGTAGCTGCGATGGTTGTGCTCAAAGAAGCGAACGGGCACGAGCTCGATCTCGAACGGGTCGATCGTCGCGCATCGTTTCTCCAAAGCGCCGCCAATCTCGGCAAACATGGCCTCCGGTCGGAACGGATAGAGCAGCGTGATGTGCGGCATCCATCGCTTGAACTGCCGGTCGTACCGTCGCCGGATCTGCTGAATGGGCTCCCACAACTCCAGCGGCGGAATCAGGACAACCGCGGTTTGATGGGTCTTCATCTCGGGCATGGCGGCGCATAGAATACCCGCATGCCGCGAAAAAGGGGAGTCGCGGAAGCGGGTGGACGATGACCGGTTCCGAGATGGTGCACCTTGTCCTCGCGGCCGGGCACGGTCGTATGCGAATCCGACCCTGCCGCCGTTTGGGCCCGATGGCGATCACCTGTCTGGCCCTTGCCGGCTGCGCACCGCCGTTCCTTAGCGTTTCGGATGCCGTGTCGGTTGACGGGGGTTCGACGGTGCTTGCCGCGCACGTGGATCGGCCGCAGTTGTTCGGCTTGCGGTCGGAGGTGGAGCGCGTTCCGGTCACGTTCCGGATCGGCGGGCAAGACGTCGGCCGCGCCGACACCGGGCAAGGCGGACGAGCGGTCGTGAAGTGCGCTCTTCCGGCGGAGCCGGCGTCCACGTTCGAGGTTCGGGCCCAGGTGGGAGACCGAGAGCTTCAGGCTACGGGTTCTCTGTTTGCCTGGCGATCGGACCGGCCGATCATTGCGGTCGACATCGACCACACCGTGTCCCGGACGGACTATGACGACCTGATCCTCGACCCCGTGGACGAGGGCTCGCGTCCCATTCGCGGGTCGCGAGAGGCTCTGAGCGACCTGTCTCAGGACTATCACATCGCCTACGTCACTGCGCGTGCCCGCTTCCTTATGGAAAAGACGCGCGGCTGGTTACAGGCCCAGGGCTTCCCGGCCGGGCCGCTGTTCACGTCGCCGGACCTGCGCTCCATGATTCGCCGGGACGTCGCCAAGCGGACGCTCCTTGTTGAGCTCCGCCGCCGGGCGCCGAATCTCCTCATCGGAATCGGGAACAGCGCCTACGATGCCGATGCGTACGGTGCCAGCCAGATGCTGGCGATCGTTGTAAATCCGAAACCCAAGGAGACGTACGGTCTGCATGCCGTCGTGTTTCGCGACTGGGATGCCGTCCTGAAGTTCTTTGCCGCCAACCGAGAGACGCTGTCAAATCCCGACCGTCTTCGCCGTGTCATTCGGGGTGAGTTGCCCGTGCAGCGAATCGTGCCGGCGTGGGAGGATGCGCGGCCGAAGTGATCGTGACGAGTCGGCCGGGGGGAGACCGCCGATCGGGGCGATGAACCGGGCCGTGCTGTCAGCGGCCGGCGTGTTCGAGGTACCAGCGGACGGTCATCGGAATCCCGACTTCGTAGGTGACGGTCGGCTTCCAGTGGAGTTGCTCGCGTGCCTTCCGCGTCTCAAAGAAGCTCTTGCGGCCGAGCAGCCACACGGCGTAACGCGTCACGAGCGGCGGCGTCTTCAGCCGAAGGAGATGGCCGACGGCCTCGAGCACGAACCCGGCGGCGTAGGCGGCCCCGTACGGAACGGTCTTCGTGACGGGTGGAGCGCCGATCGCCTCGGCGATCATGTTGAAGTACTGGCGTTGCGTGAGCACGCCGTCGTTACTGCAGTTGTACGCCTCTCCGATGGCGCGATCGGTGTCCGCTGCGGCGATGGCCGCCTCGGCGACGTTTCCGGAGTAGACGACGTTCAGACGGTTGTCGCCGCCGCCGATCAGCCGGGCCTTTCCGGTCCGGATGGCCTGAACCAGTCGCCCGATCGTCGCGCGATCTCGCGGGCCGTAGAGCCAGCTCGGGCGGATGACGGTCGCGCGGATGCGGCCGGCCTCGTTCGCCGCCCACACGAGGCGCTCGGCTTCCACCTTGGCGCGGCTGTAGTAGGCCCAACGGTGCAGGTTCGCGCCGAGGGGGGCGGTCTCGTCCACGACCAGGCCTTCGCCGTCGACGTATCCGTAAGCGCTGATCGAACTGATGTGAATGAACCGGCGGACGCCGGCCTCGGCCGCCGCCTGGATCAGGTTGGCCGTGCCGTCGATCGTGATGCGCACGAACTCATCCCACGGCCCCCAGTCTCCCACGCGGGCGGCGGAGTGGTAGACGACCTCTGCGCCCTTGCATGCCTGACGCAGGGATGCGAGGTCGGTCACGTCGCCGCTGGCGAATTCAACACCCTGGGTCTCCAGCCAGCGCGTGTCGCTGCCGGGCCGGACCAGGGCGCGGACCGGCCGATTCCGCACTCGAAGCTGCTCGACGATGTGGCTGCCCAGAAGACCCGTACCGCCCGTTACCAGATTCATGTCGCTCCTCGTCGGTGTTCTCGGTTTGGCGGGTACGATAGGGTGGGCTCAAGCGAGCGTCAACCGACGCGGGTGCGACGGTTCGCGGGGCGCTCGACCTCGCGGTGCCCGGCGATCCGAACGGCCCATGAAAAGACCGGGCGGGGAGCCCGCCCGGTCGGGAGAATCCCCTTACGCGAAATGCCGCTCAGGAGCGCGGGTGCGCCTTGTCGTACGACTCCTTGAGCTGCTGGGTTACCAGGTGCGTGTAGACCTGTGTGGTGGAGATCGACTGGTGTCCCAGAAGCTCCTGCACGCTCCGCAGGTCGGCGCCGTTGTTGAGCATGTGCGTGGCAAAGCTGTGCCGCAGCGTATGCGGGCTGATGCAGGGGTCGAGCCCGCACTGCAGTAGATACTTGTCGAGCTTGCGTCGCACGCTTCGCGTGCTCAGGCGCTGCCCGTGCTTGTTCACAAACAACGCCTGCCCCGCGGCGTTCGGCGACTGCGGATCAATCTTGCGCATCTCCAGATAATGCCGAATGTGCGAGAGGCCGGTCTGTGTGATGGGGGTCAGGCGTTCCTTCTTGCCCTTGCCGCGAACGTGGACGCACTCGCCGACGAAATCGACATCGCCGATATTCAAGTCCACAAGCTCGCTGACGCGTACCCCGGTCGCGTACATCGTCTCCAGCATCGCGCGGTCGCGCGCTCCCAGAAGGGTGCCGGTGTCCGGCGTTTCAAGAAGCTTCTGCACCTCGGCGGCTTCGAGGAAGCGGGGCAGCCGCTTTTCCTGCTTGGGCGTGCGTATGGTTGCGACCGGATTCGCCTGAACGTGCCCGCGCTTCAGGCAAAACTTGTAGAAACTGCGGAGCGTGGCCAGCTTTCGGGCCGTGGTCGACTTGGAGTAGTCCTGTTCCTTGAGGAAGTTCAGGAACGACCGGACAACCTCCGTCTGCACGTTGGCCAGGAGCTCCCGCGGCGAGGCCGAAGCCGGCGCAGCGGTCGAGGTCGTCGTGGTGGCGGCGACGGCCACGGCGGTTCCTCCTTCGCCATTGCCCGGCGCGTACGTGCCGCCGGCGTCGGCGCCCTCCTTGGCCGGCAACGCTCTACACAGATACTCGGTAAACTGGTGAAGGTCGGCCGCGTAGCACTTGGCGGTGTGGGGAGAGAAGTGCCTCTCATACCGCAAGTAGTTGAGGAACTCTTCGATCAATGGGTTTTCATTCATAGTGCGGACACACCAGCGGCGAACGACAGTTTCCTGACCAACCTGGCTCGAGACGGACGGCCGGGCGTCCCAGCGCGGCACCCGTCACTTGGAGCTTGTCTCGAGTTCCATCTCGAGTCGACGGCCCATCTGGTAGCTCAATACGGCTGCGTCAAACCAGTCGAAATCCGCGTTGGGGTCGGACGCCATCGAGGCGAACGCCGCGATGATGTCCGCCTCGCGCCCCGGCGCGTACCGGAAGACGTAGCGGTCGTGGCCCTTCACCAAGGACAGCTGCCGGACTGCATTCATGGGGTCGGCTCCCTCAGGGCGACACTTTCGTTCATAACCCGGCTTTGTTCCTGTTTCATCAACTCGCACAGCGCACTGTGACAGCAGAACCGCAAATACAGTTCTTGGCTTGCGAGGTACTTCCTCCACCCCATAGGGCTGCGCTCGGCATCGCGGGGCCTGGCGTATTGCTCCACAGCCTTCTGCACGGATTCGTGCGCGGCGTTGTACGTGATCTGGACCTGTGACCACGGGCGCATCGCGTCTGCGGCCGCGCCGTCCGCGGCGAACGGCCTTGCCTGCCGAGAAACGGCCACCGGGTCGAAGCCCCGGTCCCGGGGGCGCGGGCCGTACAACTGGACGGCAAGCCCGACCACCGGCGGGTCATACGGGTCGTATTCCGTAATCGCGAAGACCACGATGGCGTCCACTCCGAGCTGATCGCAGACCTCGATCGCGTGGGCCGGCGACGATATGCTCTCTCGCCCTTGTCTCGCGAGAACGGCCAAAACCCGGTTGACCCCGACGACGTTTATCCCGGGCTGTTGCGAGAGCTCGCTCGCCATCAGATCGGCTACGCGAACCGGATCCCAGCTCGACGTCCCGCTGAAGTTGATGGCAGGCGCCACCGCGAGGGTCATGGGCTCCGTGTACGCCGTGATGACGCCGTCATTTTCATGCCGTCCCTGAGAGCACCCCGTCAAACCGCCGCCCATTGCGCCGACCAGCCCCACAAGAATCCCCCGAAAGGCCTCGATGCGCCGCGCGGTTGCGCGAAAAGGACCACAGCTTGTCGTGTCGGTGATCATCCCTGATCGGCCTCGCACTCCGTTGTTCATCCGACGCCGGCCTGGGGTGCCTCCCACCAAAGCCCTCGGCCGCACACCGTTGTCCCTTCGACCTTCCCCGGCCCCAACGCCGGGTGCGTTCCTTTTTTCGTCCATTCTGCGGACCGCCTTGAGACTCAATAACACGGCACGGTCCGCACTTATGGCCCTTTCCCGGGGGCTTCAGGCAATGCCACTGCCGGTCGGGCTGCATAGGGGAGCTCGGCTCCCGAGGCGGACGGACGGGTTGCCGAAACGCTTGTTATCGGGTGCAACGACCATATCGTCTCTTTGCCGCCACGGGAGCTCGCAAAATATACGCGGCCGTCACGGGCCCAGAATGGGCTGTACGCCCTGTCCTGTCCCTCGGTCAGACGGATTGGGTCGGCTCCGTCACGCCGTATGATCCTGATCTGGCTTGTCGTGACTTTTCCGAGGGGGTGCCCGCCGCCGTCCTCGACGGCACAGAACGCGACCCGCTCGCCGTCCGGCGAGAAGCACGGCAGGATGTGGGCCTCGTCCGGGCTCGCGGAGATCTCCGTCGGATACCGAGGTTCGCCGTTGACAAGCTGTAGCGTCCACACGCTGAACCAACGTTGTCCGCGCTGGCGGGCACGTTGGTAGACGATGAGGTCTTCGGTGGGAGACCATCGCGGGTAGAGGCCGTATCCGATGAACTTGCGCAAGCCCGGCTGATGCAGGTCCAAGACGCAGAGTTCCCACTGCCCGGAACGGGGGCTCAGACTGCAGTAGACGATCCGTCGCCCGTCCGGCGACCAGCTTGGATGCACCTCATGAGAGGTTTCGTGCGTCAGTTGCGTGGGATCAGTCCCGTCAACTCCTGCGACCCATATGTCGAAATTGCCGCCCCGATTGCTTGAGAAGACGATCCGTCTCCCGTCCGGTGAGAACTCGGGCTGAATATCCGCGGCCGGATCGGAAGTCACCTGTGTGACGGCGGCACCGTCGACCGTTTTGATGTAGATATCGGGGTTCGGGGCATGGCGAGTGGATGCGAACGCGAGCCGTCGTCCGCTCGGATCGACTGCCGGATCAAAGTCTGCACCCTCGGGGCAGTCCGTGTGCTGGAGGAGGGGGTGGGCCGGCTTGGGCTCGTAAGGAACGCTTGCGACATCTGGAAATTCCCCGAACAGGCTGATGGGCGAGCCTGTGGCGGCGACAGCCGACGTCGGTACATCAGCTACAGCCTCCGATGACTCGCTTGGCACCTGTCCGTCGTCCTCTATCCGCTCGGGATGGCAATGGCAGCCCGCAATGAGGAGGGAAAGGAGTGCGACCCACGTCGCGCGATCAGTTAATACAATCCTTCGAATATCCGAAATCATGGATGTCTTGCAATTCGACGCACTGGGGGTTACGCGAACGCTCATCAAACGACCGCGCGAACGTTCGGCTTAAAGACCCACCAACCGTTCGTCTTCTTGGCGATCAGTCTCCTCGCGATAAGACCCGGCGGCAGGGCTCATTCGCCGCCAAGGGCACGGCCGCATCGACAAGCCCCGTCGATGATGCCTTGTCCGATAACCCGTTCTTGTTTATCGGCGGCTTACATACCGGGTCTACATTGGATTCGTCACAATCTGGTGAGGAGGGGCGGCCAACCGCGAGAGAATCTGGGAGCTGCCGGGGGTCAGTGGTGTCGAACGGCCACTGCTTTGGCGGGGGCGGTCGCCTAAATCGCAGACGGTTTTCCGTCTCCGGCGAGGTCGGCGATTCGGCCGAGAACCCGCTGGATGGTCAAGCCATGTTGAATGCTGGGATCGCCGCGTTCCCCACGCGCGATCGACGTGAGAAACTGATGCAGACACGCGATATGTGCGCGAAGCCACCCTGGCGAGCACCGGGGGGTAGGAAAGCCGCCCGGCGCGGGATATTGGTTCACGGTGGCGATTCTGCGCCAGCCTCGCTCGCCGCCGAGAGGCGCATCGGCGTTCGTCTGGTCAAAGAACTCGATCCAATTCGGATCCATGAGGTTGAACCGCAGGGCGCCTCGCTCGCCGTGGATCTCGAAACGCAGCTCATCCTCTGTCCCGGTTGCGATCTTGCTCGCTTCGATCGTGCCGAGTGCGCCGTCTCCCGAGCGGACCGTCGCGATCACAAGGTCCTCGGCCACGGCGGGTATCACCCGTGTCGGGTCTTCGAGCGATTGCCGCACGGTTGCCCAGACCCGTTGCACGGCATGGATCGGTTCGAGTGGACCGACGAGATGCCACAGGATGTCGAGCACGTGGGAGAGGAGGTCTCCGATAACGCCGCCGCCTCGGGTGGCGTCGGCCTTCCAGCCGAGGGGGCGGTTGCGGTCCACGTTGCCCGCATGCAGGTATGCCCCGCGGAAATGCGTAAC
Source organism: uncultured Planctomycetales bacterium (assembly GCA_964617025.1). GTDB lineage: Bacteria > Planctomycetota > Phycisphaerae > UBA1845 > PWPN01 > CAZMVY01. The sequence goes on along the minus strand of CAZTVU010000006.1, from coordinate 29,279 downwards.
GGCGCCGATACGCCCCTCGTCGACCAGTTGCTTCGCCCGAAGAGTCGCGGGCCAGAAGCGGTTCTGGAAGGTCATCTGGCTGGTGCCCCTGTAAGCGGGCAGGGCGGCCTCGACGGCATCGGCTTCGTCCGCCGTGGCCACGAGGGGCTTGTCGCAGTAGATGTGCTTGCCGGTCTCCATGGCGGCCAGCAGGGCCGGAAGGTGCAGGGAGTTGGGTGTGCAGATGTGGACGATGTCAACGTCGTCGCGACGAATCAGTGCCAGTTGATCCGTAACGGCAACTTCGAAGCCGAACTGGTCGCGAGCCTTCGCGGCCGTCTCCACGTGGGCGGTGGCCACACCGACAAGTCGCGTGCGGAGCGGCGGCGGGTCGTAGTAGATGGGCATGTTCCTGTGCGCATAGGCGTGAACGCGCCCGATGAAGCCGAAGCCGAGGATTGCCACGCCCAGGGGACGGTGTTCCGACGGAATCATGGTTCCCCTCGCCACGACGACGGCAGGCGTAGGCGCCACACATCGTTCTGTACCGGCCAGGCGTTTCCGGCGACGACCCACAAGCTGTCATCGAAAACGTAACAGGTAACCTCATGCCGAGGTGTGAACGTCGTGCCCGATGCGAACCGGCGCCACGCACGTCCGTCGGCTGTATACCAGACGTCGCCCAGGTTCCGGCTGTTGACGTTGTCGTGGCCCCCGATCATCCACAAACGCTCGCGATAGACGGCGGCGACGGACCACTGCCGCGGTGCCCAGGGGGCGTGCTCGAGCACGCGCGTCCAAACCGCGCCGTCGGCGGAACACCACACATCGTTGTGTGTGGTCATGTCCTTGTAGCCCTTCTCGGGCGGGTTGTTGGCGCCGGGCGTTCGCCCACCCAGAAGCCAGAGCTTGTCTTGGTAGGCGGCCACGGCCGCGGCGCAACGATTGCCGTACGGAGCCTTCGCCGCCACACGCTCCCAATGCACGCCGTCGGCCGTGTTCCAGACGTCCGGGCCGCTGCCCAACTGCCACATCCGGTCCCCAAGTACGACAAGCTCCCCGTAGCCTCGGGCACCGAACGGCGTCTTGTCCGCCACCTTCTTCCAGTCGGCTCCGTTGTCGGAACACCAGGTGCTTCCCCTGACGGCCCACATCTTGTTCCGGAAAACCACCATTTCGCTGTAGCCGTCGTACGGCGTTGCGCCGCTGATTCGCGACCAGTTGACGCCGTCTCGGGAGCACCACAGGTCGCGGGTCAGGACGTTCGGCGAGTGCCAGCCGTTGCTGAGCCACATTCGGTCGCCAAACACCACGCCCTCCGCGGTGTCCCGCGGGCTGAACGCGGCCGCCCTGGTCACGTTCTCCCATGCCGGGGCCGGCGCTGAAGCGTCACGGGTGGACGCCGGAACGGTGGAGGCGCGAGCGGGCGAATGGGTCTGAGCGAACGTCGGCCGTGCGGCAAGCGGGCCCAGGACCGGCAGCAGAGCGATGGCGATGTTTAGGTTTCGTGTCATCGAGACAATCCCTCATTACGCACATGGCGTCGCGCGCGGACGCTTGTCGAATCGCGCGCGCCCCGTGGGTTATCGTCGTCGTGTATCATCGCGCTGGCGACGGGCGCGACGGCGACCAATCGGCGTCACACGGTCAGCGTAAAAGGGGGGTTCGTGGTGTCAAGCGCTGCGCGACAGGTCCGAGCGAGTCTCAAGGGGAAGATGGGAGTCACCGGGTCAAAGGATTCCCCGAGCAACCGAGTCAGCTCGTTGGCTTTGCCGGGCAGCGTTTCGTATGATCAGCGCATGGCGATCGTGTCCCTTCAGGGCATTCACGTGGGGTTCGACAACCATGTCGTGCTGCACGACCTCGACTGGTTTCTCCACCGTGGCGAGAAGGTTGGCCTGGTCGGGGCCAACGGGTCGGGCAAGACGACCCTGTTCAAGCTCATTCTCGGCGAGATGGCGCCGGGCATGGGCACCGTGACACGGGCCCGCGGTCTGCAGATCGCCTATCTGCCGCAGGAACCGACGCTTGTTTCCTCACGAACTCTTTACGAGGAGGTCAGTTGCACATTCGACAGCCTTCGCGAACTGGAACAGCGCGTCGCCGACGTGGCCCGGCGGATCGCCGAGAACCACGACAACGCCGAGGTGCTCGATGAGCTGATGGCCGAGTACGACGAGCTCCACCACCGGCTCGAATCCGACGGCGGCTACAAGTACGAGACCCGCGTCAACGAGGTGCTGGGCGGACTGGGCTTCTCGCCGGGCGACTATCACCTGCCGGTCGCCGCCCTGTCCGGCGGCCAGAAGTGCCGGGCCGCCCTGGCCCGCCTGTTGCTCCGGGAGGCCGACCTGTTGCTGCTCGATGAGCCGACCAACCACCTGGATATCGAGGCGACCCGCTTCCTCGAGAAGTTTCTCGCCGGCTACCACGGTGCGGCCGTGATCGTGTCCCACGACCGCTACCTGCTGGACCGCGTCGTGCAGAAGATCGCCGACCTCGACGAACATCGCATCACCGTCTATCCGTGCGCCTACTCCGACTACGTCGAGAGCAAGCGGATCCGCCAGGTGACGGCCGAGCGCGAGTATGAGAAACAGCGAGCCTGGCTCGAACACCAGCGCGAGTATGCCCAGCGGGTCAAGGCCGACAAGTCGCGGGCGAAGCAGGCCCGCGGGCGGATGCTCCACCTCGACCGCATGGAGCGGGACGGCAAGGTGCTCGACAAGCCGCGCCACGCCCGCCGGAAGATGGCGATCGACTTTGCGCCGACGCAACGGGTGGGCGACATGGTCCTGCGGTGCGAGGGCCTTCGCAAGGCGTACGGCGACGTCGTCCTGTTCGACAACTTCAACTTGGAGATCTATCGAGGCGAAAAGATCGGAATCGTGGGCCCCAACGGCGTGGGGAAGACGACGCTGATCAAGATGGCCCTGGGGCGGGTCCGGCCGGATGCGGGCGAGATTCGCCTGTTCGAGGGTCTCGCCGTGGGGTACTACGACCAGGAACACGCCGGGCTGAATCCGGAGCACCGGGTGATCGACGAGATCCAGCCGCAGCGGACCGCCTCGGAGGAGGGCGAGATCCGCTCCTATCTGGCGAGGTTTCTGTTTCGCGGCGAGGACGTGTACAAACGGGTTGGCGACCTCTCGGGCGGCGAGCAGAGCCGCGTGGTCCTTGCCCGCCTGGTGCGGGCCAATCCACAGGTGCTGATCCTCGACGAGCCGACGAACCATCTCGACATCCCCGGCAAGGAGGCCCTGGAAGAGGCCTTGATCGCGTACGAGGGTGCCATCCTGCTCGTCAGCCACGACCGGTATTTCCTGGATCGCGTCGTCAACAAGCTGCTGGTTCTGCCCGAGCGCGGACGCTACGAGCTGATTGCCGGCAATTGGAGTGCGTACGAGCGGCAACGGGCCGAGCGGGAAGCGGCCGCGCGGCAAACCCGGGAGGAGACGCGGATGGCGATTCGCCCGGCTCCGCGTCCCCGGCGGCGCAAGACGGCATCCGAGGACGGTGAGGCGGCGGACGCGTCGCCCTACGCGAGGTGGTCGTTGCAGAAGCTTGAAGACGCCATCATCGAGCACGAGGAGCGACTCGCCGCAACCGAGAGTCAGTTCGCCGATCCCGCGGCCTACCGCGACGCGGACCGCGCCCGCGCATTGCGGTCCGAGGCCGAGGCCCTGCGGGCGGCGCTGGCGGCGCTCAATGCCGAGTGGGAGGCGAGGATCGAAGAAGGAGCATAGCCCATGTCAGACCTGCGGATCCGTATCGTCCGATCGCGTTTCGCGGTTGTGATGGCGGAGTGTGTACGCAGCGTGGAGCGTGTCGTGACGGGGTCCGTGATGTTCTTCGGCCTGGTCTGCGGCGTGGCTGCTGCGGAGACCCTTACTCGGCCCGCGCGGCGGCCCAACGTCGTGACCCTCTTTCCCGACCAGCTTCGCTGGTGTTCCGTAGGCTGTTACGGCGACGCGGTGGTCCGTACGCCCGCGATGGACCGCCTCGCCGCGGGAGGCGTCCGTTTCACGCACGCATTCTCGAACTTCCCGGTCTGCTCGCCCGCGCGGTCAATCCTGCTGTCGGGCCGGTATGCGCGATCCAACGGCGTGCAGCGCAATCAGGACCGGGAGGCCGGCCCCGGCCGGCCCACCAACCGTGACCCGACGCTGGCGGAGGTCCTCGCCGCCGCGGGCTACGACACCGCACTTGTCGGCAAGTGGCACCTCGCTCCTCGGCCCCAGGTCCTGGGCTTTGCCCGAAGCCTTCGCCCCCGGATGCGCCACCGCTACTATCGGCAGATCTACTACCGCAACGAGGGCGAGCCGTACGTCGTCGAGGAATACGGGCCGCATCACGAGACGGAGGCGGCCACGGCATTCATCCGCGAGCGACGCGACCGACCGTTCTTTCTGTTTTTGTCGCTGGGGCCGCCGCACATGCCGCTCGCCGAGCAGCCGGATCGGTATCGGACGACGTACGATCCGGCCAGGATCCCCCTGCGCGACAACGTCTGGCGCGACGGCCGGCTCGCTTTTGACGAAAACTGGTTCCAGATCTACCTGTGGGATTTCCAATACTACGAGCATAAGGGCACATTCCGTCGGCCCCTGCCTCCGGGAATGACCCTTCGGGAGCTGACCGCGCTCTACTACGGACAGATCACGGCTGTTGACGACTGCATCGCCCGCGTGCTCGATGCGATTCGCGAATCCGGCCGGGAGGAGGACACGATCGTGCTGCTGACCTCCGATCACGGCGATCTGCTCGGCAGCCACCACCTGTTCAACAAGAACCGCCATTACGACGAGGCGATCCGCGTGCCTCTAATCGTGCGATATCCGCGCGCGATCCGACCCCGCGTGATCGATACCCGCGTGGTCGGCCTCGTCGACGTAATGCCGACGCTGCTGGATCTGTGCGGCGTCTCAATTCCATCAAGCGTTCAGGGGCGGTCGCTGGCGTCCGTCCTCCGCGATAGGGGGCAGGGCGAATCAAGTGGGGAGGGGGCCGCGTTCATCGAGACGAATCAGGAGGACGGCGTTCGAACCCTTCGATACCTGTACGTGATCCAGCGCCGTACGCCGCACCGCGAGCAGCTTTTCGACGTGGAAAAGGACCCGTTCGAAATGAACGATGTCTCGACCGATCCCGCGATGGAATCGATTCTGCGAGATCTGCGGGCGAGAGTGCGCGACTGGCAGCGGCGTACGCCCGCCGTCGCCGCGGAATCCGGATAGGTTCTCGTCGCGGCGAGCGGCGCACCCGCTGCCTACTTCTCCGTCGCCTCTTTCTCGTAACGCTCAAGCGCCTTCTTGAGCTCCTTCAGCAGCCGCTCGTCCTTGCAGATGTCGACGGCCTTCTTCTGCATCTTGATCGCCTCGGCCTTTTTCCCGGTGTCGAACAGGGCGCGGGCATATGTGTCCAGGATGTCCGCGCTCTTGCCTTCCGAGGCGTCGTAGGCGGCCTTGGCGGCCTTCATCGCGAGGTCCAGATCGCGGTTCTTGATCTCCGGCGAGGTAAGCAGCGTCCACGCGAAGGCGTTCATCAGATCCGACGACTTGCCCCCCAGCTTCAAGACGTTGTCGCCCGTCTCACGGGCCTTCTTCAGGAGGTCCTTCTTCTCGGTCGCGTCCCTGGCCTTGTCGGCCCGTTGAACCGTGCGGAAATACTCGGGCAGAAGCTTCATCGCCTTCGACGCGTTCTTCGCCGCCTCGATGTCATACTTCCCGGCAAGGACGTCCTCGATCACCTTATCCATCTCCGGCCCGGGGCCGCCGTGCCAGACGATCCGGCCCGCCTTGTCGATGAGGAAACCGTGAGGAATCGTGTCTATGCCGAAGGCCTGCATGTACGCGTCCATCATTGCGTCGTCTTTGTCGACGGCGACGGTGTACTCCATCTTGTCCGCCATCTGCTTCACGAACGCCCGGACCGTCTCGGCGTTCTCGTTGCTGACGCCGATCACGACCAGCCCCTGCTCCTTGTGCTTTTTCTGCAGCTCCGTCAGGTGGGGAATCGTTGCCCGGCAAGGCGGGCACCAGGTCGCCCAGAACTCGATCAGAAAAACGTTCTTTCCCTTGCCGGCCTTGAGGTCCACCGCCTTGCCCTTCACCCACTCGGCAATCTTCAGTGGGGGGGCGGGATCGCCGATCTCGATGGCGATCGCAGGGGCCACAAGCAACAGCAAGCCGGTCAGCGCGGCCCGATGGATACTCTTACGATTCATCATGCGACCTCGGTTCCGGGGCAACGAGCGGCGATCCGCGACCGCCGACGACTCCATTGTAGGACGTTGGCGTCGGCCTGCCTAGAGGCGGTCTTTTTCGCCGCGGAGATCGTGTATATCATCGGGCGGCGTCACCCGGTTGCAGCCGGGTGGGATGACTACCAGGAGCCGTGACGCGATGCTCGGACAAACGCTTGTAAACCCCTTTGGTGCGGAGGGTACGCTCCAGACGCGGTGTGGCCCGGTCCGCATCTATCGACTTCAGAAACTCGCCGCGGATGGCGTCGGCCAAATCGATCGTCTGCCGTACTCGATCCGGGTTTTGCTGGAATGCGCCCTGCGTCGAATAGATGGCTTCCTCGTCCACGAGAAGGACGTCGTCGAGCTGGCCCGGTGGGACGCCCTGGGTTCCAGGCAGGCCGAAATCCCGTTCATGCCCGGGCGAGTCCTTCTTCAGGACTTCACCGGCGTGCCGGCCGTGGTCGATCTCGCCGCGATGCGGGACGCCGTTGCACGGTTGGGCGGTGATCCCCGGCGAATCAACCCCGGCGTCCCGTGCGACCTGGTGATCGACCATTCGGTTCAGGTGGACGCCTTCGGTACGGCTGCCGCGCTGGACGTCAACATCCGAAAGGAGTTCGAACGAAACCGCGAGCGATACGAGTTCCTGCGATGGGGACAGAAGGCGTTTGACAACTTCCGCGTGGTACCGCCCGCGACGGGCATCGTTCACCAGGTTAACCTCGAGTATCTTGCCGGCGTCGTGCTGACGCGCCGCAGCGACGGGCACATGGTGGCCTTTCCCGACAGCGTTGTCGGCACCGACAGCCACACGACGATGGTCAACGGCCTCGGCGTCGTCGGGTGGGGTGTCGGCGGAATCGAAGCCGAGGCCGTCATGCTCGGTCAGCCGATCTACATGCTCCTGCCGGAGGTGGTCGGCTTTCGTTTGCACGGCGCACTTCCCGACGGGGCAACCGCGACCGACCTGGTGCTGACCGTGACCCAGATGCTGCGCGCCCGGGGCGTCGTCGGCAAGTTCGTGGAGTTCTACGGCGAGGCCCTGGCTTCGCTCGGCCTTC
>CAZTVU010000006.1:17738-21982 GCA_964617025.1 uncultured Planctomycetales bacterium | reverse complement strand
GGCAACGCTGGCCAACATGGCACCCGAGTACGGCGCGACGATGGGCTTCTTCCCGATCGATGACGTGACGATCGAGTACCTGCGGATCACGGGTCGCAGCGATGAGCAGGTGGATCTGGTCGAGCGGTACGCAAAGGAGCAGGGGCTGTTCTGCACGCCCGGGGCGCCCGTGCCCGAGTTCTCCGACCTGATTGAACTCGATCTGGGGAGCGTACGGCCGTGCGTCGCGGGGCCGAAGCGGCCGCAGGACCGCGTGCCGCTGACGGAGGTCAAGAGGGCCTTTCGGGCGGCTCTTCGAGCCCCGCTCGACAAGCGCGGCTTCGGTCTGGACGAGGCGGCCGCAAGCCGGAGCGTCGTCGTCCGCGACGCAGACGGTGCCGGGACGACCATCGGCCACGGCTCCGTCGTCATTGCGGCCGTCACGAGCTGCACCAACACCAGCAACCCCTCCGTCATGATCGCCGCCGGGCTTCTCGCGAAGAAGGCCGTCGAGCGGGGCCTGTCCGTCAAGCCGCACGTCAAGACGAGCCTGTCGCCCGGCTCGCGCGTCGTGACGGAGTATCTCAAGACCGCGGGGCTGACGCCGTACCTCGATCGGCTCGGCTTTCAGAACACCGGCTACGGGTGCATGACCTGCATCGGCAACAGCGGCCCATTGCCCGAGGCGATCGCCCTGGCGATTGCCGACGGGGAATTGGTCGTCTGCTCCGTCCTCAGCGGCAATCGCAACTTCGAGGGCCGCGTCAACCCCCACGTCAAGGCGAATTACCTCGCCAGCCCGCCGCTCGTCGTCGCTTACGCGCTCGCCGGAACAGTGGACGTCGATCTGTCCTCCGAGCCGATCGGCCGTGGCGCCGACGGCCGCGATGTATATCTCCGCGACATCTGGCCGAGCGGCGAGGAGGTGCGCGCGGCCGTCAGTCGGTGCGTCACGGCGGACCAATTCAGGCGCCAATACGCGGACGTCTTCGCGGGGAACGAATTGTGGAACGCCATTCCGGTGGCCGACGGCGAACTGTACCCATGGAACCCGGACAGCACATACATCCAGCATCCGCCGTACTTCGCGGACATGAAGCCCGTGGCGGATCCCATCCGGCCGATTTTTGGCGCCCGCGTCCTCGTCATGGTGGGCGACTCGGTGACCACCGACCATATCTCCCCCGCCGGCACCATCAAGCCCGACAGTCCGGCCGGCCTGTATCTTCAGCGGCGGGGCGTCAGGCCCGAGGACTTCAACAGCTACGGCTCGCGGCGCGGAAACGACGCCGTCATGACACGCGGCACGTTCGCCAACATTCGCCTTCGAAACCTCCTCGCCCCGGGGACGGAGGGCGGCGTCACGATCTACCTTCCGGATGGACGGCTGATGAGCATCTACGATGCGGCCGTGGAATACCGGGCCGCCGGGACGCCCTTGTTGGTGCTGGCGGGCAAGGAGTACGGCTCCGGCAGCTCACGCGACTGGGCGGCCAAGGGGCCGGCGCTTCTCGGAATCCGGGCGGTCCTTGCCGAGAGCTTTGAGCGGATTCACCGCAGCAATCTGGTCGGCATGGGCATCCTGCCGCTGCAGTTCAAGGACGGCCGGACGCGAGAGTCGCTCGGCCTGACCGGGCACGAAACGTTCGACGTGCCGGGCCTGGACGACGGGCTGAAGCCGTTACAGGACCTGACGATCCGCGTCACCGCAACGGACGGCGCCTGCCGCACATTCATGGCGACCGCGCGCATCGACACGCCGGTCGAAGTCGAGTACTACCGCAACGGCGGGATTCTGCACACGGTGCTTCGCAAAATGCTGCAGAGCGGAAAGGAATGAACGGCGAAGGTCTGTGGATTTCTGTCCGCGCTATTCGCTGAGTGACGATTCCGCGGCTGCAACGTTTTCCGCCAGTTCGGCGCGCATCGCCTCAAGGGCCTCCGGGGCCAGGTCAACGGAGCTGAGCGTCTCCGGATCCAGGGTCTGGTGGGCCGCCGTCAGGTGGAACCCCAGCTTCTCCTGTGACGCCACGGTGTCTGCGATCGCAACGATCCGTGTTGTCATCTGGTGTTCCGGTGCGAGCGTGTGGACGTTGTGGTGATAGCCCACGATGGCGCGAAGTCGGTTGGGGAACTTCCACTTTGTAGCGAGCGCCTGACCGAATGCCTGGTGATTTGCCCCCAGGACCTCCTCCTCCACCGCGCAGAATGTGCCGCCGGTCTGCTCGCAGCGGTCGATCACCTCCGCGAGCTGCTGCGGAAACGCCTGGCGAATCACGAGAAGACCGAGATCGTGGATCAGGCCGCCGAGGAATGCTTCGTCCGCATCCGGTTGCTGAGTGCAGCATTGTCGGCGAATCTGTCGCGACAGGACGGCGACGGCGACACTGTGGCGCCACAGGTCCCTGGCGGTGAACGATTCTGAGATGCGGGTGCCGGTGAACAGCCGGCTGATCGAGGCCGCGATCGCGATGTTTTTCACCGTGGCCAGACCGAGCAGCACGATGGCGCGATCGAGCGTCGACACTTGACCGGGCAGACCGTAAAAGGCCGAGTTTACGACCTTCAACAGGCGTGCCGATAGGGCTGGATCCCCCTTGATCAAGCTATGAAGGTCGCGAGCCGTGCTGCGCGGGTCCTCCACGATACTAATGATCTTGGCCGTGATCTCGGGCAACGTCGCGATGTCGCCGATCATCGACATCGCCTTTTTGACGATCGGCGGAGATTCCGGACTTGTCAGGGTCGTTTGTGGGGCCACAACCGTACTCCGTCGCGGGTGTCCAGGTCACCTGCGTACCGATAAATCGGACGTGGCGCACGGGCGGTTTAGAACCAAATCCGGCTTCAGTAGGTGATCAGCTTTTGTCGCGACACGGCCTCGATATCGATGTTTGCGAGGATTCTCGCAATTCTCCGTCCGGCGTGTCCGTCGCCGTACACGCCCCGGCTGGCGGGCCGACATCGCATCGCCCGACCGATGGCATGTGCGACGGCCCGTCGGCCGTATTCGCAGTCGATCACGCTTGGTCCGCACCGCTCGCGGCCGGTTTGTCGCGGTCCGATATTCACTGCGGGTACGCCGGCTGTCGCCGATTCGATGATGCCGGCGGAGGAGTTGCCCACGAGGACGCGGCAGGCCTTGAGGAGTCGCACAAAGAGGTCACGCCCCAGGGACCGGGCGACGAACCAGCGCTGTCGGCCTGCGTGTTGCGCAGCGGCGTGCGCGTCGCGAATCGCTCGAATGATGCCGGAATGCCCCGGATCGCTGTTGGGGTACGTGACGACGACATCAAGACCGACATCCTGCACCGCCGTCAGCGTCGCCATCATGTCCCGGTACTCGGCCTGCGGCGTGCGACCGCAGGGATGCTGCGCCACAAGCGCATAACCATCGACGCGGTCCCAGCCCAGCACCGTGCGAAGCCAATCCTGCGACGGTCGTCGGACGGCGCGGATTTCGTCCAGTCCGGGGGCGCCGACGCGGAAGATGCGCGACCTCTCCTCGCCCAGCCGGCGTATTCGCCGGGCGGCGTCCTCGGTCGCGGCAAAGTGAATATGCGCTAGTTTGGTGATGGCGTGGCGCAGCGTGTCGTCGACATCGCCGAGGGCGCGATCGCCGCCGTGGATGTGGGCCACGCACCGCCGCCCCGCTGCCCCCGCAACCGCCCCGGCGAACGCCTCGATGCGGTCGCCCAGGACGACCACGATGTCGCCGTCCAGCCGGCGCAACGCTTTCGCGATGCCCTCGATGCCGCGTCCGATCGCGGCCGCCTCGCCTGCTGCGTCGTCGCGGCCCGATTGCATCGGAACGCGAGCGTCGACCGTCCATCCGTCCGCGACGATTTCGTCGACCGTGTGCCCGAACCGTGAGAGCAGGTGCATGCCCGTGGCGATGATGCGGAGCTCGAGCCGGGGGTGGCGGTGAATCGCCCGCATGACGGTGCGAAGCAGGCCGTACTCCGCCCGGGTGCCGGTGATGACGCAGATGCGGCGCCGCGACGGCCGCCGCGTCATTGCACCATCTCCCATTGGAGCGGCGTGTCCGCCGGGATATCGACGATCGCGATCCGTCCGGCCAACCGGTCGAGGTCCGCCGGCGCGATGCCGGTCCCCGGGCGCTTGACCGTGAGCCGGCGGGTGTCGATCGGTTCGCCACGGGCGATCGGCTCGGTTGAGACGACGCTGCACCGGCTGAGCGACCGCACCTCGCGCTCCGCGTCCAGGACGCGAAGCTCGCCCCGTCCCAGCATCGCCTCGGCACG
>CAZTVU010000006.1:14402-17719 GCA_964617025.1 uncultured Planctomycetales bacterium | reverse complement strand
GTGAACTCGGCGAGCGACGCCGGTTCGAGGGAGAACGACTGGTCGGGTCCCGGCTGCCGCCGGTCGAGCGTGAAGTGTTTCTCAACGGCGACCGCGCCGGCGGCGACCGCGATCGCGCCGATTTCCGTCGACTGCGTATGGTCGCTGAATCCGATCGGCCTGCGGTAGCGCTTCGCCAGGGTGCCGATCCGTCGCAAATTCGCGTCGCTGTCCCGCGCCGGATAGCTGCTGACGCACAGCAGTAGGATGAGTCGGTCACGGGCCCCGTATCGGTCAAGCCAGTTCACAGCGGCGTCGATCTCCTCAGGCTCGGCGGCGCCGGTTGAAAGGATCAGCGGCAGGCGCGTTCGGGCCGCCGCTGTGAGAAGCGGCAGATTGATGATGTCGGGGGATGCGATCTTGATCGCCGCCACGCCGAGGCGGACGAGCATGCGGAGGTCGTCAATGCCGAACGGCGTCGCGAGGAACTCGATCCCGACCTGGCGGCAGCGGCGGGCGATCGCCGCAAAGGCCTCGGGGCTGAGCTCGAGCCTCCGAAGCATCTCGAACTGCCTGTCCGATTGCGCCCGCTCACGCTGATAGGTTGCCGATGCCGCGTCTGCCGTGACCAGCGCCGCGGCCCGGAAGGCCTGGAACTTGATCGCGTCGGCCCCGGCGGCGGCCGCGGCATCCACGAGGGCCAGCGCATTCTGGAGATCGCCGTTGTGATTCACCCCCGCCTCGGCGATGACGTACGTCGACGCGCCCGGGCCGCCGATCACCGCCTCCCCGATCCGCACGAAGGGCTCATCAGCGGCGTCCGTGATGGGCGAAGCACAGGGCGCCGGTGAGGACGGGTCGTCGCGCATTGGGCTGGGCGGCCGCCGCCGCACCGGCTGTCTCATTTCGAACGCGAAGGATCGCCTCGGCATGATAGAAATCCATCAGGGAATCGACATCCACCGCGTCCTCCGGCCCCTGCACCACGGCCCGTCGGTCCTTTCCGAGGAACGCGTGAAAGTCCTCTTCGTGCGCCGGCGGGGTGTACAGCGAGCCGCGGGTCACGGCGATCACCGCCGCATCGTGATAGTAGAGCGGCTCGAGATCTTGGCGTCGGTAAATGCTGTTTTCGCGGAACTGTATCATGCGGTCGCCGTCCAGGCGGTGCATCCAGTCCGGATGCATCTTGCCCACGGGCGCCACCGTCCGCACCGAGTCGCCGCCGCTGGCCAGGAGGTGCGTGACGCAGCGGTCGATGATGCCGTCCGCCCGTACCGGTATGTTGCCGTACAGGATAACGACCGCGTCGGCGTAGTACTCGTGGTCGGCCTCGTAGGCTTCCAGGGCGTGCCGTGCGGCGGCGTCGACCGTCGCCGTGTCGCTTGCCAGCTCCGGCGGGCGGTCGACCACGTAGATTCCCCGCTGCCGTCCGATTTCGGCGGCGCGCGGCGAATCCGTCGTCAACACGATCGCGTCGATGCAGGTGCTCTGCTGGGCGTGATCGATCGTATACTCGATCATCGGCCGACCGAGCAGCGGCCGGACGCACTTGTCGGGAAGCCCCTTGCTTCCCGCGCGCGCAAGAATCGTCGCCAGGACGCTCATGTTCCTATACTCACATCGGCAAGGGCGCCGACGCACCTTGAGCGAGCCGGGAAGCCGGCCAAAAAAAGAACGGGCATCGCCCGCCGATCTGCCGGCCGGCAATGCCCGAATCAGCCGTGTTGCCCAAGCCCCCGCCGTCAGGCCAGTGCGGCGGCCACCTCCCGGACCGCACGCAACAGGTCGATCGACGACGGGCAGGCGTCGGCGCAGTGTCCGCAGGCGGAGCAGCGCTTGCCGGGGTCGTAGCCGAGGCGTCGATACAGGTCTGCCGCCATCTCCCGTTCGTCGTACTGATGGATGTAGGCGTGATAGCGGAGCAGGTCGGCGACGGCGATGTCCTCCGGGCAGGCCGTCGTGCAATCACCGCAAAGGCTGCAGGCACCCGCCATCTCCAGTCGCACCAGGGCCTCGAGCTCCTGCCGTACCGCGGCCGCCAGCTTCAACCGCGGCAGGTCCAGCGTTCGCTCGAACTGCTCGTCGTTGTCCACCTTCGCGATGCAGGCGTCGATCAGCCCGTCCGTCGCGTGCAGCATGTACGCTTTCGCCCGTTCCCACTCGTTCAGCTTCTTCCCGTCCATCATCTCCGCGAGCTTTTCCTCGCGAGGGGTGGACGCGTGCCGAACCGTCCCTGACGTCTTCATTGCGACGATCCCGACATCCTGCTTCTTCAGCGCCTCCAGCTCCGGGCGGTAGTAGTGGAATGAACCCTCGCCGGGGTTCACGCCCGGCATGATCAGGTCGATCTTCCAAGGGCCGGAGGCGTTGGCTTCGACGGCCGCCGCCAGCACTTCCTTCTGATGCGTGTGCGTGCTGAAACCGAAGTGCTTCACCTTGCCGGCCTTGTGAGCCTTCTCGTACGCCTCCCACAGTTCCAGGCACTGAAAGATCCAGGGAATCTCAATGCCGTGGACCATGTAGCAATCCACGTAATCGATCCCCATGCGGCCGAGAGACTCGTCCAGCTTCCTCGCGTAGAGATCGGCGATCCGCTTGCCGAGCGGCCGCCAATCGGGCTTCCCGCCCGTGGCCTTCATCTTCTTGACGCATTCCTTGTACAAACCGAGAAACGCGGTGGGCTCGGCCTTCGCCGTCTCAATCTCGCGCGTCGACTCCTTCTCCTGCTTCCTGCCGCGGCCGGGGGAAACCACGACCGTCACCTTGTCGCCAAGAAACCGGGTCATCTCCTCACGATAAAGGCGCTGCACTTCCTCGTCGATCTTGGCGTGCCCGGCGATATCGGTCGCCTTGCTGGTCACCCACACCTTGTCGCGGGCGCCTTTCAACAGCTTCGACAACTCCACCTCGTATTCCCCGTAGCCGCGGGCGGTGTCGAGGTAATTGACACCTGCGTTGATCATCTTTCGGAGTAGCACCGGCTCTTTCATCCAGCCGGCCACGATGCGACCGCAATTGAAGTTGGTCCGCCCGAGACGTCGATAGGCAAACGCCGGGTTTTCGTTGCGTTTGATTAGGTCCTGCGCGGCCGCCGGGGCCGCTCCGGCGGCCTCCGCCCCGAGCACGCCGGGAGCGACGGCACCCGCCGCAGCGACGCTCGCAGTGGCCTTGAGAAACTCACGACGATCGATTCGAGCTTTCCCTTCTGGCATATTCTGTCTCCGCTTGGTAGCAGGGTCCGGGCATTCAGGCGGGCTATTAGAGCACATTAGCGGGCGTCTGGCCAACGTGCGGGAACCGATTGTGCGCCGCAGAAACAAAAAAAGCGCGGGTCGTTC
>CAZTVU010000006.1:10510-14329 GCA_964617025.1 uncultured Planctomycetales bacterium | reverse complement strand
CCGTGCGGTCTTAACTACCGTGTTCGGAATGGGAACGGGTGTTGCCCCGCACGTATGGTCACCGACGAGAATCAATATACTCAGGTTTGCCGCGCTGTCAAGGGGGCCCGTCGTGAAAATCTTCGGGTGCGACAAGGTGCGCTTGCAGAACGGGCAGGATACGGTCAATCTGATCCTCTTGGTCGTATTGGCCTTGGGTGACCCGCTGTCTCGAGCGCCTCACAAGATCCCAACGCATTTCTGGAAATGACGTTATGCGCTGGAGCCACCGCGTCAGCAGGTATGGCGGCACGCGGTATGCGTCGCGGGGCCGTCGCGGCGGGACTTGGTACGCTTGGTTGAGGCTGGCGCGGTTGCACCCGGCTGGCCTCATTTGGAACTCACCCTGAGCCATCGTGGTACAGCCCCGAAGAACGCGCGATTTGCCGTCGTGCCTCTTGGATTATCGGACGAATGGCCGACTCGCGACCAGTATTTGCATTCGCCTTGGGAAAAGGCGATTCTTTGAACTTGACGAGGGCCCGCAAGGTGGCCGATAAGCAACTTGCCGTGAGGCGGAGGGTGAATGGCGCGGTTTATCGGCGAGCGGGCACCAGATGCCGGGTTCGGCGCGACTTCGATGGGGGATGGCGGGTGTCTTGGTGTTTGCTCCCTTGGGGTGTCGGAAACCGAACGCGCGAGTGGTAGACCCGTTACCACCGCCCGTGGAATCCTTGGACTTGCCGGCGACACGGCCGGTCCGTGCGCCGCTGCCCGCCGACTCTTGTGTGCGGCGCCCTGAAAAAGCGATGGGCCGGTTCCTCGTTTTGCGTATGCGAGGTAACCAACCGGACTGCCGCGCGGTATAAGATGGCGGCAGGGTAATAGCAGGAGATATGCAATGAAGCGATGTTCCCGTCTCATGCAGTCCGTGTGCCGGGTGGTGCTGGTGCTCGCGTTGGGCAGCGTCTTCGCCCTCGACGGCTGCGATCCGACGATCAAGGCGACCGTGCTCAGCGGAGTCGAGGACGCCGCGACCGGGCTGGCGACGACGTTTATCCAGGCCTTCTTCCAGAAGCTGGCGGAGGACGACACCGGGACCGCTACGGTTACCACTACCACGATGAGGTGGTTGCCGGCCCCGCCGGGCGAGGAGACGATGCTTACCTGACGTTTCTTCGGGCCCAAGCACCTCGGATAACGGAAAACCACGGCCAGGCGAGCCGTCGAAGGCTCGCGCTGGCCGTTTCTTCGCGCCGACGCGGGCCTGCCCGAAAGGACGACCCGTATCCGCCCGTCATCAGGTCCGCTATGATGTGCGGCCCGTATGGAGCAGCGCGACGATATTCTGATATCGCAACCGGCCATTGCTGCGTCGGCATCGGGTGGCGAGCGGCGCGTGGTGCTTTTGTATGTGATCGGCTTCGTTGTCGACGTGGCGGCCGGAATCGTGGTGGTCGCGCTTCCATACGCCGCGAGGCACCTCGGGGCGGAGGTTCGGGCCGTGGGGCTCGTCGGCGGCGTCTACATGGGCGGCTACGCCCTGGGCTGCCTGAAGCTGGGGGCCCTGATCGATCACTTCCGGCCGCGCGGCGTGCTGATCTGCGGGGTGATCGGCCAGGCGCTCCTCGCACTGGGAATTGGCTTTGCCCCCGGCCAGGGAACCCTGATCGCATGCGCGGCGGCGTTCGGGGTGCTTATGGTCGCCGTCTGGCCGCCCCTGATGAGCTGGCTCTCCCACGCGTGCGAGGGCGCGGTATTGAACCGGCGCTTGTCGTGGTTCAACGTGAGCTGGTGTAGCGGGCTCGTCGTCGGCCCTTACATCGGCGGCGGCCTCTTCGAGCTGAGCCCGCTTGCCCCCTTTGCGGCGGCGGCGGCCATCCTCGTCCTGAGCGCGCTGTTGACGTTCCTGGTCACTGAGCCGCAGCCGGATGCCTTGCGGCACCGTCGGCAACAGCCGCTTCCCGCCGGCTTCGTAGCGAGACCGGATGCCGGCGTTTTCCGCTTCATGGCGCGCGTGTCGGTCGTCGTCTGCACGGCCATGGCCGGCGTTCAGCGATTCCAGGTGCCGCTTCTGGCCGAGTCGCTCCACATCGGCCCCGCCGCGTTCGGCCGGATCATCCTTACGCTCAGCCTGGGCAACATGATCTGCTTCCTGGCACTCGGCCGTACGCAGCGTTGGCACTATCGCGCTTCGCTGCTGTGGGGGGCCCAACTGGTCCTGGCGGCCGCGATGGGCTCTCTGGCGTTTGCCGACAGCGGCTGGCATCTGGCGACCGTTGCGACCGTCACGGGTCTGGCCGGCGGCGTCGCGTATTCGTCCAGCCTCTACTACGGCGTGTCCGGAGGGCGCCGCCGGGCCGCGCTCGCGGCGATCCATGAGATGCTCCTGTCGGCAGGCTTTATGATGGGCGCCATCGGCGGCGGCGAACTCAGTCAGCGATACGGTTTGGTTTCGCCGTACCGGTTCTGCGCCCTGGTTCTGGTAGGAGCCGTGCTGATTCAGGTGGGCGCGTATACGATGGTGAAGATGAGCCTTGCCGTGGCCCGGCGGGCGGGGCAAGACGTGGATGGAGGAACGGACACATGAGACCGCGGGATCGGTTTCCGAAGGGATGGATTACGGGACATGACGGTCGTCTCGGGCGTACAGGCAGACGTCGCATCGCCGGCCTCTGCGCGATGGTGTTCTTGGGCATCGGCTTTTGCGGCTGCGGTGACGAGACCTCAGACGCGCCGCCGCCCCGGCCTCCGACGCCCGCGGTCAGCCCTCCGACTACCTCCGCAGCGACACGGCCCGCGCGGTTGCTCGCGCCGGTGGCGATGGACCCGCATAGCGGCATGGTGATGCCGCCGAATCATCCGCCGCTGTCCGGCGGCGATGCGCCGACGAGCATGCCGGTTCCCAGCCGACTGCTGAAGTTCACCACACCGTCCAGGTGGAAGGAGGAGGCCCCGGCGCCGATGCGCGTGGCGCAGTATCGGTTGCCGCGGGTCGGCGACGACCCCGACGACGGCCTCGTGGCCGTGTCGAGCTTCCCCAGCATGCGGGGCCGAACGCAGATGAACATCGAGCGGTGGATCGGGCAGTTCTCCCAGCCGGACGGCCGCGCGTCGAAGGACCTTGCCAAAACCAGCGAGTTTGATGTCGGTGGGATGAAGGTGACGGTTCTGAGCATCAGCGGAACCTACGAGGGGCGGCCGAACCAGCGGATGCTGGCGGCGATCATCGATACGCCCGACGGGCCGTGGTTCGTCAAGATGACCGGTCCGGCCAGGACCATCGCCGAGAACGAAGCGGCCTTCGATGCGTTCGTGCGAAGCGCCAAGTACTGATCGTTCGATTTGCCAGGCCCGGGGGAGTTGCGAGTTCGGCGTTCAGGGTTGCGAGTGGGCGTCGGGCCCCGGGGCGCGGGGGGACTGTGTTGGCAACCCCGGGCTGGCGCCTGGGCTTCGGTTTGGATTCATCGTTCTGTGTTCTTCGTTCGTCGTTCCCTATAGCACTATTCTCTCCTGCGCGGGGTCGAACTTCGCGGCCTTGCCTTCGCGGAGGCTGAGGACGGCCATCTGGATGGCCGTCTGCACGTGGTAAGCCAGGTCGATAGGACTGGAGGTTTCCAGGCGGCGTTCGCGGCAGCACGCGAGGAAGTCCTGCCAGAAGCGGAGGACGTCATCAGCTCGTTCGATGCGGAAGCGTTGGGGCTTCTTCTTCGACTCGGCCGCCGGAGTGAAAAGGATTTCCTGGCCCTCAAACGTCAAGGTACCCTCCCAGCCGCGGATGATCGGGCTGCGGCCAAGCGGCCCGCGCGGGGTGCCGCCGGGGTAGTCGTTGCCCTGCGT
>CAZTVU010000006.1:0-10464 GCA_964617025.1 uncultured Planctomycetales bacterium | reverse complement strand
TTGAACGTATCGGGCACCTCTCTCTCCTGGTAACGGAACTTGCCGCCGGTCGCCACGACCAGGCTGGGCATCTTGACGTCGAGGATCCAGGCGGTGGGGCTGAAGGCGTGGGGAAAGAGGTCGGTCGCCGGGCCGCCGGAGTAATCCTCATACATTCGCCAGCGAAAGAAACGGCTCACATCAAAGGGGCGTTTGGGTGCGTCGCCGAGGAAGGCCTCCCAGTTGAGGTCCTTGCCGGGCCTGGCGTTCGGGTCGTCGATCGGCATGCCGCGCTCGCCCCAGTCGCCCACGCGGAAGTAGCCCGTTTCGGCGTGGATGGGCGGGCCGATGAGGCCGTCCTTGACGAGCTTGCGGGCCTGGTGCCAGGCGGAGTCGGACATGTACTGGACGCCGAGCTGAAAGACGCGGCCCGACTTGCGGACCTCGGCGGCCATCTGCTTGGTCAGCTCGAACTGCCGCCAGTGCGTCACCGGCTTCTCGCAGTAGACGTCCTTGCCGGCACGGACGGCGTCGATCACCTGGAAGCCATGGATGTGGTCGGGCGTGGCGATGCAGACGGCGTCCACGTTGGGATCGGCGAGGAGGTCACGGTGGTCCATGTACTGCTTGCCGCCGTACCTGGCGGCGGCACGCTCCATCCGCGGGCGGTAGGCGTCGCAGACGGCGACAATCTCGACCCTGGCCCCACCGGCCTTGAGCCTGGTGATGTAGTCGAGGTGGTTGGTGCCGCGGCCGCCGACACCGATGAAGCCGATGCCGATGCGATCGTTGGAACCGAGGGCGGCGGTGGCGATCCGCGTGCGTGCGGCGGCGCCGGCGGTGACGGCCAGGCCGGTGCGGCGGAGGAATGTGCGCCTTGTGATTGATGGTGCGTTGGTTTGTGGTTTGTTCTTGCCGGACATGTCATGAACCTCCTTGGCGGCGCTGAGCATTGCACATCGTGCTATCGGGGCTCGGACAACGGCATCTCAAGGTCGGCAAACGCTGGGCTGACTATCGCCCCCCTCCGGAGCTTTCCCGTTCATCTTGCCATCGCCCGTTTGGGCCTTCGTGTTCGCCACGCCGTCGCTCTGGAACTTGCGCCGCAGGCCGGCCACGTTTCGATCGCGTAAGCCGAGTGCGGGCGAGGACGCTCGACCTCAAGGCATGACTGACACCACAGTAGCAGGGGATCGCAGGTTTTCAACCCGGTTCGGGGGTGTCGGTACGCGGCGCCGGGCGCGCGCCGTGCCCGCTGAACGGCAATAAGCAAAGGGCGTATGCGTTTGAACGGGTGTGGGACGGCTTGAACGAGGACCTGTTTTTCGAAAGGAGTGCGTATCATGAGATTGTGGATGATTGCCGCGATTGTCGCGGGGACGGCCGGGGCTGCGTGGGGGCAGGACAATCCGGAACCTCGGAGCAAGGGACCGGCGGCCGAACGATTGTTCAAGGTTCTGGATGCGGACGGAGACGGAAAGATCGACCGCGAGGAGCTTGAGCGGAAGCTCCCGATGATCCTCGATCGGATGGGGGGGGATGGTGAACGGCCTCGCGAGAGGGAGATGCCCGAGCGGCCGAGGGCGAAGAAGCCCGATCGCGACGAGCGGCGCGACGGCCCCCCCGGGGGTCCGCTGATTGACGGCCCGAAAGCCCGCCCCGGACGCGGCGACGGCCCGCCGCCGGCGGTCATGGGGCGGATCGAACAGCTCGTGGAGCGGATGGTGCGTGACATCCTCGAGCGCCACAAGCGAGAAATCGCGGAGCGGATCGAGCGGCTCGTGGAGGGTAAGGTTCGTGAGGCGCTGGACCGTGAGGGGCCGAAGGGGCCCGGCGGTCCGGAGCGGGAGCTGCGGCCCGCGCCTCGCCGTGGGGACGGAGAGCGCCCTGCGGGCGACCGGCCGGCCTTCCGCGGGCGGTGGGAGAAATTCGGCCCGCCGGATGGACCCCGGTTCCGTCCGCCGATGTGGGAACGCTGGCGCGATCGTGACTGGGACGGGCCGCGCAGGCCGATGCGCGGGCAGGGGGGCTGGGACGACCGTGAACGTCCCTGAGTCGCGTGCGGTCGATCAGTGGACCTCGTAGATCACGGCCTCGGCCGGGCCGACATGCACGGGGATGGTCAACGGGCCCTCGGCACGGGTATGTCGCGTACCTGTGTCGAGGGCCACAATACGCGCGACGGGTTCGCCGGCGAGGTAGGACGGAAGACGCAGGGTGCCGCGGGCAAATCGCTGGTCGTCCCCGTTGTAGATGAAGATGAAGCGGCGGCCGTCACGCCGATATGCGGCCCATTGCAGACGCCGAGCCTCCAGCAGCGGGGGGGCGTCGTCGATACGCGCGGCACCGGAGAGGAGCGAGCCGTACTCGCGGGCGCGCTTCGCGAGGGACTTGAGCAGACGGTATGTGCCGGGGTCGATTCGGCCGTCGGGTGCGGCGATACCGTTGGACTCGTCGGGCCACGACGCGTATCGCCAGATGAGCAGGCCGCCCGCTATGCCGGCCTCCAGGCCGCGGTAGTAGGCCAGGCGGATGCCGGTTTCCGACCATGACGTGTCGTTGTTCAGGTTCCGAGCCGCCAGCAGAAGCGATCGCGGCGGAAGGCGTATGGTCGTCCCAACGTGGCCAACGGGCTCCCAGGGGACATACCACAGACCGGGCACGTCGACGTAGCGGGTGGAGTCGGCGGCGAGGCCGACGAGAAGTGTCGCGCGCGGCGGCTTCGAGCGGGCAAGTAGTGAGGCGACCTCGCGTGCCCGATTGATCATGTCGTCTACAGGGAAGGGGGGCAGTACGACCACGTCGGGGTCGTGCGTCATGGTCGCGGTCTTCGGGGCGGTCAGCGATGTGAGTGAGGCGGCACCGGGCGGGAGCTCTCCGGTCTCCACATAGCGGGACACGACAGCATCACCGGCGGCGAGTCGCAGGTCGTTTGCGAGTGCGCAGGCCCGCAACACGGGCAGGTCGGCGTCGGTCGAATAGTCGGACCAGACGGTGTCGAATCCCGCCTCGCGGATCTGGCGGAAGTCGTTGTTCAGACGCTCCTGTACGGCCGCGCGATCGAGGTCGGCGAAGTGCCATTCATGCCGAACGACCAGCAGTGGTCCTCGCCCGAGGCCGGGCGCTGGGCCGGCGACGGAACAACCGACGGCAAGGCACAGCAGAGTCCCTATTGCGGCATGCGGCAGCCATGGAAAGCCGAAAGGACACGAGTGAGACGGCGCCGCCGCATCACGTTCTCGGCGGCGTTCAGAAGCGTTCGTTGGGAGGCGTCCTACCTGTTCTTCCGGTGTTCTGCCCATCGTCGTGTTGGTCGATACGAGACTGCATGGCGGCACCCATGCCGCAGTCCGGCGTGAAACGGCGAAGGGTGATGTGCGGCTCGGGGCCCTCGTGCCCGCACCGGCCTGCGTCACGAACCGCCGGCTCTGACGTTCGTGATGATGAGGACGTCCTTGTTCGGATACTTGGGGTCGCATGGTACGGTCGCCAAGACGGTGCCGGGAACGGTCGCCCAGCGATTCCACTTCTCGTAGCTGTCGAGCTCGAGGAGGAGATACACGGGGTCGGGGGCCTTGAGCAGTTGCGTCGCGCGGTCGATCACGAGCTGTTGGAGGGCCATTTTGCTCTGGGTGCGGTCGGTCATCCGCGTCACGATCTCCTCCGGCGTGATCATATAACCCGATCGGCGATTGAAGTAGAAGGCAAGACGCGAGTCGGGTCGGCCGTCCATCCAGAGGACGCGAGCGTTGGATGGGACGCCTTTCTCCTCGAGCACCCTCGCGATGCCCGCCGGTTTTCGCAAGTCGTCGCCCAGGGGCGCGCAAAGGTACCAGCCTGCGTTGAAGGCCGCCACGGCGGCTACGGCCATGATCCACAGCGGGGCGGCGCGGGCGCCGCGGTTGAACAGGAAGGCCGCGATCAGGATCGCGGCGCACGTGACCGCGCCGATGACCATCGATCGGACCATTAGCGCGGGCGCGTTCTCGCGGAGCCAGAGGTATCCGGCAACCAGGCCCGCAGCGGCGCCGGCCGCGAGGATCCACCACGCCGTCCACGCCAGTAACCGGGGGACGGACCCGAGCGTGAAGAACCGACGGGCCACGACGGACATCATGAGGATCAAACCGGGGATCGCCGGGGCGATGTAGTAGGGTTTCTTGAACGGTTCGAGGGAAAGGACGACGATGCCGACGGCGGCCCACACGCCGACGAAGAGGAGCGCCCGTCGTTGCCTCGCGTAGCGCTTCATCCAGGGGGCGGCGAGCCCTTCAAACAGGAGGAACAGCCAGGGCACCAAGAACGCGGGGATGTACTTGAGGTAATAGAACGGGCCGCGAGGTCGCGAATCGTCGTAGTTGCCTTGTGCTCGCTGCCAGTACTGCCAGTTCCAGAGGTCCCAGGTGTGCGGATGCTTCACGGCGACGGCCCACACCCACGGAACGAAGACGGCCGCGAAGACCAGCAGGCCGGGCACGAGCCACAGCCGACCGAAAGCGGCGCGCGTGCGAGGCCAGAGCCCCCGGGCGAACGACGCGACGACCCTCGGCCAGCCGGTGCTCCGCTGGCGGGCCAGGAGGCGAAGCGGCCTCTCGCCATACCACCACGCCGCCAGCGGGACCGCGACCATCGCAAGCGGCGCGGGGCCCTTGGCCAACATCGCAACCCCCAAGGCAACATAGAAGAGGATCGTATGCATCCGTCGCCGGCCGGCGTTCGGGGCGTTCACGGCGTACCAGAAATGCGCATAGGCCCATGTGCAGCAGAACGTCAGGAGCATCTCGGCCGTCGCGTTGCGGCCGTAAAGCAGGAAGAAGACGCTGGAGCCGGCAAGCAGGGCGGCCAGGAACCCCTCATAGCGGCCGAACATCGCTGATCCGAGGTGCCACAGCAGGAGGATGGTTCCGAATGCCGCGACTGCCGACGGCAGGCGAGACGCGACGTCCGTCACCGGCAGGCCCGTTTGGGGATCGTTGGGAAAGGCGTACGAAGCCGCCGCCACGAGCCAATAGGGCAGCGGGGGCTTTCGGGTGAAAGGGGTGTCGAGAAACCGCGGTACGATCCAGTCGCCCGTCAGGCGCATCTGCCGCGCGCATTCGGCGACGAGCCCTTCGTGATCGCCGAGCGCCGGCCCGCCCCACACGCCGCCGATGGTGCCGAGGAGGGCCAGCAGAACCAGTCCGGCGGCGGCGAACGGGCCCGTCCCGGGCACATCGCCGTGCCGCACGGAGGCATTGGGCATCATGCGAACTCCTTGCTGCTATCCCCGACGGCTTCGCTTCCGTGTGGAAGGTCGGCAGGAGCATACATCGGCGACCGATGGGCCGCAAACCCGCTTCGCCCGCTTTCCATGGGGGCGGTTCGATGTTACCCTGTTGGATCTGAACCCTGCGGGGGGCGTGTCGCATGGTGCAACGGCCGCGAGTGTGAGCCGAGGGTGACTGGATGATGCGGGACGGTTCGGTTTCGGTCTTGGGGGCTCGTGCGGGGACCGCCGGTCTTTGCGGATGGGGAGGGGTGGCATTCGCGGTCGCAGCGGCAGCCGTGATGATGTTCGCCGGGTGCCGAAAGCCGGTCCCGACGAGCCGGCCGTCGGAGGCTGCGTACGATCCCCGCACCGATCCCCTGGTCAACCCGCCGGCGCTGCTGGAGCCCGCGCCTGCGGATGCGTCTCTGATGGAGTCGGACGAGACGCTGTTTCTGCACCTGGACGGAAGCCCGAACACGCTGACACCGCTGTTTCTTTCGACCGGCGTGGAGCAGCACGTCGCGGGCACGATCTTCACCGGTCCGTTCACCATCGACAAGGACATGAAGTGGCGGCTGGACGAGGACGTCGTCGAATCGTTCGAGGAGTCCGGCGACCACATGGAGTTCACACTGCGGCTCAAGCCCGGGCTCCGGTGGCACGACGGGACGCCGTTCACCGCCCACGACATCGTCTACTCGTTCGAACAGATCCGGGATCCGCGCGTGCCGGCGCAGACGGAAAAGTCCAGCGTTGAGCCGATTCGGGAGTGCAAGGCCCTCGATGACCGAACGGTGAAGTACGTGATGCGCGAGGCGATCGCCACCGCCCGATGGGCGCTGAGCTTCGCGATCGTTCCCCGCCATGTTTTCGAGAAGGACAAGGAGAACAACCCGGACCTGAAGAGCGGCAGCTACTACGCCCAACTGGGCCGCGCCCCGATCGGCAACGGACGGTATCGGTTCGTCGAGTGGAAGGAGAACGACAAGATCGTCGTCGAGCGCTGGGACGGCTACTCCGGCCGGAAGCCGCACTTCAAGCGGGTGGTGTTTCGCATCATTCCGGACAACAACGTCACGCTGCTCTCATTCGAGAAGCAGGACATCGACGCGATCGAACGGCTCAGTTCGCAGCAGTTCGCCCGCGAGACGAACACGGAATCGTTCAAGAAGGTGGGGTACAAAGGCTGGGATACCGAGTGGGCCTACGGCTACATCGGCTGGAACCTGGACGGCAGCAACCCGTTCTTCGGGGATCGGCGGGTGCGGTATGCGATGACGCACGCGCTGAACATCCCGCTGATCATCGAAAAGCTCACCTACAATCTCGCGTCGCAGTCGTACGGCATCTACCACCCGAAGTCGTGGATGTTCAACCCGGAGGTGAAGCTTCTGCCGTACGACCTGGCCCGGTCGGCCCAACTGCTCGACGAGGCCGGCTGGCAAGTGGATTCGCAGGACGGCTGGCGTTACAAGGAGGTCAACGGTCGGCGGATGCGGTTTCACGCTGTTGGTGCCGCAGGGTTCCTCGGTCGCTCCGCAGATCGCGGCGATGCTTCAGGAGGGCCTCAAGCGAGTCGGCGTGGATCTCAAGGCGCGGGTTCTGGAGTGGGCGACGTTCCACGAGAAGGTGATGCGGCACGAGTTTCAGGCGCAGATCTCCGGGTGGGGGACGGGCGCCGACCCGGACATGGGGTGGAATCTCTGGCGAACCGAGGAATACAAGACCGGCCGCAACTACGGCGGCTACTCGAACCCCCGCGTCGACGAGCTGTTTGCGAGGGGACGCCGGGAGTTCGACTTCGAGGCGCGTCGGAAGATTTACCAGGAGATCCACAAGATCCTGTATGACGACCAGCCCTACCTGTGGATCAACGACCGGCCGTTGCTGGCGGCGTTCAACAAGCGGATTCGCGGCGTTCAGTTCTGCCCGCGGGGCGTTTTCGGATTCGATCCCGGCTTCGACGGGTGGTGGGTCCCGAAGGGGCAGGGCCGGCACGTGGCCCTGGTGCCCTGAGCGTGCGGGCGGTCTTTTCGGGGCGCGGGCATGCTCAAGTACGTCATCCGAAGAACGCTGATCGCCATCCCGACGCTGCTCGGGATCACGCTGGTGACGTTCTTCATCATCAACTTGGCTCCGGGCGACCCCGCCAGTTTTCAGGTGCAGGGCATCCAGGACCCGCGCGTGTCGAGCCGGGTGTACGAGGAGCTCCGAAAGTACTACGGCCTGGACCAGCCCGTCCACGTTCGGTACGTGCGATGGCTGGGGCGCCTCGCCCGCCTGGACTTCGGGGAATCGATGGCGTCCGACCGGCGGCCCGTGGTGTCCAAGATCCGCGAGCGGCTGTGGCCGACAATGTCGCTCTCGCTGCTTTCCATTGTGCTGAGTCTCTCGCTGGCCCTGCCGATCGGCGTTTACGCAGCCGCCCGCCAGAATCGGCTGTTCGACACGATCTCGAGCACCGTCCTGTATGCGCTGTACTCCGTGCCCAGCTACGTGCTGGCCGTGCCGCTGATCCTGTTCGTCGGGGTGAAGTGGAACCTGTTGCCGTTCCAGGGGTGGGTGTCCGACAACTACGACACGCTGAGCCTCGGCGGCAAGGCCGTGGACGTGGTCAAGCACTATGTGCTGATCACGATCTGCTTCACGTACGGCGCCCTGGCGTATGATTCCCGCTTCATCCGGCAGAACATGCTCGAGGTCCTGCGGCAGGACTACATCCGGACGGCCCGGGCCAAGGGAGTATCGGAGTTCGGCGTGATCGGCCGCCATGCGTTTCGCAACACGCTCATTCCGGTCGTTACGCTGCTGGGGCTGCTCCTGCCCGACATCATCGGCGGGTCGGTGATCCTGGAGGTGATGTTCAACTGGCCGGGCATGGGCCGGCTGTTCTTCGAGAGCATGCTCGCGCGCGACTACCCCACAATCATGGCCCTGTCGTTCATCAGTGCGTCGCTCGTGCTGCTGGGGACGCTGCTGGCGGACCTGAGTTACGTCCTGGTGGATCCGAGGGTGTCGTATGACTGACCGCACGATGCCCTCGGCGGCCGCCCCGCGATCGGAGGCCTATTGGCGCACGGTCTGGCGGCGCGTCCGTCGCAACCGGCGGGGGATGGCCGGGCTGACCTTCGTCGTGTTCATGATGGTGGTGGCCTCGCTGAGCCCGCTGCTGGCGTCGAACCAGCCGATCGTCTGCCGCTACAAGGGCCGGCTGTACTTTCCCGCCGTCGTCGAGCTGGTGCAGTCGCGCGGCAGCGGGCCGCACTGGATCAACAAGAGCCCGCCGTTCAACCTGCCCCAGTTCGACGCCAAGCAGGAGCTGGATCCGAACGAATTCGCCATCTGGCCGCTGGTTCCCTACCATGAGTTCGAGCAGACCGAGAACTTCCTTCAACCTCCCTCGTCGGAGCACTGGCTGGGCACGGATGAGCTCGGCCGTGACGTCCTCGCCCGGATGATTCACGGGACGGCGGTGTCGGTGAAGGTGGGGTTCGTCTCGATGGGCATCGCGGCCTTCATCGGCATTCTTGTCGGCGGAACGGCGGGCTACTGGGGCGGCTGGATCGACATCGTCATCAGCCGGGTGATCGAGATCGTCGTCTGCTTCCCGGTGTTTTTCCTGATCCTGGCGATCATGGTGTGGCTCGAGCCGAACATCCTGAATGTGATGGTCGTGATCGGCCTGACGCGGTGGACCTCGATCGCCCGATACACCCGGGGCGAGTTCATCCGCATCAAGTCGCAGGACTATGTGACGGCGGCGCGGGCCCTGGGGCTGGGGCACCGCCGGATCATGTTTCGGCACATTCTGCCGAACGCGCTGGCCCCGGTGCTGGTGAGCATGACCTTCGGGGTTGCCAGCGCGATCCTCGTTGAGGCGGGGCTGAGCTGGCTGGGCTTCGGCGTGCAGCCGCCGGCGCCGTCGTGGGGAAACATCCTGCGGACGGCCTATGACACGCTGCGGATCGCGCCGTATCTGGTGTATCCGCCGTGCGTGGCGATCTTCCTGGCAGTGCTGTCGTACAATCTCGTCGGCGATGCCCTTCGCGACGCGGTGGATCCACGGCTCAAGACGTGACGGGGCGGACGGAACCGACATGAGCGACAACGGGAACGTGCTGGAGGTCCGGGATCTGCGGACGCACTTCTTCACGGAGGAGGGCGTCGCCCGGGCGGTCGACGGCGTGTCGTGGTCGCTGCCGAGGGGCCGGACGCTGGCGCTGGTGGGCGAGAGCGGGTGCGGCAAGAGCGTGACGGCCCTGTCGATCATGCGGCTGGTGCCGGACCCGCCGGGGCGGATCGTCGGCGGCCGCATTCTCTTCGAGGGACGCGACCTGGTGGGCCTGCCCGAGGCCGAGATGCGCAGGATTCGCGGCAACCGCATCGCGATGATCTTTCAGGAGCCGATGACGTCTTTGAACCCGGTCTTCACGGTCGGCAACCAGATCGTGGAGGCGATCCGGCTCCATCAGGGGCTTCGGGGGCGGGCGGCATGGGACCTGGCCACGGAGACGCTGCGCAAGGTCGGCATCCCCGAGCCCCGGCAGCGTGTCAACGAGTATCCGCACCAGATGTCCGGCGGGATGCGGCAGCGCGTCATGATCGCCATGGCGCTCTCGTGCAACCCGTCCGTGCTGATCGCCGACGAGCCGACGACCGCGCTGGATGTCACGATCCAAGGGCAGATTCTCGACCTGCTCCGCCAGTTGCAGGCCGAGACGCGCATGTCGATCCTGATCATCACGCACGATCTCGGCGTCGTCGCGGAGATCGCCGATGAGGTTTGCGTCATGTACGCAAGCCGGGTCGTCGAACGGGCGGGCGTCCACGAATTGTTCGCCGATCCGCTGCACCCGTATACACAGGGCCTGTTCCGCAGCATGCCGAGGCTGTCGCTGCGCAAGGAGCGGCTCGACGTCATCCCGGGCACCGTGCCGAATCCTCTCCATCTCCCCGGTGGCTGCAGGTTCCACACGAGATGCCCGGTCGGGGCCGACGAGCCGAAGTGTCGAGCGGAGGATCCGCCATTGCAGGAGGTGCGGCCGGGCCATTGGGCGGCGTGCTGGAAGGTGGGCGGTGGGAGATGAGGAGACTACGGACGCGGACGCGGAATGATGAACGGCGTGGGCTCACGAACCACCGGCCGAATCCCCAAACCCTAAACCCTTACCCTGAACCCCTTCAACAAGGGTTTGAGGGTTTAGGGTTTCGGGGTTTGGGGGTTGGGGGTGGGGCAA
>CAZTVU010000005.1:57502-57714 GCA_964617025.1 uncultured Planctomycetales bacterium | reverse complement strand
GACGATAACACTCACCGGTACCGATCCGCAGGACCTCGACCTCGCGTTCGCCATCGTCGCCGGGCCGAGTCACGGGACGGTCGGCACCCCGATCAAATTGTCAAAGAGCACAGCCGCGGTCCTCTACACGCCGGCCACCGGGTACCTCGGGGCCGACGCGTTCACATTCAAGGCCAATAACGGCACCGACGAATCAAACGTGGCAACGGCCA
>CAZTVU010000005.1:41168-57486 GCA_964617025.1 uncultured Planctomycetales bacterium | reverse complement strand
CGACCGTCGCCATTCCCTCGATCAGCCCCAACGGCGGCGACTTCATGGATTCTGTCGAGGTGTCGCTCGCCACCACCACGCCCGGCGCCGCGATTCGTTACACCACCGACGGCTCCGAGCCGACAAGCAACTCGGCGCAGTACACCGTCCCCTTCACCCTGACCGCCTCCGCCACGGTCAAGGCCAAGGCCTTCGCCGCGGGCTACACCGAAAGCCCCACGGCCACCGCGATCTTCACCGTCACGCCGACGCCGACCGCCGCAACGCCGACCATCACCCCCAACGGCGGCGCATTCAACGACTCCGTCCAGGTCACCCTCGCCTGCGCCACCCCAGGGGCCACGATCCGCTATACGACAAACGGCGCCGACCCGACGGCAAGCTCCACGCAATACACCGCCCCCTTCACCCTTACGTCGTCCGCCACGGTAAAGGCCAAGGCCTTCGCCACCGGCTACAACGACAGCGCCGTCGTCTCGGCCATGTTCACGCTTGGGCGCATTCTGACGCCCGGTTCGGGCTTTTGCGGCCCGACGCCGCAGCCGGATCACGTCGGCTCCGGCCCCGGCTCCGATGCGAAGGCCATTGCCCGTTGGGACGTCGTGCCCTATCAGACGTTCGACGGCGACTTCAACGTCGGCGTCGTCGCCTTCCACATCAACGGAATCGACCGCGTCGAGTTCTCAGTCAACGGCGGCCCCTGGCTCGCCGTGCGCGAGCTGTCCAATAACCCGCAGGTCAACGTCTGGGAGTACTGGGCCACGGTGCGCGCCAGCGCGTTTGTCGACGGCCAGATTGAAATACGCGCAATTGCGTGGCCCGTTGCGGGTACTCCTCGCCTTCTCGACGCACTTTACCTCTACGCTAACGCACAACACACCTTGCCAACCGCGGAGATCTACGTATCGAAGACGGGAAGCGACGCCGCCGGCACCGGCAGTGAAACAAGTCCCTTCCTCACCGTCAAGAAGGCGCTAGAGACCGCAGGGACGAATCTACCTTCCTACGATGGCAGCACCATCGTGCTAATGGAACCTGGGTACTGGACTATCGGCACGCCCGCGTTTCAGGTCCTAAACAACCGGTGGCTCACGATTCGGCCGCGACCCGGTCTTACGGCCCAGGATATCACCATTCGCCCGGACACAGAGTGGACCAGCATTTCTCCGAATACTCGATTCCTAAGATTCGTCGACGTGGCCTTCGATTTCAGCTGGATCAGCCAACTATACAAGGGCGACGCGTTTTCGTTTTGGATAGATGGCTGTCGCCTCTTCCAGTCGCGTGGTTGGTCCGTCTGGCGCCAGAGCCAAGGGCAAACCGTTCCCATCAGAACCACATCTTATGCCGCCGGACGGGTTTACGCCACTGACTCCATAGCGGAGGATATGGTCTTTGCCTTCTGCAATCTCGACCTTGTACGTGGGTGCCATTCGCAAAGAATCAGCGGAGACGTCCATATGAATAGCCGCATGGTAGTAAACTGCACCGTTGACACCGTGGATGGCATTATGCCGCTCTATCAGGCAGACGGTACGCAGGTGTCGTCAACTGTGCGTGTCCACGCCGACCTGTGTCAGTACTATGGTACGGTCGGGCACGAGCTTATCGAGAACGTCATCGTATACGGCGTAACCTTTGCGAAAGTTCATGGTGTTCAGAACTTCTTCCTCGACCATTATTCCAGCTCATTCAAGGACTGCGCATTTGTCAATATGTGTGTTGAAAACAGATACGACGTAATGCAGCCGCCCTACGCTCAGGAAAACTCCGCGCACGAACACGTGTTATTCATGAACGTGAGCTGTCCAGGCCAGCTATGGATACTACGGGACGACAACGTTGACTTAACGAAGAGGTACTCAGCGGTGAACGTCCTCTACGCCAATTGCGTATTCGAAAAGCTGGCGAAGGCGACTGCTGGCGGAGGACTGCCGTCCGGCGTGACGGTCAAAGCTTGCCACTTTGTTCAGGGAGAACTACACGGTGACGCACCAACCGTGGGACCCGTCACGGTCGCAATCGCCGACGCAACGGATCCGAGCTTTCAGTACGAGGGAGCGAGCAGTAGCGCATTGTTGGGATCCGGCGTCGTGATTCCAGGTTGGAGATGTTGGAAATGGAACGACCTGGGTGCGCCCCGTCCCGATCGTGGAGCATTCCCCTTCAGACCCTAGAAGCGTAGCCGCGCGAAAGCATGCGTGCTGAGCTGTCGCGCGCCCATGGCACGCGGTCGGTCACACGTACTTGTTGACGAGCACAACAGCGCGCGATGACGTTAACAAGTGCGTACGCAGGAAGGCAATGCCACATGAACGGTCGCCGGAGGATACTAGAGAGCAAGAGGCCAAAGGACTTCGATTCGAGGCTGCGGCGGGTAGGATAGGAAGTGCGCAACTGGTACTGCCCTAGACGCGTGCGAGTCTTGATCCGGATGAGGCCGCTCAGCGTCCGCGGTGCGTCGACAAACGCCCACGCCCCGCTCACCGTCGCACGCTCCTCCGGGGCAAACGAGAACCGGACAAAGCCGTCATCCGCGATCACATCTGGAAACTCACCAAACCTCGCCCGCCCGGCCCGGGAGAGCGCGTACACGCCCGTACCCACGGCCCCCGCCTCACGGTTGTACGGAAGCTCCGTCCACACGCGGTAGAACGCCCGGACCGCCCACGTCGTCCGGCTCAGGTCCATACGCAGCTCCGGCGTCGCAAACAGCACCTTTCCGCTCTCCAGCACCGCCGCGATCCGCCGCACCGACTCCAGCGGCAAGACCACGTCCGCATCCACGTAGAACCGCGGGAACCCCCTCGCGACCGCGTCGGCAGCGTTCAGCGCCGCGATCTTCGACGCCCGCTCGACCTCGATCACCCGCACCGGCCCGCCGAAACTCCGCGCGATCTCCGCCGTCCGATCCGTGCATCCGTTGCATGCGACGATCACCTCCAGCTCGCCCGCAGCGGCCCCCTCCGTCAGCGCTCGCAGTCCGCGGGCGATGACCGCCTCCTCGTTGTGCGCCGGCACGATAATGCTGATCATGGCCCCCCCGCCCGCAGACGCCGCATCCCCCATCGAACCGCCTGAAAGACTCCATGGAGTGCCAACGGCGGCCGGTCCGCCGATGCACGGGGAGGCAGGCTGCCCGGCAAACCCGATTCATTGCCCGAGTCATCGGCCGAGGTACCCAGCGGCGCCGCCCCGGTGACGGACAAGTGGTTCGCACCCCGTGCAACAAACGATCGCAGCGTCGCCAGCAGCTCCGGCGACGCGTGGCGCGCGATCGCCGCGCCTATCGCCAGCGAGTCAAGCCGCCCCAGCCGCTCGCGCAGCTCATTCTCGTCCATCGCCGCGTCCACCCGCCCGGACCGCAGGAACTCCCGCGCCGTCGCCACTTGATGATCGTTCCGCGTCTCCGCCAGGTCCGCCCGCCGGGGCATCACGACGATCGGCTTGCCGGCCTCCAGCGCCGTCAGGATCGACCCCATCCCCGCGTGCGCCACCACCACCGAGCACGCCCGCAGCCGCGCCTGAAACTCCGCCGGCCGTAGGAACTCCGCCCACGCGATGTGCCCCGGCCGCCAGCCGCCCGGCCCGATCTGCGCGAACACGTCCCGCCGTCCGCGCTGCCCCGCCCACTCGTCCACCGCCCGCACCAGCCGGTCGAACGGCATCTGCGCCCCGACCGTCACGAAGATCATAGCACCGCCCCCGCGTACTGCGGCCCGCCCGGCCGAGCCAGGTGCGCCCACTGCGTCAGCCACAGGTCGGCGTACCGCCCCACCCGCTCGCCCGAGAGCGACAGCCGCTCGACGTTCGCCATGCTGTCCAGCCACACCGTCCGCGCCCCCAGCCACCGCCCCATCCGCACTGCGAAGTACCCTGGCGCCGCCCCCGTCGAGACCACCACCTGCGGCCGCACCCGCAGCAGGATCCACAGCACCTTCAACGCCATCCGCACCAAGCCCACCTTGTCCCACCGCGTCGCGTCCGATATCACGGCGAACGCCTCATACTCCGCCCGCACGGTCACCCACGTCACCGCCTGCCCCTCAAACGCCGGCCGCAGCCGCAGAAGCTGCACCCAGTGCCCCCCCCCCGACGAGATGGCCACGATCCGTCGTGCAGCCCCTCGCCGCCCCCCTTTCGCGTATTCCGCGTCTTTAGCGTTTGTTTCGTTC
Organism: uncultured Planctomycetales bacterium; assembly: GCA_964617025.1. Lineage (GTDB taxonomy): Bacteria > Planctomycetota > Phycisphaerae > UBA1845 > PWPN01 > CAZMVY01. The sequence goes on along the minus strand of CAZTVU010000005.1, from coordinate 53,311 downwards.
ATCATGTGCCGTGTTTTTTCGTCGCCCTGCTGCTCCGTCGCTTCGTCGCCTCGTCGCTTCTACCCAAACTCGCTACGAGCAACCCTTAACTCGCAACTCTCTCCCATTCATCGCTGGTCCGTTGCTGCCTGAGCCTGTTATCCCGTTTTTCCGTTAGTCCGTTATTCCGGACACGCAGTGTTCGGCTGCTCGGGAGCGGGCATCCGGCCCGCCCACTCGCAACTCTGAACTCCAAACTCTCCTCCATTCCTCATTCATCGTTCCGCGTTCATCGTTCTCTTCTGTCGCTTCGTCGCTGTTTGTCCTCCATTCATCGCAGATCCGTTATTTCGCGAGCCCGTCATCCCGTTCTTCCGTTATTCCGAACGGAGCTTGGTCGGTGACCCGGCCGGTCGGATTGCTCGGAGCCTTTCGTCACTTTTTCACTTTCCCACTTTTCCACGTTTTGTATTCGTTCCTCGTTCATCGTTCCGCGTTCACAGTTTCCGCCATCACTTCCCCCAACGTCGCAACCCGATATCCCTCCCGCCGGGACATCTCCAACAGCATCCGCGTCACCGTCAGCACGTATTCGCTTCGTTCGCGCTGCGTCTCCTCCGACCGGTCGAAGTCGTGCATCAGCACCACCCCACCGCCGTCCCGCCGGGCGGCGTCCACGACCGTCCGCGGGTCCGGCAGCCGCTCGTGCGTATCACCCGAGTCGATCGTCCACCAGCCGACCCGCGCCCCCCGCCGCCAAACCTGCCACCGCGTCAGCGGCGTCATCTTCCCGCATGGCGGCCGGAAGATCGCGTCCGGCGCGACCCATCGCGCTAGTGTTTGGTATCCCACCTCAATGTCCCGCGCCGCCCGCCAAGGCCACGCCCTCCACGCGTTCACATGCTCTTGTCCATGGCAGCCCACCTCGTGCCCCGCGCGGACCACCGAATCCGCCGTCTCCGGCGCCCGCTCCGCCCGCATCCCTAACAGAAAGAACGTCGCCCGCGCCCCGCATTCCGCGAGCACCTCCAACACGCGGGGTGTCAAGAACATCCCCGGCCCGTCGTCGTAGGAGAGCACTAGCGCCCCGCTGCGAACCGCAGCACGCCTCAGTTTGGCGCGATGAGGGCCTCGGAACATATGGGAACACCGCACCTTCGCGCGCGATATCACATCGTCACTATCAGCCCACGGAAGCACGGTCAATCATCGTGCCCTGACCGAGTGCCTGGCGCGCAAACACGAGATGTCAGCCGCCATTCGCTACGCCGTTTCCATACCGCTCGAGCCGAATCGAGAATCTCCGCCCGACGCCCTGACCCGGTTGAAAGCATGCACGCTGAAAGCCTCCGCCGAAACGCCCAGAGGTCCAACATCTTCACTCCGAACCACGCACACATCGGATGCCAATGCTTACGAAACAGACGCGCCTTCGCCTGAAACTGTCGAACGGTTTGGTCCTCCTTGACTGACTCTGAAGCGCTGCCAAAGTGAACGATCGTGGCATCCGGCGTGATGAGCGGCTTGCATCCCAGATGATGTGCGCGCAGGCATAGGTCCACGTCCTCACCATACATGAAGAATGAAGCATCGAATCCGCCAAGGCGCTGCCAGATATCCCGCCGGATGAGAAGGAAGCATCCGCTCACGACATCCACATGGCGCACCGAATCGCGTTTCCACCATCCCAAGGATTCCCCGTCGAAAGCGCGACTTCCGGGAAAGAGCGCGGTCAATCCGAGGCTGCGGCAGGCGACGCGCCATATCGTCGGTCTGCCCCAGCACGAGGCTGGGTTGAGCCTACCGTCGCCGAAAACCGTCCGACCTCCGAAGACCCCCGCGCGTTCATGGTTCTCGGCGAACGCCACCAGCACGTCAATGGCGCCGTTGAGCACCACGGTGTCCGGATTCAGTAGAAGCAACCACTTTCCGCGCGTACCTGTGGCACCGTAGTTGTTAGCATTCGCAAACCCGAGGTTCTGGTTCAAGGCATGCAGGCGCACCCCTGGATACAAACGGGCCACCGCATCGGCTGACCCGTCTAACGAGTTGTTATCCACGACCACGACCTCGAAGCTCGATCGGCAAGTCTCTTTGTAGACTGAGGCTAGACAGGCAAGCGTGAGCTCCCTGGTATTGTAGCTAACGATCAAGATGGATACATCCACACCCTCAGTTGCCATACACACCCGTGTTCCTGTATATTGGCAGGCCGCAGGTGCCCGGACGCCTATCGTGTCCGACGGAGAACTCGATGTCGCCCTTCTCTCATTTTCTCTTGACACGTTTCAACGTTCGCCCAGGGCCTGAGGATACTGCGATAGTGGCGGATTCAGACTACCTTCGCCAGCGATGGGACCTCTTCGAACGCTTCTGCGCCCCCTCAGTACGCGCGCAAACGGAGCGCCATTTCACGTGGCTCGTCTTTTTCGACGTCTCTACGCCTACCTGGATGCGGGCACACATAGAACGATACGCCGCCGGCAGCCTGCTCGTTCCCGTTTACGTCACGGATCTTCGACCTTCAACCGTATCGCACGCCATTCGCTCTCGACTAACGCCGTGTGCCTCGCACATCATAACAACGCGGCTTGACAACGATGATGCGATCTGCGACGGCTTCGTCCGTATGGTCCAGAGTGTTTTTCGGGGCCAAGCCTTCGAGTTTGTCAACTTCACCCATGGGTATGTCTGGTATCGAGGGCGCGTATACTTGCACGCGGACGCCAGCAACGCCTTCGCCAGCCTAATCGAATCAGCGTCCGGATTTCGAACGATCTGGTGCCGGCAGCACACACGGCTTTCTGAGGCTGGTCCCGTGCGACAAATCGCTGACATCCCTGCGTGGTTGCAGGTTGTACATCAGACGAACCTCTCTAACAGAATCCGCGGCGAGCGCGTAGCTCGTCAGGTGCTTCGGGGGCGATTCACGATAACTGTAAGCGAGCTCGAGGAAGACGACGGCGCACTTAGCCTTTGGATAGATCGCAACGTGCTGTGTCGACTCAGATCGCTGCGTGAGCTTTTCATACGCGGCGTAAAGTGCGTCCACGCGCGTCCTGGCCCGCGATAGCGGCATCGCCCTTCCTGCGCCTCTGGTCCCCGGTTCGCCCGCTAGGCGAGTCGCGTACCCGTTACACGGTCATGGGCGAAGGACGCCAATGCCCTTGCCAGCCTGAGCCCAATTCTCGACGATCTCGTGTGCCCGGAAGCGGTTCTTTATCTCCGCCCACAATCGGCTGACCTGGCAATCGGGATCGAACCGATTAGGAACGATGTCATGGAGGGCGATGATTCCACCAGCCCGGACGAGCTCGTGATAGCGGAGAAAGTCGTCTCTTATGCCTTGATAGGTGTGATCACCATCCAAGAAGAGGCAATCAAGCGGGTCGCCTGCAAGGCGCTGCTTCACGTACTCGAATGTGTCCTGCCTATGGGAGTCCGCCCGAATCAGCTCGATGCGCTGATTCGGCATGGCGAACTTGCTGTAGAGGAAGGTCTTCCACGCAGGGTAACCACCACCAAACCAGCCCCCAGGGAGGTCGATGCTGTACACATGGGCATCGGCAGCGGCTGATCGACAAAGCAGAAACAGGGTGCCGCCGTTCGCAGTCCCAATTTCGAGCACACGCCGAGGCCGGAGTTCCCGCACCAGCGCGAAGAAGGCCCGTGCCTCCGTTCGCAGCTGAATGGGGGCAATGATACCACCGAACCGATCGAATGCGGCGGACACCAACTCGTCGAGCGACAGGTCTTCAGCAGAGAAACGCTTTAACTGCCGGTGCGCGAGCGGACAGATTACCAGGTGCTTGAGTGACTTAACCTGTCGCCATGCTCGCGCCGATACGGTCACGAGCATGCGATGCCGTCTTTCGCGGCGCCACCGCTTGACGGTATGCTTGAGGCGATTGATCATTCTACGCCCGTCCCGTACTGCTTTCCGCGTGGCTCCGTTACGTCGGACTGATGTTATGCAGCGCGCCCGCTGCAGCCGATGACGCTTGGACGTGCGGGGAGGCGCCGAGGTGCGCACGGCCAGTACGGCGTGGGACTATCAGGCAACTCTTATCGCTAAGGACCGCTCGGTCTGGCCGCGTCTGAAGACCGTTCAGCACGCCACAGTGATCAGCGAACGCAGCGATCATGGCGATCTCCAAATACCACAGGACCAGCATCTGGCCGAAATAGGAGACGCTGAAGAACGTCATTGTGTGAACGAAGAGCGCGACACCCAGGGCCCAAGCGAAGATGAGCTTGGGACGATCCGCCTGCACCGCGCGCCAGATACGCCCGACGTATCGAAAGGCGATAACAATCATCGCAAGAAACAGGCCGAGCGTTAGAATACCGCCACGAACACCCTCGAGCACGTACTGATTAGTGACGTCGTCCAACTGGCCCCATTCGTCCCAGTGTGAGGTAGAGGGTGTGCCGATGAGCCACCATTCGTCGAATCGATGAATAGCCTGATCGAGGAGGTGATATCGATGCCATCCCGTCGATCCGCTGATGATGTTGATGCGGGCGATGAGCGACCAAACGGGCCCCTTCATGACGAAGTGAAGAACGATCAGGCCGACGACAAGCGCGCGGCGCACGTCGCGCATGCGGTTGCGCAGAGGAAACATGGCGGCACCGAGACCAACGAAGATAACGCCCATGAGGGGCGTGCTTGAGTTGGACGCTATGACAATAAAGCCCGACGACAAGAGAGCCGCTCCAACAAGCAAACTAGCGTGTCCGCCGTGCCACCAGCGGGCGCCGAGTATCGGCAGGAGCGACGCCCAAAAGCAACCGGCCAGAATCGGGTGGGCGAATGCACCCTGGCACCGTAGCCTGCCTTCGCGCACCATAGTAATCGCTGGCACGCCGCCGAGGAAGGCGAAAAGGTTGCGTCCGGTGCTGTACTCGACCGCGAATACCACGGCAACCAGGACGCTCACCACAGAGAAGCAGATGACGGTACGGTCAATATCTTGCCAGCTGCGCAGCAGGCAGCGAAAGAATATGAGCATCCCAACAGCGTCACAGGTGGTCCCGATCTTGAAGATGAGGCCCTCGCTTCCGCGAAGCGCCGTGTAAGTCGCGGTTGCCGCGATTCCCCAGAAGAACATCATCCTATCTAGGGAATTCCACGAGACTCCTCGATATTCTCCCCGTATGAGAACCCGGGTCCAGCCGAACAGCAGGAGCACACGCTGAAGATGGAGGTTGATCCCCAAGAAGAGAATTCGCTGCGCAGGCGCGATGAAGCAGGCCATGAGGATAGTTGGAAGCAGGGCGTATCGGCGCGGAAGCAACAACGTGGCAAGGCCAAGCAGGAGAACCACAGCAAGGCCAACCGGGTGGAGGACTGTATGCCCTACGTATTCAGAATAGCCGAACTTGCTTTCGTCCACGCGTGACCTCGTACACTGGTTCGGCGGCTGTCAAGGGCGATGCGGCAGCTTCGCGACGCTGTCTTAAAGGCTCAGAGGTGGGCCCCTCGCCGCGCACTACAGGAAGCGAGTGCATGACGCCTCGCCGGGCAATTCGCCGAAACGTGCCCAGCAAGCACCAGCACTTCTGAGCCAGCGTCAGATGCCGGAGCCAGCCGGAAAACAGGTTCAGACTCCGGAACGTCGGGCGAGGCGCTCCCGCAACCCGCAAGGCCGCCAGGCGCCCCCAGACGGCCGCCCGGCCCCTCAGCAGGTTCGGCTGCGAGGCTGGCAGCAGCCCCGGATCAGACCGAAGCAGCTCCACCGCGCCGTCCTCGCCAGCCGCGTGCAGCACGCGCGCACCCACCGGCGTACGGGCAAGGATCAGCGACGAGCCGGGCTCGGCCAGCCCCGGCTTGCGATACCACGGGTCGCCCACGGCGATGTCGCCGAACTCGCCCGTGTGGTCCGGGCACAGCCGGCACCGCCATTGCACGTACTTCGTCAGCATCCCCCACGATTCCTCGTACGGCAGCGCCGCCCGCCGGGCCGTGCCGTTGTCCTGCCACGTCGCCGTCGCCTCGCCCGGCCAGCCGTTGCCGCGGTACCGCAGCCCGCCCAAGGCTCCCGGGTCGCCCACGCCCAGCCGCCTTAGCAGCGCCAGCGTACCCGCCGTCGACGGCGTGCCGGCGCAGAAGATCGCGATCGTCAGCCCCACCTTCGCATCCAGCCCCGGCCGCAGCCGCCGGGCCTTCTCCACCGCCGCCACGTCGCACGGCTTGCCGATAAAGACGCACGGCCCCGGCGCCTCCTCGATCATCTGCAAGCCGTCGCACGGGCTCGCCGGGGCATAGCGCGAGCCCGTCGCCGCGAGCAGCTCTGCCCGCGTGCGGCTGAGCACCGTGCGGTTCAGGTACGGCACGTCCGGCCGGGCGGCGATGTGCAGCACGCCGTAGTAGCCCAGTTTCTCGACGCAGAATAGCGCCAGCGCCGTCGCCGCCCCGCCGCTCGAGCCGGCGAACCGGATCTCGGGATCCGCCGCGTGACCCTCCCAGACCTCGCGGACCGGCCCCCACTCGTCCGTCAACTCGCGGATCAGCCCCGCGTCGCGCCGGTCGAACGTGTGCCGCAATTCGATGCCGGGGCAGACCCGCATCGCCTCCGCCGACCGCGGGTCGCGCGGACCGCCCTCGCGGAGCAGCGGCCGCCGGCCGTACTCGAGCGTGTCCACCATCTCGATCTCGTACGGGCTGATGTACGCACAAGCCCCGCAGCCGCAGCAAAGCTGGTATTCGGCCACGTCGCGGATGTTCTCGAGCTTGATGCGCCAGCCCATTACATTCGTCGCAGTCGTCAGATCGTTGACGTCAAGGGCGTCCGCCCCGCCTACGGCGTCTGGCACCAACTGGACGCCGGCCGTAGGAATGCCTCCAGATCGCCGCGCAGCTCGTCGATAGATCGCTCCCACCAACGGGAGTCTTCCACCTCTTGCTGGACGCTCTCCGTGAAGCGATGCCGGATGAGCCGCGCCGGGTTGCCCGCGACCACGGCGTACGGGGGAATGTCCTTTGTGACGACCGCACCGGCTCCGACCACCGCCCCGTTGCCGATACTCCGGACCGCCGGCATAACCAGTGCATTGCGCCCGATCCAGGCCCCGTGCCCGACGGTCAGCCGGCCGCGGGCGATGGTTTCGCCGGTCACAACGCCGAGGCGGGGGTTGTAGAAGAACGGATGAAGTGACGCCCGATCCAGCGGGTGGTTGGCGTTGAAGATCACGACCCCGGCGGCGAACGAGCAGTAGCGGCCGATTGTCGTGCCCGCCGGTATATCGCCGGGCACGAAGCAGCCGTAGCTGTACAGACCGACCTCGACCCCGTGGTAGTCCGCGAAGATCCGCCGGAGCGTCGGCGAGCACATCTCCCCGCCCTCCAGCCGCGCCACGAGCCGCGCGATAGCGGACCGCGTACGCCGGCCACCGATTCCGTATAGCCGGCAAAGGATGCTCGCCGTCATCGACCCGCCCCCGCGACCGCCGCGCCGGAGGTCACCGGCGCTTCCAGTTCCATGCTTCGGCCTACCGAAGCGAATACCCGCCGCCGGGCACCTGGCAGCACCTCGCCCAGCCGACGCGCCGCCTCTTCTCGACTGTCAAAGACGCGCATCATGGCATCAGCCGCCTCGCCGGCCGTGGCCCGTCGGAGGTCGACCACGCAGTCGCCCTGCCCGATCACCTCGAACACGCCGGCGAACTTCCGGCTGTACGCCAGCGGCACCGTCGCGATCCCCTGCGACGCCGCCGCGATGCACGCATGCATCCGCGAGCCGACGAAGAAGCCGCACCGCCCGATGACGTGCTTGATCTCGCTCGGGTCGTACTCGCCCTCAAGCCGCAGCACCCGGCCCGCGAACGCGTCCGACAGCCGGTCCTGCAGCGCCCGGCACGCGTCCGGGTCGCTCTCGACGTGGCCCGCCGGCGTGAACACGTGCGGCACCAGCAGCAGCGTCACCCCCTCGCGCGCCAGCAGCGCCCGGGCGACCGCCTCCACCACGGCGCGGTAATCGTCCCGCAGGCCGAACATGTTGGCCCGCGTGTAGCCGCCGTTCCAGAGCAGCCCGCTGACGTTCAGGCCGACGAGCGTGCCGCCACCGCTTGAATCCGGCAGCGGGCCGGGGACCGTCCGGACCTCCGCCGGCGCGATGGCATCAAGCACGAATGCCACGTCTGGGCACACCATCGGCCGCGCCCGCATCCGGCGGCACGCCATGAGCGTGTTGACCACCTCGAGGCCCTCGCGATCCCGCGAGTACACTCCCGACGCCCGCGCCAGGACAAACCGCGCCAGCGCCCGGCCGATCCGCCCGGCAAACGGACCGTACGTCTGCGGCAACAGGACTAGGTCGGCCCCCGCCGCCAGCACAAGGCCCTTCGCCAGCGTCCCGAGCACCAGCCGCCGCAGGCCGTAGATGTCGCTGAAGCTGTCCCCCCCCGTGACGTCCGCCACGCAGTGGGCCGAGGCGATCGCGTGCAGGTACGTATTGGCCCGGACGATCCGCTCCCGCCATGCCCGCACCGGCATCAGCCGTGCCGCCGCCGCGACAGCCAGCAGGCGGAGAATGTGATTGGCCCGCCAGGGCGTCTTGTTGAACCGCACGCCGACGCGGTCGAGCCGGACCCGCTGCCCGTCGGCGAGACGCACGACCTCTTCCCTGGGTACACGTGTCCCCTCCAGCAGGCGAACGCGGGCGTTGGGGTAGGCATGGCGGATGCATTTCACCGTGGCCGCCATCAGCGCGCTGACGCCCAGATTGCCCGTGTCCAGACTCGCCCCGAGAAGAAGGAATACTGGCCGGTGCGAACTCGCAGTATCCTTCATTGCGTAACCGCGGGGGCCTGCAGCGTGGCAGGAAAGGCTAGGCGTGAACGGGTCCTTGTCCACAGTAATGCCAGGATCCAGGCAGCGATGCATAACGTACCACAGCAAGCCAACTGCGCAGATGCACTCCAGCCGAGCAGAAGGCGTACGCACACCGCGGGCAGACTTACGATTCCCGCGAGTGCCATCCCCTCTGCGGCGCAGGCGCAGTATCGCAAAGCACCCAGTGCGAGCAATCGGCTCATAATCGGAACATGGAAAACGCTGGCTACCAGATAGCACCCCAGCAGGGCCCCGGCCGCCCCCGCTGGCCCGAACCGCTTACACGCCGGATAGATCACCAAAGCCATTAGGGCCGCGCGGACAAATGTGAACCAGCGGAGCAATTGAGGGCGTCCGACCGCAAAGTATGTTAAACCGCCAGGCGTGCCAGCTACGGACGCCAGGACGTAGAAACCCAACAGTCCCATCGCAGGCGACACAACGGCGTATGGCGCCCCGTAGATTACCCTGAGCAAATCGGCAGAGAAAACGGCACAGCAGGCCACCGTTGGCAGCCCGAAGAGCAGGATCAGTCGGGTCAAGTCCAGGATCATGGCCCGCAGGCGGGAGAGATCCTCCTGTTGGGCCGAGAACACCGGCAAAACGAGGGGCTGAAACACCCTTGAGAACAGCATGAGCGGTATCTGGGCCAGTGCCAGGGCCATTGCGTACATGCCCACTTGGCTCTTCGTGCACACCTTCCCGAGCACAAAAACGTCGGCGTTCATGAACGCGAACGTCAGGATCGGCAGCCCGAACATCCCCCGGGCGAACACGAACAGCTCGCGGGCGCAGTCGCGATCGAACCGGGCCCTTAGCCGGATCGGGCAGACCGCGAACGACGCGACGCAGCGAATCGCCGCCTCGCCCACGAACCCGTAAACCAGCGCCCAGACGTTCGGGATGTGAAACGCCGCCGCCAGGCTGATCGCCGTGCCAGCCAGCCCCGCTCCCTGCGTGATGGCGACGTAGCGCCCCAACCGTAGGTTCTTCTGCAGGGCGTGCAGCCGCGTGCTCGTCAGCCCCGAGAATACCATCGTGAGGAACGACACCTGCAGCAGCGAGTTCAGCAGCGGCTCGCGGTAGAACGCCGCCACCCACGGGACCGCCAGCAGCCCCACCCCATACAGCACCACACCCCGCGCCGCCGAAAACCACCACGCCACGTTCAGGAACTCGTCGGAGTCGCCCCGCCGGTTCTGAACGATCGCCTCGCGGACGCCGACCTCCGTGAGCACCTCGAACAGCCCGCCCGCCGCCATGACCAGCGCCATCAGCCCGAACTGATCCGGTGCCAGGATCCGCGTCAGGATCATGTTGCGGACGAACCGCGCCCCACGCTCCACGACCGCGCCCGCCGCCAGCGCCGCCCCGCCACGGGCACAGCGTGCCCGCAGGCTGTCCGATGTCAGCACGCCCCAGGCACGATCCACCCACGCGGTCCGGCTCACCGATCCTCCGCCGTCGTCCGCGGCAGCATCGCCGCCACATTCGCGCCGATTTCACCGGCAAAGCGCTTGACCAGATCTTCGGCAGACGCATTTCGCGAGCCGTCGCTCATCCCGCACGTCACCTGCACCTGCGCCACGTACACCGTCGGGTCGCGTGACAGGTTCGGCAACCGCCACCTCGGACCCCAGAACTCCGTCCACTCCGTCGCGTACCGCCCGCCGATGATGTAGTAGTTCAGCACCACCACCGCCTCGGCCGTCGGCTGCTGCCGCGCGAAGCGGTGGATCAGGCACTCGATCGCCGTCCCGTCGGCCGTCGTCACCCGGTCCCCACGCGGCTCGCCCGCCGGGGCCCAGCCGTGCGCGGGGTAGCACACCTGCGGCCGGTGGCTCAGCATCTTCGCCGGCCGCGCCGCGAACGCCAGGTAGAAATCCACCACCTCCCGCGTCTCCTCGTTCACGTACCGCCGGTACACCTGGTCGTCGTTGCCCGCCACCTCGATCACCCGCCGGCTCATCGGCACGTCCGTCCCCCGCCACGGACCGATCTGCATCGGCAGCGACGACAGCGGCCGCGCCAGCGCCACCGGCACGGCGTCCGCCGCCACCAGCAGCCGGTCGAGCCATCGCTGCCCGAGCCCGCCGCCCAGCAGCACAACAGCCGCCACGGCGGAGGCCCAACCCCGCCTCCGGTAGCGCCCGACGGCGAACGAAACGGCATGTGTCTTTGCAGACGACATAGGAGGAAACCGTGACCTAGTCGACCCGTTACCCGGCCACTCGGGAAGCCCGTTATCCCGTTCTTTCGTTATCCCGGAACCTGAAACCCGGGACCCGGAACCCGTCTTTCCATCGTTTCGCGTTCATCATCCTCTTCCGTCCCTCCGCCCGTGTTCGCGTGGTTCGCGTTTTTCGCGGTTTCTGGGCTTGTCGCCCGCCGATACAACCGCGGGCTTGCATCCGCGGCTCTGTTCGTTTCCTCCTTTCGTCGCCACGTCGCTCCGTCGCCTCGTCGCTGCCCTCTTCCGTTCCTCGTTCATCGTTCCGCGTTCATGGTTGCCGCAACCGGCATCAACCACAGCAACGCCACAAGCACCGCAAACGCGAACGGCATCATCGTGATCCCCGCGAAGTCGTGGAAGAACCGCTCGCCCACCTCGCTGCTGACAGACTCGTAGAGCACCGCCGTCCCCACCAGCCGCAGCGTGTTGGCCAGGATCGCCACCGGCACTGTCGCGATCACCAGCACCGCCTTCTGCCACGTCGGCCGCCGGACCACGAACGCCAGCGCCGCTCCGACAATCAGGAACGCCGTCAACATCCGCAGCCCGCTGCACGCCTCAGCCACTGCGACCGAGCTCCGGTCGCTCAGCCGCAGCACGTTGCCGTCGCGTGCGACGAGGTACCCAAGCAACTCGAGGCCGAATACGGCCGACGTCGTCGCGAAGTCCTGCAGGGGCAGCGCCACCGCCCCGTGCACCCGCCGCGGCAGCGGGATCATCAGGAGCAGCAGGGCAAACACCCACATCAGCCGCCGCGCCGCCGAGTAGCCCAGGATCAGCAGCACCACACCCACCACCGTCACGACCAGCGAGTACTGCTCAGCCGACCCGTACGAAAGAAACACGCCGCCGAGCCGCATCGCCTGCGCCGCCAGCAGCACCGCCAGCCCCCACCAGCACGGCGTCAGCGGCAGGGCCCGCAGGACCGCCCGCTTCGACCACACGACGTAAGCCGCGATCAGCGGGACCACTTGGCCCCCGGAGTAGTCAGGGTTGATCTGCCATTGCCGCCACAAACCGGCCAATGTCGGCCAGTAGCTCCAAAGGAACAGGGCCCCCAGGGCCCCGGCGATGCCCCAGCGGACCGCCGCGCGG
>CAZTVU010000005.1:28087-41158 GCA_964617025.1 uncultured Planctomycetales bacterium | reverse complement strand
TCGCCGTTGCGCCCGGCGCTGCCGCCGCGGCGACACCTCGCCCTCGCGGGATGCCGGTCTTGATCTTGACGGCGTGACTCACGTCGATGTCCCTGTGTCCATGCGGCGGTACTTGCCCGCGCTTGGCCGCGCGGGACGTGAGCATCACGCCGCGTTCGCCTGTCGGTGGAGCCGGCCGACGCATTCCGCCAGAGCCTCCTGCCATCGCCGTGGCCGGATCGTGGTTCGCCTGTCCAGCATCACCGTCCCTGTCATGATCCGGCTTGGCCTGCCGCAAGCCCTCGGTGCGAGGTACGGTTCACCTTTCATTCTTCCCGAGCAAACCACACGTCAAGGTCATTGCGCTGGCTGCCGGCCGAGCTGGACACGGCGAGCGGTAATATTCGGTGGCCGGCGACCCCGCCTGTGCCACCGAATATGAATGATTGCGCTCGCCCGCACCGACTTGCTCGAATCGACTCGCGGCGTCGTCCAAGCGCAGGATCTCTGACCCAGCCGCCAGCATCGTGAGTACCTCTGCGAGTACGGCCCTCTTCTCGGACAGCGGATAAGCCAGATCAGGCTGACGACGCACGAGCTCATGGGGTATATCATCCTCCCTGGCGTCGGCAAGATCGATGCCGTGAAGTTCCAGATTGAGGAACGGGTCCAGTTTTGCACGGCGAAGCCATCGCCGCCGCAGCCGAGGCGGCGCAACAAAAAGGGACGTCCCGATCACCGGGACACGAAGCCAAGGCGTTACCGCAATCGGCATTTCGATCAGGGGCGCGTCGCCTCGGCGCCATGGGGAGGCAGGATCCGGCCGGTACGGAAACCGCGGCGACGCCAGTGCACGGCAGTTGCCAAGAACGGCCCCACTAGTGTAACCCAAGAGGCGCATCGCCGCCATCACGGCCGCCTTCGTGACGTAGTAGATGGGTGCCGGACAGATGGATGCATCATAGCGGTATCCCATCGCGATAAGCTCTCGCACGATCTCGCCGGACAGGTTGTACCCCGGCGCGCGAAACCCGACTACGGCCTCGCCGACCATCTCGCTGATCAGGTCGTGGGCGCGCCGCAGGTCCTCGCCGATGCGTTGGGGGCTCCGTCGCGTTAAACGGTAATCGTGGCGGTACGAATGGTTGGCAAGTTCGTGGCCGCGCGCGGTGAGACTGCGCAGCAAGCCGCGCGCCATACGCGCCGCGTCGGAATCGCTGCGGGGATCCAGATCCTGCCCGACCACGAAGAACGTGGCGGGGATTCCGCACCGTTCGAACAGATCGACAAATCGAGGAACACACCGCTCCATGACCACCAAGCGCATCGCACGCCAGGCGTCGCCAAGGCCGTGGATCTCGTAGTAGGACCTTATGGGATCCAAGTCCACGGAAACCGAGCAGATGGGTCGCGAAGGCCTTACGCACATGAGGGTCGCGGTCGCAACAACGGGCGCACACGCAGTGTGTACAGTAGCCGCGCCAAGTCCTTTAGAACGTTGGGCACTCGCCGAATCAGGCCGATCGAGGGCGGGCGCTTCTCCTCCAGCTGCACGGGAATCTCCATCACGGTTCTGCCCATCCGCCAGGCGCGAATGACCAGTTCGCTGGCGAAAAGATCGCGGTCGAGAACGCACTCGCGGACCACCCCTAGGATGGCCACCCGGGCGAAGGCCTTGAGGCCGTGCGTATCCGTTCCGCGAAACCCCACGGCAATCGCGAGCAAATGGTTGAGGACGCGCGTTCCCAAGCGCCGCATGAGGGGCCGGCGATCCGTCGATCCCGGCATGACCTTGGACCCAACGACCATCTCGGCTCCACCGCTCTCCAGTAGGGGCACGGCGCGACGGTAGAAATCGAAATCGCAGATATCGATCTCGTCGCAGATGACGAACCTCCCCTTCGCCTCCAGGATGCCATGGCGCAGGGCCCTCCCGTAATCCGCCCCGTCCGTCGCGAATGCCCGCAAGTTGAAGTAGTCTCGCGTCAGTGCGCGGGCGATGCTAAGCGTATCGTCGGTGCTTCCGTTTTCGACCAGCAACACCTCGTTCGACCAACCCAGCTCTCGAAGACCCCGATAGAGGTGTGCCACGGCCGATCGAAGAATCGCCGACTCGTTGTGCACGGGGATCACGATGGATACGAGGGGTCCGCCGGACTGCTTCATGATGCCTGCCCCCGGCCCTGTTCGACCGCACAAGCAACCTCGCGCCCGGCCAGAATGCAGTCTTCCATGGAGCAATACGTCCAGTAGCCGTACCGCCCGCAGGGTCGAATTCCATGGCTCTCGAGCCAGGAGCGGATCACTTGAGTAGCCCACCCGTAATGGGCATCGAACACAACATACCCATAGTCCAGCGTCCGCAGCTCCGCCGTCCCCACGTCCTGAGGCGACTCAATTACACCCAAGTCTGCCAGGCCCCGAACGACCTCCGTGATTATGACGTCGCGCGCTGTGCCGATTGGTTCGGGGATGTTCTGCGAGAGCTCGACGTAGATGGCGCCGCACCCCACGGGAGCCATCGACGGCGCCACGTTGCTGTACACGCCCACCCGGTAGAAGGGGTAACGGCGCTCGGGCACGTACGCCCAATGGAAGTCCCGGAGCACGCGCGATCGAACGACAATGTTGAGATAGCGCACGCGTGCCCAGCGTAACAGGCGGCCTGCATGCTCGAGTTCCTTCGGCAGGTTCCTCATCCGTTGGAGCAGCTCGGGAAGTGGAATGGTGCTGACCAGTGCAGCATACTTGACCCGCTGGCCATCTACGGCGAGCTCCCGCCGATGCGGATCAAGCCAGTCCAGAGTGCTCCCCAAGGCGACCTGGCCATCGTCACGATTCAGGTGCGACGCCATGGCACGCGCAAGGGTCTCGATACCGCCGTGCCGTGGGTAGAGGAATTGATTATTGTAGCCGGACTCTGCCGTTCTTTCTCCCACAACGCCGGCTAGCACCTCCTCGCGCGTCGGCGCGGGCACGAATCGCCTGCACCACTGGGCTGTCATCGTTCGAGGGTGCACGCCCCAGAGCTTGAGGTTGTAGGGAATCATGAAGTGGCGGGCAATCCCCACGCCCATCGTCTGAAGGATGAAGTCCTCAAAGCTGCCAGCCTCGTCGACGGCCTGCCCAGCCTGCCGTGCGGCCCACGCCCTCAAGAACCCTACGAGGCACTCCCCGGCGACTCGCACCGGCAGGTCAGCCAGGTTGGCCTGGAACGGGTAATGGCCCAGCTCGCCGCGAAACCAGAACCGGGCCTTGCGAGCCACCGGCGTCAGTCCGTTCGGCAGCCACTTGTCCAGCACACTGCGGGTGTGTTCGTGGCTGACATGAAGCCAGTGACCCGTCTTGTCGAAGAGGCATCCGTCGACTCGGTCGGTTCGCGCAAGCCCTCCCAGCCGGCCCTCCTTCTCAATGAGCAGCCAGCGTCGCCGCAGGTTGAGGGCGGTGGAGATCCCCGTGAGCCCCC
The DNA here is from genome assembly GCA_964617025.1 of uncultured Planctomycetales bacterium. GTDB lineage: Bacteria > Planctomycetota > Phycisphaerae > UBA1845 > PWPN01 > CAZMVY01. The sequence continues at coordinate 37,713 of CAZTVU010000005.1, read as the reverse complement.
CCCCAAGTATCACGACGTCTGCCTCGATCCTATTGCGGGCAGCGCGCGATCGGTTGGATCTCCAGCTGGGTCGATCCTCGGACGGACCCGTACCGCCCCTTGAAGCTTGAGCTGTCGGCGTGATCAGACTATCGTGAGGTTGCGGTTGCCGCGCAAGAGTCGTCGCGTGTTTCACGGAGCAAGCCAAATGTCTCGCAGCGTGGTCGTCGCGAGCGGGCTCAGCGTGTTTCTGTTGCTCTTGGTGTGGCATCTGAGGACGCCTGCTTCGTTCGTCGTTATCGCTTCGACTGACCACCCGGTGGAGATCTTCGCCCCTGGCGACCCGAATGTGCTGATCCACGCTGACGGCCGTCGCGTCGTTTCTCGAGGAAAGCCTCCCGACCGCTTCCAGTACTATGTGGGTGGGGGCGGCCGGTTGTTGTTCACGTTGCCGCTCGAGGGACGGCACGTGAACCGGGTGACCGTTCGTCTCCGACCTCTCAATGACTTCTCGATCCACTGCTTGGCCCTTCAAGGCGTGCTGGAACAAGCCGGAGACGCTTCAGGTGGCGTGCCCATGACTAACCTGATCGCGGCGCGATGGACCGACGGCCCATCGGTCACGATGCGCTGGACCACGCACCGCCCTCTCCGCACAGCCGCGCTGGAGGTGCCCCACGGGGCCGACTTCGTGCTGGAATCGGTAGAGTTCGCTAGTGTGCCCGTCGCGAACCCGGCCCTGCCCTATCTCATGGCGGCCGCCCTGATCGTACCCGCGCTGCTCGTCGGCGCCAGCGCGGTCTACTCGTATCAGACCCGCGCTGCACCAAGCAGGCTCGTGTTCCTGAGTTGCTGGGTTGCCAATGCCATAGCAACACTCGTCCTGGCCAGCGTGGGCCACAGCTTTGCCCTCGAGTCGTACCGGATCGACGCCCAGATCGTGAACGACGGCCAAGTCGTCTATGCCCACACCCCGCGATACAATTACGGGGTTATCTGGTCTTACGTGGTCGCCGGGGTCATGCAGCTGCACGACGCCCTCGGTATGGCCCATCCGGAGGCCTTCCACGTACTCGCGCCTGCGGGCATCTGGCTGGGCACGTTCGGCATCGGTGTCGTCACAAGCCGGCTGTTCTGTCCGCTCGCCGGCATCATTTATGCCCTCCTCCCACCCCTTCTATTGCTGACAGGTTTTCACTCGGAGTTCGGCAACGTGGCGATTGCGACGGGCTTTCTGTCGTGGGTAATCATCCTTTCCAAGGCCCGGCGCCAGAGCCCCCGCTACATAGTCTTGGCCGCGATCCTGTTGGCCCTTTCGCTGAGCATCAAGCACTTTTTTTTCTTCCTTCCTCTGTGGGTAATGCTGTGGCGAGGCTTCGGCCCGTTCCGCTTGCGGTTTCTCTACGCGGCCGTCGCATACAGCGTCTTTGCGGCCCAGTTCCTGGCCGTCTCCGGTGACCCGTTCGCACGCGAAGGAATGATGCGATTCGTGTTCGGCTACCTGCACCCATCGTGGGCCTTGGTTCCGAGGCTGTTCCGCTGGCTCTTGCCTGCCCCCGGATACGCGGCCGTCGCTGCATGGCATGTTCCGACGGTCATTTGGGTCGCGGCGATGGTGGTGCTCGGTTACCTCTTCGGAAGCCTCGAGCGCCCTCGCTTCTTACCTGCGATGTACCTGGTTGCATTCGTCGCGTTACTGCCTAGCGTTAGCGATGCCTATTTCACAGCGCCGTTGATCGCGTGCGCGGCGCTTTATCGCTGTCCGGCGTCTTGGGCTTACGTCCTTCTGGTAACCGTGTCTCTGCTCGCGTCTCCATTCAACATCGGCGCCCTTCCGTCCGTTGGGGCCCGGGAGTTTCTTGACAAATGGTCTCCGATCCACGCTCACCGGGGGGACGTGCAGCAACTCACACTGATGGGTGTCTTGGCCTGCGGTTGGCTCCGCGTACGCCGAGAACCGCGAACGGCTACCGAATAGTCCCCTGCGATACCTGCCAGCCTCAACCCGGCCCGGTGTGCGGAACGAGCTCCCCGTCGGTCGTCAGGCTATGGGGATTGCCGAAAGGCCCGGCAACTGGCCCCTGACAGCGGGCGAACGGCGGACCTGTGGGTGGTTGCAGCGCCGAAACGCACTCCGCCAGCGCCTCCTGCCATCGCCGTGGCCGGATGCCCGTGTCCCGTGTCAGCGTCTCCGTGTCCAGCACCGAATACGCCGGCCGCGCAGCCGACCGGTCCAGCTCCGCCGTCGTCATCGGCACCACCCGGGCCCCCCCGCCGCCCAGCCGCACGATCTCCGTTGCGAACTCGAACCACGAGCACGCCCCGTCGTTGCAGAAGTGGTACGTCCCCCGCCACCGCCCGCGCCCCAACGTCAGCAACGCCCGTGCGAGGTCCGGGGCGTACGTCGGGCAGCCCACCTGGTCGTCGACCACCCGCAGCTCGTCCCGCTCGCCGGCCAGCCGCAGAATCGTCTTCACGAAGTTCTTCCCATGCACGCCGAACAACCAGCTCGTCCTCACGATCACGTGGTCCTTTAGAATCTCGCGCACCCGCCGCTCGCCGTCGGCCTTCGTCCGCCCGTATTCGCTAGGTGGGCCGATTGGGTCGTCGGGCACATACGGCGAGCCCTTCCGCCCGTCGAAGACATAGTCCGTGCTCACGTGCACCAGCCGGCAGCCCAGCGCCCAGCACGCCCCGGCCAGATTTGCCGGCCCCAGCGCGTTGACACGCTCGGCAAGCTCCGGGTTCGTCTCGCAGCCGTCCACGTCCGTGTACGCCGCCGCGTTGATCACCAGCTCCGGCCGCAGCCCCTCCAGCACACGCGATACGCCTGGGCGGTCGGTGATGTCGATCTCCTCGATGTCCAGCGCGAACACCTCGGCACCCGGTACGCCCGCCGCGCCCTCGCGGCACACCGCCGCCAGCTCGCGCCCGAGCATCCCCCGGGCCCCCACGATGCAGATCCGCTTAGCGCAGGACATACTGCTCTTCGTAGTACCGCAGGTAGTCGCCGCTCTTGATCCGCCGCCACCACGCCTCGTTCCGGCGATACCAGTCGATCGTATCTGCCAGCCCCGTCCCGAACTCCACCTCCGGCCGCCAGCCCAGCTCCTCCGCAATTCGCGTCGTATCGACCGCATAGCGGCGGTCGTGGCCCGGGCGGTCCTTGACGTGCTCGATCATGCCGTCGTCGAACCCCAGGTGGGCAAGAATCCGCCGCGTGATCTCCAGGTTCGTCCGCTCGTTGTTTCCGCCGATGTTGTACACGCGACCAGGCCTGCCCGCCTCCGCCACTCGCCGAATCGCCCGGCAGTGGTCGGCCACATGGACCCAGTCCCGCACCTGCATCCCGTCGCCGTATACGGGCACCTTCCGGCCCTCCAGCAGGTTCGTCACGAACAGCGGGATGAGCTTCTCGGGAAACTGGTACGGCCCGTAGTTGTTCGAGCAGCGGGTAATGATCACCGGCATGCCGTACGTGTGGTGATACGAGGCGGCCAGCAGGTCCGCCGCCGCCTTCGACGCGCTGTACGGGCTGTTCGGGGCCAGCGGCGTCTCCTCGGTGAACTTGCCGGTCGGCCCGAGCGATCCGTACACCTCGTCCGTCGAGATCTGCACAAACCGCTTGACCACGGCGGCCCGGGCGACATCCAGCAGGACCTGCGTCCCTTGCACGTTCGTCCGGATGAACGCCGCCGCGCCCAGGATGCTGCGGTCGACGTGGCTCTCGGCGGCGAAGTGAACGACGACGTCCGTGCCCGCGCCCATCGCCGCCGCGACGGCCTTCGCGTCGCAGATGTCGCCGCGGACGAACTCCAGCCGCACGTCCTGCAGCCGATCCGCGAGGTTCTCGAGGTTCCCGGCGTACGTCAGGGCGTCGTACGCGATCACGCGGGTCTCCGGCTCCTCCTCCAGCACCTGCCGGACGAAGTTGCTGCCGATGAAGCCGGCGGCCCCCGTGACGAAATACGTTTTCATTTCCGCGCCCCTGTGTCGAAGAGCATCGCCTCGCACGGCTCCTCGGCGTGGTTCGCGCCCCCGGCCGCCACCAGGTCGCCCGCCCGGTGCAGCGACTCGAACGTCCCGGCGTCCGTCCACCACCCTTCGAGGATCTCGTACGTCATCGTCCCCTGGGCGATGTACGCGTTGTTGACGTCCGTGATCTCCAGCTCCCCGCGGCCGGACGGCTTGAGCGTCTTGATGATGTCGAACACCTGTGCGTCGTACATGTAGATCCCGATGACGGCGTAGTTACTCTTAGGCTCGGCCGGCTTTTCCTCGATCCCGACGACCACGTTTCCGGCGATCTCCGCCACACCGAACCGCTGCGGATCGTCGACCTCCTTGAGCAGGATCTTGGCCCCGCGCCGCTGCGTGAAGAACTTCCCGACGGCCGCGCGGACGTTGCCCTCGATGATGTTGTCGCCCAGCACGACGATGATCTTGTCGCCGTCGGCGAAGTCCTCGGCCAGCCGCAGGGCATCCGCGATCCCGCCCTCGCCCTCCTGGTATGTGTAGTGCAGATCGTGCAGGCCAAACTGCCGGCCGTTGCCCAGAAGCTTAAGGAAGTCCCCCGCGTGGTCCCCGCCGGTGACGAGCATGACGTCCTGAATCCCGGCGTTGGCCAGGCACTCCAGCGGATAGTAGATCATCGGCTTGTCATAGATCGGCAGCAGGTGCTTGTTCGTCACCCGCGTCAGCGGCAGCAGCCGCGTCCCCAACCCGCCGGCAAGTATCACGCCCTTCATGCTATGCCCTCGCGAATCGCTAGGTCCGTCGGTCCGTTCGCCCGTTATTCCGTTAGTCCGTTGTTCCGACGCTCCGATACTCGATCTTCGCGCCCCAAACCTCCAGGCGCTAACCCCCAACCCCCTGCCATCCCTTTGTCGTTCCGTCGCGTCTTCCCCCATTCATCATTCATCGTTCCGCGTTCATCGTTTCCCCCCGCCCCCTCACCCATCCTTTCTCGCCCAGTCATATGGAATCTCCCCCCCGTGCGGCGCCACGCGATACTCGTCCGGGTCCTGGTACCGATACACCTCGGTCGGGCAGTTGATGACGACCGCCTCGTATTCGCTGATGCACTTGAAGCCGTGATAGACCATTGGGGGGATCTGCAGCAGAATCGGGTTGTGCACTCCTGCGAAGAACTCGTTGATCTGCCCCTTCGTCGGCGACCCCTCGCGGGGGTCGTAGAGGACGATCTTCATCATGCCCGCCACCACCACGAAGTGATCCCACTGCTTCCGGTGGTAGTGCCACGCCTTGACGGCACCCGGGTACGCCGTTGTCAGGTATACCTGGCCGAAGCCCTTGAACAACGCGTCGTCGCTGCGAAGCATCTCCATCAGACGGCCTCGCTCATCACACAGCACCCGCAACGGCTTGATGGCAACGCCTTCGATCATGAATGCCTCCGGGCCGCCGTGGTTGCGATCGACACCGCGCCATCGGCGAATGGCGCCTTACCGGCGAGCGGCATGCCCGCCGCGTCCGGTGCGCCGGGGCTTATCTGCCCCGCGCGCATCTGTCCGCCGGGGCCCTCGTGGTACGCGGTCAGGAGGCGCCTAGCCGCCTCCATGCACGACTGCGTGCCGTCATCGGCCTCCCACAACTGATCGCCCGAGATTCGGCCGTACAGCGTTCGCATCTTGGCCCTATCCAGGAACCTCGCCGCCATCGCGAGGCACACCACCACCGGCACCAGGAGCAGCGCCGTGTGCCAGCGGATGAAGAGAAGGATCACCACGGCGAGAAGCGAGACCAAGGCCCCAAGCGCACACAGGGCGGATCCGGCGGCAAGAAGCACGGCCTTCATGACTAGGTCTCCGGGGAGAAGTCGGGCGAGGTGCTCGTTATCTCCCTGACAGGCCTGCAACATTGCAACGCTCCCCTGAGCTCACTCTCTGGACGAGTGGATTGGCCGCTCGCCCGTGTGCCACTGCCGTCGCGGCGGTGCCTCCGCACGAGGCGCGTGACGTGCCCGCACGTCTCCCTGGAGAGCTTTCTCACTTTCCCACTTTCCCGGCGTTGCGGTACGCAACGCCAGGGTCAGTTCGCCGCCCCGGCGCCTCGTTCCGTACACGCCGCGACTCGATCATCTTGGGAATCCCCAGGAGCCGGCCGCACAAACCGGGACAGCGGCACGCGCCGTCGGCCGGCCGCCGACAGGATCGTGTACAGGATGATCTTGACATCCAGCCGCACCGAGAGGTTCCGAACATATGCGAGATCGTAGTAGATCCACTGGTGGAAGTCCCCGTCGCACCGACGATCGCGGCAGAGCTGCCATAGCCCGGTGATCCCGGGTCGGACCGACAGCCTCGCCCGCCGCCACGGCACGCAGATTTGGTTCTCGCGGAACGGCGACGGCCGTGGCCCCACCAGGCTCATGTGGCCCAGAAGCACATTGATCAACTGCGGAAGCTCATCGATGTTGGTTGCGCGGAGCCACCGGCCCAGCCGGGTCACCCGTGGATCATCCGCCAGCTTGAACTGCGGACCATCGACCTCGTTGCGCCGGTACAGGGCCCGCTGCTGCCGGTGCGCGTCGGCCACCATCGTCCGGAACTTGAGGCACGGGAACTCCTTCCCCCCTTGGCTTTCACGGCGATGCGAGAAGAACACCGGCCCCGGCGACGTCGCCTTGATCATCGCCGCAACGACCAGCAGCAGCGGCGAGAGGACCACCAAACCCAGCGATGCCAGGGTCACATCCATCACCCGCTTGGCCGCCAGGTGCAACCGGCGCCGCCGGCCGACCCGGGAAGGCGACGCGGCGACGGAATCCTCGTCACCCAGCGACTCGTCCGCCGTCACGCCCCCCATCCAACTTCCGGCGCCGGCATGATCCTCGCCCGCCCCCGACGTCGCACGGCGACCCGAGACCACCCGCCGCGAGATGCAGCTCTGCCGTGCCACCACGCTGCCCCGCGCGACCACCGACTGCGCCACCACCGACTGCCGGCCGATCCGCGCTTCCACGCCGATTACCGCGGGGCCGATGATCGTCGCACCCTCCTCCACGGCGACGTCGTGCTGCAGGATGATCGGGGCCACGAGCCGTGCGGACGGGTGGATCCTCGTCCGCGGCCCCGCCAGCACGCCCGGAGCCCGCAGGGCGAAACCCGCCGGCGCAGGCTCGCGCACCGCTTGGCGGGCGACCCGCTCACTCAGCGCGAGGAACCCCGCCGCTTCCGCCAGATGGCACACGCCCGACGGGAAGGGAATATCTTGCGCGCACACGCCCGCGCCCGCCACGGCGGCACGCACGTCGTTCAACGACGAAAGCATTGTCTCCACAAGCGCCCAAGACGGGACGATCGAGCAGAACGTGCATGCGGTCGTGTCGGGCCAGCTCATGACGTTGAAGAGCCGCTCGACCCGCCGAATACGCCCCTGCCCGTCACACTCGACGCGCTCACGCAACCCCTGCGGGTCCGCCCCGACCGCAATCGCATGCGTCGCCCCGCGGTACCGGCGGCCGCGATCGGCAAGTTTGCCGAAGTCGTGGCCCGCTGCGGGCCAAAGCCGCGGATCGATTATCAGGAGGTAGTCCGAGAGTTCCCACGAATTGCGGAGCCCGTCCAGGCCTTCGGGACGAACCACGCGAACCGCGCACGATCCGCTCGCCTGCAGCCGGCCCTCGTAGTCCGCGCCGGCGGACCCGGGTGGCACGACCAGCACCTCACCCGGGCACACCTCCGCCAGCCGCGTCACCAGATACTCCAAGACGGACCCGGTTCCCAGCGGCAGCATCAAGAGCGAATCGCGCCCAGGCCCGGTCGACGTGTCCCGCAGCTCGCCGTCGAAAATCAGCGGTATCAGGTTGACGGTCCGCTCGGCCTCGACGCCCAGACGCCGACGTTTCTGGGATACAGCGATCATCGGCTGCCCCTCGCCCGCCTTCGGCCTCGCCAACGGGCACAACGCCGGCTACGTCAACGGATGCAGTTGCGGCCTACGGGGCGAACTCACCGACCGGCTGCGCCGGCTGGAGCGATCATCCCGCAGGCGACGCGTGCCGGCGTCCGCGACCTTTCGGTCGCCGACGACCCGTGTCGCGCCATCGCACAGTCGCCAGTAAAGTCTGGACCTGTCGTGAAACGCGTCGTGCCCGTCGGGGGGAACGCTCACCGTGTCCCGCATCACCAGTTCCGGCTCCACGTCCGAACCGTCCGCCAGTACGCTGTGATCGACGATCGCGCGGGCGCCCACCCGGCTACCCGACCAGACGGTCGTCCGACTGATCACGGCGTCTCGTTCGACCCGGCAGTCCGCGTCGATGCTCGTCGGCCCGACGAGCGTCACGCCACGCTCGATCGTGCAGCCGGGCCCGATCAGCACCGGCCCGACGACACGTACGCTTGGATGGAGACGTGATGATGCGTGGGCCCATCCGTCCCCGACGGACATGTAGCCCTCCGGCGGCTTGCCGGCCCGCGTAAGCCCATCCACCACCCAGGCCGTGACGGACAGGTAGGACGCAGGGCCGGTCACGCGACGGCTCTCGCCCGGCTTCACGACGTACGGTAGCACGCGCCCGCCCCGCTCATACAGCCGCGGGATCAGGGCCTGCTTGATGTCCTGATATCCAGTCGCCGAGACGTGCTCCAGGGCCGTTCGCGACACGACGTAGACGCCCACCGGCTCGCCCGCCTCGTGCGGGCCCCAGTCGGAGGCCCCCCTGCCGGTCACCGCCACCGTCAATGTCGCCCCGGACGCGAAGTGGCTTTCCAACAGCCTCCGGAGGTTCACATTCGTCACGATCGTCCCGTCGACCACGACGAGGCTCTGGGCGCCGTTCATCAGCGCCGCGTCCCGCATGCACCCCGCCGGGCCGCGGGGCATCTGGTCCTCGTAGTACTCCAGCGACATGCCCAGCGAGCTTCCATCGCCCAAGTGCTGCCGAAACGCGCTCGTTGTGCTGTTCGCGCACAGGCTCGCGAGCCGCACGCCACCGCGTCTCAGCCAGTCGATCGCATACCATACGAGCGGGCACCCGGCCAACGGGAGAAGCGGTCGGGCACAGAACGTTTCCAAGGGGTACTCGCCCCAAGGCTGCATACCCGCCAGCACGATCCCTTCGACCCCAAAACGCTCAGACATTGACCGAAGGCCCCTCCGAGGCCGTCAGCGAGATAGAAACCTCATTCACCGATGCCGGCGGGCGGCCCACGACGGAAGTCCGGGACGCATCGAGCGAAATCGGAACCTCGTTCACCGACGCCCGCGCCACGCTCGCCGCAGAAGCCCCGGACCCTTCCGTCACGACCGGCTCTAGGCCGCACCGATACCCCGGCGAAGACCTCCATAACCGCGCGCCACGCCTCCGCACTTCCTCCCTATCCAGCGCATATGCCCGCGCCCAGTCGATTCGGTGCGCGACGTCCAAGAAGCGTTCAACGACCGCCTGGATCTTCTCCCACAGGGCAATCGACTGCCAGTAACGCAATCGCCGAAGGCAAGTCATCCCCGAACCGCAACCCAGCTCAAGCGGAAGATCCCTCCACGGGATCCCGCTACGAAGCACGAAAAGGATACCAGTTAGCACTTGGCGGTCGCCGATGGGTGGGCGGCCGCCCTTCGCCTGCGACGGCGGCGGCGGCAGCAGCGCCTCGACGGCACGCCAGAGCTCCTCGGGCATC
>CAZTVU010000005.1:1873-28077 GCA_964617025.1 uncultured Planctomycetales bacterium | reverse complement strand
GGCTTGGCCATCCGCGTCTAGACCCCGTCCCTTTCGGCTGCACGCCAACGTGGATCACAACTCACTGAAATCACGTGCCTTACAGCCGAATTCGCTACTCGATTACCTCGAGTAACGACGGATCGATTTCCAACTCGGCGGATTGCCCGAGCACCTCGACGCCGACGGACACGCGGCATGCGTTTCGCCGTCGAAGGACCACCCCCTCGAGCCCCGCGAGGCTGCCGCGCAGAACGCGGCACCGTCGCCCCCGCCTGAGGCCGGGGTACAGGTCGACCGCCTCGTCGCTGGTCGTCATGCGGTGAATGTGTCGGAGCTCGTTCTTGAGGCCTTCCTGATCGACCACGCTGATCACTCGCGCGACCCGGTGCGTCATCAGCGTCGCGTACCGCTCTTCCTCCCCGCCGCAAAGGAAGAGGTACGACGGGAACAACGGCAACTCGACCCGGACGCTCCTGCCGCCATGGCTGCGACGAATTCGGACAAGCGGCAGGAAATACCCGATGGCCCGTTTATCCAGATCTGCGGCCAGCGCCTTCTCACTTCGTGACTTCGTGTGGACCACCCACCACCGACCGGTGTAGGCGTCGATTGGCGAACCAAGCTCCGGGCGATGGAAAGCCGCATCGAACAACCCACCGCCGAACACCCGTGCGTCGCTTTGGGCGTCTATCGACTGAACGATCATCCGTTACCCTCAGACAAAGCGATTCGCGCGCCGCGATGACCGCGCCGACGCCTGCAACGAGACCGCGCACGCTCGACCGCGCGAATCCCGCATCCGGCCGCGGCAAGACGGCCGCAGACACCCGACCACACCTGCTATGTACTCGCGTTTCCGGAGGGCATCGAAATGGCACGTGAATCGGCGCGGCGGAGGTTGCCGTTAGGCAAGCCGACTTGACTGGGGCGCGACGCCGATCATACCATTAGTGCGGAGCCGGGCTGCGTCTTTCGCCGCCCGGAATGCCCGGGACGGGCCGCCGGCAGTTGTTCGCTCGCATGGCCGGCCTGTCCCTTTTTTCACGAGAAACGCTACCCATTATCCTCCCGGATCAGGCCTACGCCCGATCCTTCACTACCGATAATCTCATGACGTGCGGCTGGCCGGAAACCGACGCAACCACATCCGCGCCGAAACAGGCCCGACACCGTGCAACCGACTTCCGTTCGGACGGCTTCAGCCGCACCGGCTGAAGCCGCCACGAACCCGCCGGGCCACCAATCGTTGATTCAGCAATGCGCGCACACCATCCCCCTCATCGCTCCGTTCAAGAAGCCTCCGCGCCGCCGATTTCTGTCTTCCCTAACGCCTCGAAGAAAATGTCTTCTTGTCACATCCCCTGCCGAACAACCGACGAATGTCCGGTTCTCTATCTCAGCCGACCGCCCGAAGCTGCGTCAGCATATCCAGCGACGGGCAACTCTCAATTAACCGCCCTTGCATCGCATACGCATTCCGCTCCTTCGAGCATGTTTCGAGCCTAATCTACTGTTTCACGATTAACGTGTCAATAGTCATTATAAGAAATTTTCTAACTTTGCCATCCACTGACGGTTTTTAGCTAAAAAAGATCATAAACCATTTATTAAAGCATGCTTAGGAACCATAGTTTCATCATGCAAAAAAGTCCATACTTTTATTTTGTTGTTTTAGGGGTCGGCTCCAGATGCGGCCATGCCACCAACGAGTCCCGCGAACCTTGGGCGTCGTTGGCTGGGCGCGATAGCACGGCATCCGACTCTTTGATAAGTGAAACATAATTCGTAGATATCGCACTGAAACAGCATGAATCGCGTCGAGAATGGCGACATGAAGAACGCCCCCGGGGTAGCGGGAGACACGATTGTCCGCCTGTGCCCCGACGCCCCGTTTGCAGATGGTGCGGACCGGCGATTTGGCCGAGGCGCTGCGACTCTCGGCACGACAGGAGCGCGAGCTCCTCAGCCGGCTGGCCCGGGCAGGGATGATGGCACGGGTGCGGCGGGGCTTGTACCCGCTGCCGTTCCGGCTTCAGTCGGGGGCAAGCGAAGCCAGGATGAAATCCTCGCCCTGACCAGCTTGATCCTGGACCGCCCGGGACGCTTTCCGATCTGCGGCCCGGGCGCGTTCTACCGGCAGTGTTTCGACGTGCAAGTTCCCACATGGGTCCATGTCTACAACAACCGGCTGCCGGGCGATCGCAGGATCGGCGCGGCGGCGCTGACGCTGACCAAGGCGGCGGATGAGCGGCTCGGCGGTACCGAGGAGTTCCAGTCGGAAGAGGGGTTGATGGGGAGCACTCATCGCGTCTGCGGACGCGGGTGGATGCCCTCGACGACTGGTCGCGGTTTGACGGCCTGCCGCGAGCCTACGAATGGATTCGCCGGTAACTTGCTCCTCGCCGAGGCGGCGCGGCCGAGCTCGTCCCTGCGAACATACGCTGCGGCAACCCGGAACCATGCGGCACACCGACGTCCTGCTCAAGCGCCAGAGCGTGTCGCAGCGATTGCTCAGCCAGTTGCGGCGGGCGCGAAAGCCGTCGAAGGAGTCGGGCAACGCGATGCCGCCGAGCGCGAGTCCGAACGGCATCAGGCCCACCCGCGACTCGCCCGAGCGGCCACGTCGGATGGCGTCCGTCGTTGATCTTCGTGCGCACACGTGGACGTGTCGAATCGAGCGGCCCGCGCCGGACCGGAGCGTCGGCCGAAGGCGCTCCATGGATGACATCCCGATAGCCCTGGGCGGGATCGCGACGCACGCGAAGCCTTTCACGCGTCTCGTCGCCCTTTTCTCCTTCTCGCAGGGAGCCATACGACGCGCGGAGGACAAGCGGCTACCATACTCCCTCGGCAGTGCGGTTCCGACAAGGAGAGACGCATGAAGACGCTACAGCTCGCGGGCACCGTGATCACGACGCTTGTCTTCACCGGGGTCGCCGGCAACGCCGTCACCGCGACGGACGAGCCCGTCGACCTGCTCGCGGTGGTACGCCGGTATGCCGACACGATGATCGAGAGGGGCTGCGACGTCTACGGACCGCAGGAGACCCGGCTAATGCTGAGCGCGCTGGATCGGCATACGCTCCGGCCGCTGACCACCTGCCCGGCGCCGCCGGCGGGTGTGCGAGACATGGATCGCGTGGGCGAGGAGAAGGGGCCGCTCGTGGGGGCCAATCCGTTCCACGACGAGAACCTCCTGCGGCTGCTCTATGCCCTGACCGAAATCACCGGGGACCCTCGCTACCGCGAGGCTGCGGATGCGGGGCTCAAATGGTTCTTCACCCACGCCGCCTGGCCGCAGACCGGGCTGCTCCCCTGGGGCGAGCACATGAGCTGGGAGGTCGTGCAGGACAGGCGGGCCTCCCGCTGCCGGGTCCCGCGCCACGAAATGGGCCGCCCCTGGATGCTCTGGGACCGCAGCTTCGAGCTGGCGCGCGACGGCTGCGCCCGCTTCGCCACGGCCCTGTGGGAGCATCAGATCGCCGATCACGAAACGGGCGCCTTCGACCGGCACGCGTCTCCGCATGAGCACAAGCCGGCGGACGACTACGACCTTCCGAGACACGCGGGCATGTACATCTCGACGTGGGCGAAGGCCTATCGGCACACGCGAGACGAGAAGTACCTGCACTTCATCGACGTGCTGCTCCGGCGGTTCGAGGCCAAACGCGATCCGGAGACCGGCCTCATCAGCGCGTGGAAGGACTCCGCCGTGGCCTGGCCGCTGAGCACGATGTCGATGGCGCTGGAGTGTCATGCCTCCGCCGCCGACGCGCCCCCGCCGCTGGCCGCGCGTCTGCGCGCCTTCGCCGCCGCCGAGGACAAGGCGTTCCTCGCGCTCAATCATGACCCGCTCGGAAGCGGCTACGTGGTCAGCGCCGTTCGGCAGACCGGCCGGCCCTCGGGGCAGATCGGGTCCGACAAGGTCCAGGCGCGGACCGTCCTGTGGGGCGGCGCGGGGGGCGAGGCGACGACCGCGATGGTGGGCCTGCTCTGCGTCGCCCGCAACGCGCAAGTCCCCGCCGACGGCTATCGGAATCTCATCCTGGCGGGGGCGAAGGCGTACCTGAACCGCCGGCCGGAGCCGGGGCACGACACGTGGCCGCTTGCGGTGGCCCAGGCGATCACCCTCGAACTGGCGGAATACCGGCTATCCCGGGACAGGCGGTACCTCGACTGGGCACGGCGACTCGCCGCAGACGCCGTGCGCACCTACTGGCAGGACAACCCACTGCCCAAGGCCAGCGTCAGGACCGATCACTACGAAACATTGACCGGCGGCGATTCGCTGGCCCTGTCGCTGCTGGAGGTCGCCACGGTCGACACGCCGGCGGCCGTCCACGTGCCGTCGAACACGATCGATCGGTGAGCGATCGCCGCGTGCGGGACCGGGCCCGATCCGGCTCCCTCCGCCCCACTGCGCACACCGAGAGCGAACGCCCGTGGAGAGGCTATTGCCGGGCCGGCATGCGGTTCCCGCACGGGGCGCTGCGTCGTCGGTCCCCGTCGCACGGGTTGCGACCGGGCGCCGGGTCACGATTGCACCCGCGCGATCTTTTCCCAGATCGAAGCGGTGGCAAAGATGCCGTAGAACACCACCAGGGCGAGAACCGCACAACGGGTGAGTACGCCGGGCCGCAGAGGCGACGGAAGGATGCGGGTGTTGACGAACAGCACCTGGATGCCCGCGACGACGAACACGACGCCGGCCACGTTGGCCGACAGCAGCACCAGACCCAGCGGGTCGCCGAGGACGAAGAGTGCGCCGGTCCACAGCACCAGCGCGGCAAGAATCACATAGTAGAGCCGGCGGATGTCGCCCCGGCAGAGTCGCCGCACCACCGGGCTCGTGTGCCAGACCAGCTCGGTGCTCTGCCGGACACACGCATCACTGCAGTTGACCTGCGTCGTGAACAGGATCCACACCCCGACTCCCAGCACGAGCAGCCAGCCCGCGCCCCCGAGCACCCGTCCCACGGCCTCGCCCTGGTATGCCGCGATGCTCCATGGGGCCATCCGCGTGCCGGGCGGGATCAGGCCGACGGCCAGGAGGACGCAGAGGTACATCCCGAGCATCGCCCCGAACCCGAACAACGCCCATTGGTACGTCCGGACGTACCACAGCCAGTCCCTCCATCGCGGCAGCGATACGTCATCCACGCGGAAGACCGTGCCCGTGGCGCCAAAGACGGTCTTCTCGCCGCCGATGAGCGCCGGGATGTAGCCCACGACCTTGCCCATGCCGTATCCCTTGTCGCGCGACCAGTTGGACGTGGCCGTGTTGAAGATGCCGCCTGCGGCGGAGTAGGCGGCGAAGGCGGCCAGCAGCACACGGTCCACACCGGCCGGCATCTCACCGAACCGGACGAAGCCCGCGGCGGTGCTCGCCCACGTCGGCGGCGGCACGAACCGGAGGACGAGGAACAGAAGTCCCGCGAAGATGACCCCGCAACCGAGCCACGAGAACCGCTCGATCGAACGCTGCACGCTCTTGCCGATCGACAGCAGAAGGACGACGATGACCATGGCGACGCAGCCGCACGCCATCACCGTGGCCCTGTCGCCCGCATCGTCGGCCCCGGGCAGGCGACGGAGGACCATGGCCGCCATCGCCGTCGCGGAGCCCAGCGCCCACCCCGGCCCCACGGAGAGAAACAGCAGTACCAGCCAGATCGCCCGCCAGAACCGCGGCCCCGGCGCCAGCCGTGTGAAACCCACCAGGATGGGCTCACCGCAATACAGCGTGTACCGGATGCATTCGATATTGAAGACAGTCTGAAGGGCGACGGCGATCGTGCAGATCCAGAGGAGGCCGGGGCCGTGCTCCACGGCGATCTTGGGGCCGAGCAGCCATTCGCCGCTGCCGATCGATAGGGACAGGATGATCGCCCCCGGCCCAGCCAGCCGCAGGAAACTGCCCAGCGACCGGGCCGGTGGCGAGGGCAGCTCACCGACCTGCCAGGGTTCCCCGCGACCGGCGGCTTTGGTGGTATCGATCCCGCGGTTCGGCATCGGTTTGGGCATGTGACGCCTCATGCGATCAAAGGGGTCGAAATGACTACTTACCTTGCGACAGGAGTGTCACCCAACCTGCATTACGATGCAATGCACCGCCCGACAGCGCCATGGCTTTTTTTCGGCGCCGTCATGGGTGTGCCATCCCGGGCGGAGCGGGGCGTGGGGAAAGTGCGGCGCGCCCGTTCCGCCTGATGCCGCCAGCCGCAACGTCCTGTTGTCCGGCGGGTGTCCTCGATACGGCGCGAGCGGCGGTGGAGGGTTCGTCCCCCGGTCCGCCGGACCAATTCGATCATCCCGTTGAGGATGAACGCCGCCCGCCAACCCGGCCTTTGCGTCGTCTCGACGGCTCATCGGGACCGCGGGAGGGCCCGGGTGGCCCCGGTGCTGATTCCGCCATCGACCAGGATCGTCTGCCCGGTGATGTATCCGCTTGCGCGCGAGGCCAGAAAGACGATAATGCCCTCGAGGTCGGGCGGCTGACCGGGCCGCTTCAGCGGAATGCGGTCGCAGAGGTAATCGAGCCACTCCGGGTCCTCGTACATCACCCGATTCTGCTCGGTCTTGAACCACCCGGGCGCCAGGCAGTTCACGGTGATGCCGTGGCGGCCCCAGTCGTCGGCCAGGCTCATCGTGAGTTGCTTGACGCCGCCCCGGCTGGCACCGTAGGGCGCGAGGCCGGCGTATCCGAATACGGCGGTCACCGAGCCGATGTTGATGATCCGGCCGTAGCCGCGCGGGACCATGTGCCGGGCGACGGCCTGGGCGACGAAGAACGTCCCACGCAGGTTCGTGTCCAGCACAAGGTTCCAATCGTCCCAGGTGATGTCGAGAGCGGGCTTGCGCACGTTGCAGCCCGCGTTGTTGACGAGGATGTCAATGCGGCCATAGGCGGACCGGGCGGCCTCGACCGCCCTCCGGATGCTCTCGTAGCTCGTCACATCCAGCTCGACCGGGACGGCCCGCCGCCCGATCCCTTCCACTTCCGCCTGAAAGGCCGCGAGAGAGTCCACCTTGCGGCTGGTGATGATCAGGTCGGCCCCCGCCCGCGCTAAGGCGCGGCCGAAGTACTGTCCGAGCCCGCGGCTGGTCCCGGTAACCAGGGCGACCTGCCCCGACAGATCGAACGGATTCTCCGGCATGGCGTTCATCCTCACGGACGCAAGAGCACCTTCAGCAGCCCCGGCTCCCGACGATAGAGACGTTCGAACCAGGCCGGCCCTTCCGCCAGCGGCGCCTCCGCCGTGATCAACGGCTCGACGCGGATGCTGCCGCGGGCCATCAGATCGAGACAGGCGGGGTACTCGCCGCCGGATGCACAGCTCGCCTTCAGCGTCAGCTCGCGGGTAACGACTGCTTGCAGGGGAAAGTCGACGGTCGGCGATACGTTGCCGACCAGCGTCAGCGAGCCGCCCTTGCGAAGGCACACGATCGCGGTCTTGATCGCCCCGGACGTGCCGACCGCCTCCACGACCACATCCGCCCCGCCGTCGGTCAGCCTGACGACCTCGGCGGCCGCATCACACGAGTCGGGGTTGAAGACCTCGTGCGCACCGAGTTGCCGGGCCAGCGCGAGCCGGGCGTCATCCACGTCGAGCGCGATCACGCGTTCGCAGCCGGCCGCCCGCAGCACCTGAACGACGAGCAGCCCGATCATTCCCGCGCCGACCACGACCGCGGAGTCGCCCGGCTGGACCGGCACGCGATTGTACGCGTGCACCGCGATGGAAGCGGTCTCCGCCAGGGCCCCCTGGGCGAACGAAAGCCCCTCCGGCAGGCGGTGGACAATCCGCCGGGGGACCGCCACGTATTCGGCGAAGGCCCCGTGCTGACGGTACTCGCCGCAGGAGACGCCCAGCACCCGACGGTGGTCGCACAGGTTGACCATGCCGCGACGGCAGAACCCGCACGCGCCGCAGGAGATCGTGGAGTCGAAGGTCACGCGCTCCCCGACCCGGAAGTCCGTTACGCCCGCCCCCACGTCGGCCACGACCCCGGCGGCCTCATGGCCCATGATCAGCGGTGGGATCCGTCGCCCCGTGCTGCCGTCAAAGCCGTGCACGTCGCTGCCGCAAATCCCGCAGAGCTCGACCCGGATCAGGACGTCCCCGGGCCCGACGTGCGGCAGCGGCCAGTCCACGACTTCGAGGGCCTTGTACGCCCTCAGCAGCAGCGCCTTCATTGTGCTTGCCATATCCGGTCGACCTCCGGGACCGCGCCCGGCCGCCCCGCGTCGCGTTAGTCTACCGCCCCCGGTTCGCTCCACAAACGCGGATCCGCGGAACGGCTCGATCCCGTGCCCGCCGGCAGCGACAACCGCATATCGGAACCGGGACCGGACGGCACGCGTGCCGTCCGTTGACATCGAATGCCGGGTATCGCACGCTCTTGCGGATGACACGCGTGGAAGGCGTAGCGTCTTCCGGCGGAACATGTGCACAAGACGCCCGCCTCCCTTGGTTACGGCGGCGGGCCCCTCTGGAGTGGATCATTGCGGAGCCGACAGCGAAGGGTTGATCTGCCGCAGGCGCTGTGGACGGACGGACCGTGCCGGCCGTCGGCCCCTCGGTCAATCGCCCGTCGGCGCCTCTGGAGTGCGGTGGCAACGCCACCTCTTTGGTTCGGACGATCTACACGCCGCCGGGGTCTGCCGCGCGCCGGAGGGAAAGCGGCGGCAAAGCCGCCACACTCCAAGACACGCGGGCCGTACCATGAAAGACGGGCAGGCCGATCGGTGCCCGAGTCGAGACTGGGACAGAGTCTGTGGGCGAAACATGCGCGCAAGACGCGCATTCTTCGGTTGCAGTCGCAGGCCGCTACAGGGTGCCGAATGACGCCCGCGACCGTCGATGCGAGTGCGCGGCGCCGGTGCCGCTGATGCACCGACAGCTCAGCCGGCGTCCGGCCTCACCGGCGGCCGCTTGCGGTCGCGGGGGGACGGTATCATACCGGCGGCGTTCGTACCCGACGTGGACCCACGCGCCCGGCGCCGCTGTGGAACACGTGCCCCGCAACGGAAAGGACAGCACATGCCCGAGCGAACTCGCGAAGCGCCCCGCGGTCTGGGGGTGCTGGCTCTTGCCGGACCTTCGCTCATCTGGTGCGCCGAGTACATCGGGTCGGGCGAGGTGATCCTGGCCACTCGCACCGGGGCGCTGTTCGGGACGGCCGCCCTCTGGGCCGTGGCGGCGGCGATCGTGCTGAAGTGCTCGATCGGAATGATCGGAGCGAGGTGGACGGCGGTCACCGGCGAAGGGATGATCGATCTCTTCGACCGCATCCCCGGGCCGCGTCACTGGCTGGTGTGGGTAGTGCTGCTCCTTCAGCTTCCGGCCGCCGTCGTGTCGATCGGCGCCCTGGCCAGGGTGGCGGGCGTCTTTCTGAATTCACTGCTCCCGTTGCCGCACGGGCCGCTGGTCTGGGGACTGGCAGCCTCGTTGTTTGCCGCGGGAGTGGCGTGGACCGGGCGGTTTGACCTGCTCAAGGGCGTGATGAGCTTCTTCGTGATGCTCATCATTGCGGGCGCGACGTACGTCGCCGTTCGCACGATTCCGCCGCTGGCGGAGGTGGCGAAGGGCATTGTTGGGCTGGTCCCTCTGGAGATTCCGGCATGGGTGCCGGCGACGAGCAGGGTTGTCTCGCCGTCGCATGAGATCCTGCCGTTGATGGGCTGGGCGGCGGGGGGCTTCGCCAGCCAGGTGTGGTACAGCTACTGGGTGCTCGGCGCCGGCTACGGAATGGCGGCCACGGGGAGCTGCGGAAAGCCAGCGGATACAACGCGGCTATCGGGCATCGACGCCGGAGAAGCCGTGCGCCTGCGGGGGTGGTGCCGTGTGGTTTGGGCCGACGCGACCCTGGCCGCCTGTATCGGCATCGTTGTGACCATGGCCTTCATGCTGGCCGGCGCGGGTGTGCTGCGGCCGGCGCACCTCTTGCCCGAGGGCAACCAGGTGGCGATCACACTGTCGACGATATTCTCGGAAAACTGGGGACGCGGCGGCGCGGTTCTGTTTCTGATCGCCGGCAGCGCCGCGATGGTCAGCACGCTGATCGGGCAACTCTCCGGCTGGCCGCGGCTCCTGGCCGATTGCGCGAGGATCGTGTGCCTGCCGTTTGCCCGCATTCCGTGGAAGGTCCAGTTTCGCGGGCTTCTGGCGTTCTTTATCGTGACGAACGCCCTGGCGGCGATCGTGTACGATCCGGTAAAGCTCGTTCAACTGGGCGGACAACTCGACGGCATACTGCTCACGCCGATCCAGGCCCTCGCCCTCCTGGTCGCGTTCACCTGCGTGCTGCCCCGACTGATGCCGCGAGAGAGTTTCCGGGTCTTGCGGCTCGGGCCGCTCGCGATCCTGCTGCTCGCGACGGCGACGGTGGTGTTCGGAATCCTCTGCGTGCTGATCCTCCCCGAGAGCCTGGGCCGGCTGCTGGCGCGGTAGTCTCCCCGCGTTGCGCTGCTGCGAACCGGAAGGCTGCGACGGCGATGCTTCCAGGGCTTGCGGCCGCACACCCGGCAGGCTGCTTGAAGGCGGCCGACCGAACTCGGCGATCAGGCACGCCGGAGGTTTTTGTCATCGCCCGCGAACTGCGGCGCAGCGCCCGGTCTCACACGCGCCGGCGCGCCCGGTCAGACGCAGACGGTTCCGGGCGAACCATGCGTAGGCCGCATCGGACAGTCTCTTCAGACCCGGCCAGCCCGTGAACGCCAGCAACCAGCCGAGCCCGACCGCGTCGTACGCCCGGCGGAAGACCTCCACCCCCTTGACGAGCGTGCCGTCGGGCATGACCCCGTGAATCTGCCCCATCAGCTCCTGCATGGAAACGCCGTAGCGACCCGGCTCGAAGTCGGCGGCCGTGATGTCCTCGAGCACGACCCGGCGCCGGCCTCGGTCAAGCCGCGCGAGGATTCGCCCCTCGACCGCACAAAGGGGGCATTTGCCGTCGATCAAGACTGTGAATGGCCATCTTCGCATCGCGCCCGGCCCGACTCTGTACCCATCCGCTCCGACAACCACCACGGCATTATAGGCGCCCGGGCAGGCCCCGCACGTGCGACCGGCGGCCGGCAACCGCTTGACGCGATCGTCATCCGAAAACCCGCCTTCCGCGCCGTCCGACGCATCGAGGTCGCCGGCTTTCGGGACGGGCCTCGCCCGATCAACGTGGCAGTATCCCCGCGCGGTTGCACAAGTCGGACGAAAACCTCGTAGCCCACATGCGAAGCCGCGCGCCTGTTGGATGCCGCCGCGAGAAGCGCCTCGTCCGAGCGTTGCAATCAGCGGACTTTCATCGCGAACCGCGCGGCAATGCGCCAATACGGCCAATGTGTACCTGCCCGGCGTTCCACGGGGTCGCCGGACGGCACCGGCAGTGTGCCCGGCTCGCGATCTCTTTCCTGACCGCGCCGGTGGGCGTGTGAGGGACACGGCACAGAGGCCCCGGAGGGACTATGCGAGGGTATAGCGACTGCCCTTCGCGCCTTCGAGCTTTTCCTTCTTCAGCTTGCCGGCTTGGACCAGTTCGCCGAGCGTCGTGTAGGCGTCGCCCGCGCGCCCCTGTTTTTTCCAGTTCTGGACGATCTGGCCGGTCGTTGCGCCCTTGGCTCCGGCCTTCTTCACGAACGCCAGGATCGAGTCGGGGCCGCTGACCTTGAACTTGCGGGGGGCTCGCCGCTGCGCCCCAGCGGCGACCTCGCGACGGCCTGTGACCGGGGCGGACGTCCCGGGCGTTTCGTTGCCGTCGGGACGATCAGCTCCTGAAGCCGGGCCAGCCGAGCCCCCGCTTCCGCCTTGGCGGCGGTGATCACCTCGACGAGCTCGTCGAGCGACATGCTGGAAAGCCCCAGACCGGCCACAACCCCGGCGGCACCAGCCTTCGGCGCTGCGACCTTGGCCTGCTTCGCCTGGCCGTGGATTGTCGACATGTGCCGACCGAGGTGCATGGCCAAGGCAAACGCCTTTCCACACTTCTCACATTTGTACTTCGCTGCGTTCTTGCGTGGCATCGTCGTCTCCTTGCTGTCGTCGCCTCGTAGGAAAGGCAAATCCGACGGCAAGACAATAGATCAAACGCATGCAACAGGCAAGCGGCGACAAAGGGAACCGGGCGGGCGCGAACCCCGTCCCATTCTCGGGCGACGCCGGTCCCCGCCCGCCGACAGTCTCACGAGAATGCAGCCTCTACCCCCTGACAGTGGCTTGCGCATTGCCCGCGAGACCCGAGCACCCTGTACCCCCGTAGGATCCAAGCCGGACCCCCCGACCCTCGCACCACCACCTCCGATTGCTGAGCCGCGGAACCGCCGCGAGCGATGCAAAAACCGACACACTGCCGCTTCGCCCCCCCGCGGCAGTGCCCCGCACGCCCTTTGTCGCTTCGTCGCTTCCTCCTTTCACTCATCACTCCTCATTCCGCGTTCACCGTTCCCCATCACCCCTTCGTCGCTCCGTCGCTTCGTCGCTTCCTCCTTCCGCTCATCACGCCTCGTTCCGTGTTCGGGCGTCCGCGGATATCCGCTTCGCGCGATTCGTCGTCCGTCGGCGCCTGTGGACTGCGGTGGCAATGCCACCGCTTTGCCTCGGACGGTCTGCCGCTTACCCGCGCGTCACAGCTCGCCGCAGGAAAAGCGGCGGCGTTGCCGCCGCACTCCAAACGGCGCGGGCCGCGCCGTACAAGACGGCCGGGGCGACCGCCGCTCGAGTCAACGTTCGTCAGGCGTTCAACGACGGCGAAAACGGAGCCGAACCGTGTCGGCCCGGAAAGCTTTGCACAACACGTGAGTCCTCCCTCCCCACATGAGTCCTCCCTTCCCGAGTGCCCCACAGCCGCAACCAAGACATGCGCGCATCTTGCGCGCCGCTCCGGCGTGAGGAACTAAGGCTGCTCCGGCCTCGTCGCTTCGTCGCTTCCTCCTTTCACTCATCACTCCTCATTCCGCGTTCACCGTTCCCCATCACCCCTTCGTCGCTTCGTCGCTTCCTCCTCCGCCCATCACGCCTCGTTCCGTGTTCATCGTTCCCCTCACCCCTTCGTCGCTCCGTCGCTTCGTCGCTTCGTCGCTTTCTCTCGACGTTCATCGCTTCCTCGACGCCGCGCCGGCTATGGTGCGATCGTACCGCGATCGCGTATACTCAGGCGGCACACGTGGTGCGATCCATGGGGGCGTTCCTGATGCGATGGCTGACTGCGTTCGGATTCATGGTGCTGACGGCGGCCCGGCCGTCGGCGGCCGACCACAAGCTGCGGACCTCCGGTTGGGACGTCCACGACCTCGTGCTCGACGAGACCGCCGCCGTGTTCCGCCAGGGCTCGTGCGGCCGCTACACCGCGGTAACCACGCGGCCGGCCGGGGTCCTGGCCGACTTCGCCGGGCTGCCGCCGACGCCCGCGCCGGCCAGCGGCGAATACACCTCGCGCGAGATCGCCGCCCGGTTCCCGTTCAACGACGTCGTGCCCTCCTGGAACGTCGAGGTGCCCGAAGGCGCCGGGTTCGTCGTCGAGCTCCGGTTCGGCCGGGTCGGCGGCGGCTGGACGGACTTCTATTACCTCGGCCAGTGGGGCCGCTGCGGCGAAATCCCGCAGAAGATCATCTCCAACGACGACGGCGAGATCGACGTCGACTACTTCCGCTCGGCGGGTCGCTTCGACCGGCTGCAGTACCGCCTGCGGCTGTTCGGCCCGGCCGGCGGGCGCGGCCCTCGCCTCCGCAGATTCGCGCTGGCCTACAGCAACACGCTGGGCGACAAGACCCTCTGCGAACGATTCCGCCGAGACGCGAAGCCGCCGGCGGCCGCGAAGTGGCAGCGGCGGCTGCCCGTCCCCTGCCGTAGCCAGGCCGTCGAGGACGAGTCGATCCGCCACAACATCTGCAGTCCGACGTCGGTCTCGATGGTCATGGAGTACCGCGGCGTCCGCCGTACGACGCGACACATGGCCGATGTGATCTGGGATCCGGAGTACCTGCTGTACGGCAACTGGGCACGGGCCGTGCAAGGGGCCTTCGTCGAGGGCGTGCCGGGGTATGTGCGGCGGTTCGGCGACTTCGAGGAGGTCAAGGAGCTCATCGCCCGCGACCAACCCGTCATCGCCAGCATCCGCGTGCCGCGCGGGACGGCCCTCAGCGGGGCCCCGTATCGCAGCTCGTCGGGGCACCTGGTGGTCGTCGCCGGGTTCGATGAGAAGGGCAACGTGCTCGTCAACGACCCGGCCGCCAAACCGCCCGGTTCGGGGCTGCTGGCCTATCGGGCGGACGAGTTCAGGGCCGTCTGGCTGGACAACGGCGGGGTGGGCTACGTGCTGCTGCCGCCGGAGGGCCGGTAGCGCGTGGAAGCCGTCATTGCGCCGGCGCTTGTGGAGTGCGGCGGCAGCGCCACCGCTTTCCCTCGGAAGGTCTGCCGCTCGGCGGCACGCCCCGGCGCGCCCCGAGAAAAGCGGCGGCAAGGCCGCCGCATTCCAAAGCCTGCGGGCCGCGAGCTGCGCCTGAACGAAGAGGGCGGTTCTTGATGCGTGCGTCGGGACGGCACCGGCGGTGCGGCGCCGACGAACTTTGCGCCGACCTGTTCTTCGCTTTGTCGCTTTCTCGCTTTTTCGCTTTCCGGCGGCGAAGCGTGCAACGCCGGGGGGAGTTCGAGTAACCGGAAAACGGCACTCAATGGAGGACGTCGCATGATCGGTATCGCATCGACATTCGTGGCGGCGGTGCTTTCGGGGCTCGCGCTGTCGGCGGCCCCGCCCGGCGAACGGCTCGATCGCGGCGTCGTGGCGCTGCGACAGGCCGACGGCGGTGTGTACGTCGGCTGGCGGCTGCTGGCCGACGACCCGCCGGACGTCGCCTTTCACATCTACCGCTCGGCGGCCGGCGGGACGTTGCAGCGCATCACCGAGCGACCCGTCCGCGACAGCACCGACTTCGTCGACGCCTCCGCCGCCACGATCGACGGCGACCCGCGCCTCGAATACAGCGTCCGCGCGGTCGTCGGCGGCGAGGAGCGGCCCGCAACGCCCGCCGTCGCCGCCGTACGCATCGGCGACTCGGGCCCGTGCGTCCGCATCAGGCTTCAGGGCGACTACACATTCCAGAAGGCCGCCGTCGCCGACCTCGACGGCGACGGGCGGTACGACTACGTCATCAAGCAGCCCGACTTCAACGTCGACCCGTACGAGGCGCCCGGCTACTGGAAAAAGAGCCGGGAGCCGTACAAGCTTGAGGCGTATCGCAGCGACGGACAGTTCCTCTGGCGGCACGACATGGGCTGGTCGATCGAGGAGGGCATCTGGTATTCGCCGTATGTGGCCTACGACCTCGATGGCGACGGCAGGGCCGAGGTCTACGCGAAGGCCGGCGAGGGCGACCCGCGCGACCCCGACGGCCGCGTCACCTCCGGCCCGGAGTGGCTGGCGAAGATCGACGGCCCGACCGGCCGCATCGTGCGAAAGATCCCGTGGCCCGACCGATCCGGCTTCGAGAAGTACAACTACTACTGCCGCAACCTGCTGGGCGTGGCCTACCTCGATGGGAAGCGACCGCACCTGATCGTCCAGCGGGGCACGTACACGCAGATCAAGGTCGAGGCCTACGACCCGCAGCTTCAGCTCGTCTGGCGATGGAACTCGAAGGACGAGAAGGAGCGATACAGCGGCCAGGGGATGCACGGGATGCACGCCGCCGACATCGACGACGACGGCCGCGACGAGGTCATCCTCGGCTCGGCGGTGCTCGACGACAACGGCCGTGGGCTCTGGACCCGCGGCGTCGGCCACCCCGACGCCTGCTACGTCGGCGACATCGACCCCGCCCGGCCGGGGCTGGAGATCTTCTACGGCATCGAGCCGCGGCAGAAGCGCGACGCCGTCTGCCTCGTCGAGGCGCGGACGGGCCGGCTGCTCTGGGGCTGCGACGAGGCCACGAACCACGTACACGCCCAGGGCATGGTCGCCGACATCCTCGCCGAGCACCTCGGCCAGGAATGCTACGCCGGCGAGCGGGACAAGCCCGTTCGGTGGCTCTATACGGCCGCCGGCAAACGCATCGGGGACAAGGACATCGGCGGCCTGGCCCCCAAGGCCGTCTGGTGGGACGCCGACCCGCAGAAGGAGATGATCCGCGACGGCCGTGTGGGCAAGTTCGAGGGCCGCGCGTACGGCCCGATCGAGGGGGCGGTAGTGACGATCGCCGACTGCCTCGGCGACTGGCGTGAGGAGGTGATCACCTCCGTCGCCGGCGAGATGCGGATTTACACGACGACCCTTCCCGCAACGACGCGGGCCGTCTGCCGGATGCAGGACCGCCTGTACCGCCTCGACGTCGCGATGGCCTCAATGGGCTACTTCTACCCGCCGCAGATGTCGCGGTAGCACAGCGGACGCCCCGCCGCCCGTCGGGTTTCGCGCGTTCGCGGGCGACGCCCCGTCAGGGGCACGCGGCCGGGCGGTTGGCCCCGTTGAAGCACGCCCGCAGGCTCTCGAAGTCGGCGAGGTCCACGTCACCGTCCACGTCGGAGTCGAGGCAGGCGCAGGCCGCCGGATCCGCGGGCGGACCGAGCCACGGCCGGTTCGCGCCGTTGAAGCATTCCTGCAGCCGCATGAAGTCGGCCAGGTCCACGTCGTGGTCGCCGTCGGTATCCTGCTGCGGCCGGTTGCACCGATCGAGCACCCGGAACGCGCCGGCCAGCCTCGCCGTCTCGTCGCAGTTGGTGACGACGACGTCCCAGCTTCCCGTCGCCGCGCGGGCCAGGTCGAAGCGCACGACAAGCGACGCGGCGTCGGGATCGGCGGCCACGGCGGTGCCGACGATGTCCGCCTGGTCGGCCCGGGAGAGCTTGACGATCGTGTCGCTTGTCAGGTTGGCCCCGATAATCCGGACGTCGGCCGCCGCCGAACCGGCGGGCACCTGCGCCGGCGCAACCGCCTGAGGCGCCGGCGCCTGGCAGACGATCGTGTAGCCGTTGTCGAGCTGGCCGACGCCGCAGGGCGCGACCAGGACGACCACGTTCCACGGCCCCGGGGCGCATCGCGCCAGGTCGAGGTCGCAGGTCAGCAGCCCGGCATCACGCACGACCACGTTCATGGCGTTCACGTCGGCCTGGCCCGCCTGCGCGAGCTTGACGCTCGTGCTGCCGGCCACAAAGTTCGAGCCGGTGATGATGATCCCCGTCATCACGCGGCCCTGATCGCCCGAGGACGGCACGATCGCCGTCACCGTCGGATTCGCCACGCCGCAGTTCACAGTGAATGCCGCCGCCCGCGTCGCCTCGCCGCACGTGGTCACGACGACGTCCCACGCCCCGGTCGCCGCGTCGGTCAGGTCCACCTGACAGGTCAGCCGGGTGGCCGAACTCACATTCACGTTCGTCGCGGCAATGGCGGTCTGTCCGTCCTTCCGGAGTTCCACGGCGGTGCGCCCGTTGAGGAAGTTCGTGCCGTCGATCGTCAGCGTGACGGTCTGGCCCACGTTGCCGGCGGCGGGGGCCACCGCGGTGATCGTGGGGGCGTTGCAGGTGAGCTGGAACGGGGCGGGTGCGACGGCCTCCGCACAGGTCGTCACCACGACGTTCCACGCCCCCGGCGCGGCGTTCAGCGTGGTGACATTGCAGGTGATCTGCGTGGCCGTCACGCTGACGATGCTCGGCACGAGAGGCGTCTGGCCGTCCAGCGTCAGGGTCACGGTGGTCAGGCCCGCTCCCGTGGCGAAGTTCGTGCCGTTGATGGTCAGCAGGGCCGTGGGGCCGATGGCCGCGCTCGGCGGCGAGATACTCGTGACGGTGGGGTTGTTGCAGAGGATCCGGAACGGCATCGGCACGGTCGCCTGGCCGCAGGTGTCGACGACGACGTTCCAGTCGCCGGGCTCGCCGCTCAGCGTGGCCGAAAAGGCCAGGAACCCCGCGTCCATGGACGTGATGACGCCTGGGATGTCGGGTCGTCCCTGCCGGGTGAGCCTGACCGTGGTCCGCCCGGAGACAAAGCCGGTGCCTGTGACGGCGATGCTGACGGTGGAGCCCCAGGCGGCGGACTGCGGCCACAGGAAGTTGGCGGTCGGCTCAGCGCAGGTCACCACCAGGGTGATCGTGAAGGTGCGGGCGGCACCGCAGCTTCCCGCAAACGTCACCACGCACGAATACGAACCGGGCGCGAGCGTGCCGGCGGTCGCGTTGACGGCATTGGCCAGGGGGCCGCCGGCGGCCTTGCTGAGGTCGATCCAGTCGGCGTCCTTTGCCACGGTGTAACTCAAAGGGACCTGCCCGTTGTTGGCTACGGTGAAATCGAACGACGCCGGGGCATACGTCCCGGACGCCCAGACGCCGGTGGAGGTCAGCGACGACGGCGGCGTGACCGTCCAGTCGCAGGGGACGACGTTCAACTCGATCCGACGCGTCACCAGGGGCTGCGACACGTCGGTTTCGTCATACAGGGCAAGGGTGCAGACGTACTGCCCCACCGCAAAGCCGCGGACCCGTTCGTTGAACGCGACATTCACCGTATCGATCTGGGCGGGCGTCTGGAGCGTGCCGAGGGCCTTGTCCAGGGTAATCCAGTCGCAGTCGGCGACGAGGCGATACCGCAGCGGAGACTGAAGCGCGCCAGCCTGAATCTGATAGGTCACGGGGCCCGGCAGCGTGCTCGGCCCCTGGAGCATGGTGACGACCTGCGGGTCGGCAGGCGTCATCGTCGGCAACGGGCCGACGAGCACAAAGACGCCCAGGCGATCCAGGTTCTCGACGACGATCTCCTTGCGGGCCGCATTGACCACGGCCGCGACCGGGGCGAACGGGCCGGCCTCGGTGTCGGCGCGGTACACGGCGAGCGTGTCCGCGCTAAGCCCCGCCAGCTCGTCATCGAGGTAGCGGAGCCGAAGCGTCGCCGTCCAGTTGCCCGTCCGATTGGTCGCGAGATTCCACATGACCTTCGCACTGCGATTCCCGAACGGCGTGGACACCGCCCCCGTGCCGCGGGTGATCGTGGCGACGGTCCGGCTGACGCCGGTGTTCTGCCCGAAGAACTGCAAGGAGCACCGCGCCAGCGGGCCGAAGTCGCGTTCGGGCGACCAGTAGTTGCCCAGCGCGTCCGGACGGTCCGCGGCGCGATCAAACCGGATGACGCCGGCCTGCGAAACCGTGGCGAACCCGAGGGCCAGGTAGACCGCCCCGGCGTTGGTCAGTTGGGCAATCTTGGACTGCGGGGCCGAGAGGAGCGCGTCGGGCGTGCCGTCGCGATCCAGGTCGGCGCCCGGGGCGACGGTGTTGCCCAGCCGATCGTTCAGGAAGGCGCCGTCGATGCGCAGATCCGTCTGGGCGTCGAGCAGGAGCAGTTGCCCGGCGAGGGTCTGCGAGCCGTACACCATGTAGACCTTTCCGGCATCGGTCCGCTGATACGGGTTGGCCAGCGTGCTGAGCGGATCGGCCGTATAGCCGCCGGCGATGACGTCGTCGAAACCGTCGCCGTTCAGGTCGGCGGCGGCCACGCTGAACCCGAAGCGGTCGTTGGCATACGCCCCGAGGATGCGGGTCTCGCCGTTGCTGCCGGCGGCCTGCGAGAGGTTGATGCTCGCGGGAAGGGCGGCCGCCCCGTAGAGCACATGGACGGCCCCGGCGTCGGCGGCCGTGGGCTGGCCCTGCGACGCCGGACGGTCCTGGAGGTATGCACCGACGATGATGTCGGCGAAGCCGTCGCAGTTGACGTCGCCGGCGGCCACGGCGTTGCCGAGCTGGTCGTTGTTCGCGCCACCGAGGATCCGGGTCACGCGCTGGTTGGGGACGGGTGTGGCGTTGGGGTCGAGGTCGATCGTAAAGCCCGGGACGGCGGGCAGGTCGGCCCGGCCGTAGAGAATGTACACGCGGCCGGCGTTCGCCCCGACGGCGGTCGATGCGTTCGGCGCACCGGCGATGAGATCGGTATAGCCGTCGCCGTCCACGTCGGCCGCGCCGAGCGAGGAGCCGAGCTTGTCGCCGGCCGCCTCGCCGAGGATGCGCGTCTCGCCGTACGTGCCGACGGGCTGCTTGAAGTCGATGGTCGGAAGCGTCGCGGGCAGCGTGGCCCCGTAAACGATGTAGACCCCGCCCGCGGCGTCGCGGTGCGGCGGGTTGGCCGCCGGGGCGCCGATCAGAAGATCCAGGCGGCCGTCCGAGTCGACGTCGCCGAGGACGACCGACTGCCCGAACGCCTCGCGCGGGGCCCAGGCGTTGCCGAGGAGACGATTCACGCGAAGCGTGCCGGGGGCTGTCACGTCCACGAGCACCGGCGCGGGCGTGGCGTCCTTCAAAGCGGCGTCGCCGTAGAGCACGAAGACCTCGCCGGGCCTCTCGCCGCCCGGCACCTGCCACGGGGCGCCGACGACGAGGTCGTCGCGACCGTCCGCGTCGAGATCCCCGACGGCCAGGGCGGTGCCAAAGCCGCCGCCGGCGCCGTAGACGACGGCCAGCGGAACCGGCGGCGGATCCGCGGCCAGATCGAACACCGTGTAGGCGGTCTTGGCGGCGGGCAGGGGGCCGAACAGGATGACGGCGGCGCCGACCTCGGAGCCGAAACGCGTCGCCTTGGGCAGCCCGATGGCCGCGTCGTCAAAGCCATCGCCGTCCAGGTCGCCCGTGGCGATGCTGCCGTATCCGCCGCCGAGCTGGGCCTGGGCGAGGAAGCCTTTGATCTCCGCAAGGCCGAGCGGTTGATCGGGATCGAGCGGATCGGTCCAATGGGGCTGGAGATCCAGCGCCGACCGCACGTCGATCGTGGCGGAGTCGGACTTCCGAACCCCCTTGGTATCGGTCACGGTCACCGTGACGGTGTACCTGCCGGGCGCCGAGATGGTCAGGAGTGGGTTCGCCGTATTGGTGGCGTCGAAGACCGCCGCGGGCCCGCCCGGGGCGACCGTCCAGGCGTAGGTATAGCCGGGCGACGCGCCCTGCGCTGTGGGGTTGCCGCCGACGGTGACCGCCCAGGACCGACCGTAGACGCTGCGGTCCGGCCCGGCATCCACGGTCAGCGGCGCACGGACGTAGACCCACTTGACCGCGTCGGCGACGACGTTTCGAGCCGCCTCGGGGAAGTTGTCGGTGATCGTTACCGAGCCGGCGTTGCCGGCGGCGAAGAGGTATTCGCCCAGGAGGTTCCACTGGCCGCCGCCGACCTGCTGGTCCCTGGCGACGGTCGCGCTGCCGCCGTCGTAGGCAATCTTGAACTCGGCCGCGGAGGTCCAGTTGGGGTCGGTGGGCCACCAGGCGTAGACCTCGTAGAAACCGGCGGCTGACAGCGTCGGCTTGAAAACGGCCGTCTTGGCGCCGGTGCCCTGGGTCGCGGTGCGGTAGTCGGTCTGCCAGCGGTCGGGGGCGGCGGTTGCGGTCGACCAGGTTCCGGTGAAGGTCGCGGCGGCGTTGTCGACGATGACCTCGGCGACGGATTGCGCGCTGGTAAACGGGGCTTCGTCGGAGACGCCCTCATTGCCGGCGGCATCGAGCGACTTGGCCACGAAATAGTAGGGGGTCGCGGGGGCAAGTCCCGTCAACGTGACGCTGTGGCTGAACACAAGGCCGGTGCTGCCGACGCGGAGCGGCCGCTGTCCGGTCGCCGTGCCGAAGTCGATCGTGGAGTCGGCCGGTTCGTCGGTCAGCCAGGTGATGGTGGCCGAGGAGTCCGTAATGTTCGTGACCGCAAGGTTCCGGATAAGCGGCGCGGTAGCGTCGGGGCCGCCGAGGACCGCGTTGGGCAGGGCGGTGACCTGTCCGGCGGCAACGGCGACATCGGCGACCTGGACGGCATTCAGGCCGGCCTTTCGGATCGTGACGGTGTAGGCGCCCGGCGGCACGTCAAGAAAGGCATAGAGCCCGTCGGCGGAGGAGAGGGCGACATAGGAAGACCCGGTGCGCATGATCTGCGCATCGGTGATGGGCGTTCCGTTCGTATCGGTGACGATGCCGCGGATGATGCCCGTCGTCGGCGCCGTCTTCCACGGCATGGCCGGAACGTTCGCCGGCTCCGCATACGGCCCGCCCGCGCCCGAATAGGCGCCCCAGAAGCCCCGCGAGTCGAAGTTGCCGTAGCTGAAGACGACGTTGCCGTCGCCGCCCATCGTACGGGTCACGCCGATCTCGTTCGTGAGGTCGACGGCGTCGTGGTTGGACTGCGTCTGCCCCGCGTACACATGCCGCCCGTAGCGGTGCGCCAGCCAGTCGGGAAGCACCTCGCTGAAGTTCGGATTGATCGTGCGCTTCGGCGGATCGGCCCAGTAGATCTGCGGCACGATGAAGTCCATGGCACCGGCGGCAAGCCAGGCCTGGGCGTCCTGGTAGACGCACGAATAGCCGTAGAGGAAGTCGCACGCGCCCTGGGGATAGTCGGGCGGGTAGCTGCCGGCCCGATAGAGGCCCAGCGGCGAGGAGCTGACCTTGATCTGCGGTCGGACGGTCGCGATCTCGGCATAGAGGTCTCGCAGGGTGCGCGTGATCTGGTCGCGCGTCCAGTCCTCGAAGCCCAGGCCGTCCGGGTTCCCCGGGCCGGCGCGGCGGGCCTCCGAGATCGGGTCGTGCGAGTAGGCGGAACCCGGCGTACGAATGCGGTCGAAGTGCACGCCGTCGATCGCCGGGCGATCCGGCGAGGAACCGTCGTACCGCGTGACGACGTACATGATCTGCTTTCGCCAGTAGGCCTGGAAGTCGGGCACGCCGGGCGCGATCCAGACGTAGTTGTCGGAGGCGTATTGCACCGGAGCGCCGCTCTCGTTGTGGACAAGCCAGTCGCGGTGGGCGGGATCGGCGGCGTTGCAGTGCCGGTAGTACAGGTGGTTGGGATCCGTCGGCGGCGTCTGCGTGCCGCTCTGCCAGCAGACGTGCGCGTTGAGGTAAGCGTGGAACTCGAGGCCGTTCTCGTGGGCCTTGTTGATGGCATAGGCCATCGGGTCCCAGCCGGGATCGGCGCCGGTCGGCGAGATGAGCGGCGACCAGGGCTCATAGGGGGAGGGATAGAGGGTGTCGGCCTGGCCCCGCATCTGGAAGATGACGGCGTTGAAGTTGTTGGCCTTCAGCTTGGTCATCACCTGGTCGATGTAGGCCTTGCAGGCGGCCGGGTCGGTATTGGGCCACTCGAACCGCGTGACCCACATCCCGCGGAACTCGTCGGGGGCGGCGACGGCGGCGCCCCCGGCCAAGGCGACGAACAGCACGGCCCCGACGAGCGAGGCGATCCCCGATCGGTCACGTATTGGACGAACCAGCATCATGATACTCCTGCAGGTGAAGGCACGCGGTCGGGGGTTCGGCGGGTCCAGGGCGCGACGCCCGCGCCGGCATCCTGTCGACCGACGTTGGAATCGCTTTCGGCCTCCGAACGGTACCCGAAGGGACCGGTCTTCGGGCCGGGCCCCGGACCCCGGCATCCTAGCGGTCCGCGCAAAATACGGTCCGCCCGAGGGCAAACCCGGTTGCCTCGGCCCGGGCCCGTTATACGCGCTAATGGTACGGTACGCGCCTTGTCCGGTCAAGGAAACGCGGCACGCGGGGCGGTCGCGAAAGGGCGGAGCGGAACGGGACGGCAGGACCGGGCGTCGTCGTCAGGATCGGCTGAAAGCGCCGCGGACCTCGGATAGGAGCTCGTCCACCTTGAACGGCTTGAACAGGACGGCGCAAAGCCCTTCCTGGCGGGCGCGGATGATCGAGTGGTTCGGGTCGTAGCCGAAGCCGGTCATGAAAATCACCGGGCAATCCGGACGGACCTCCTTGGCGGTGGCGAAGACCTCGTAACCGCTCTTGCCCGGCATCTTGATGTCGCTGAGGACCAGGTCGTAGGCCCGTTGCCGGATCATCGCGACGGCCTGGTCGCCGTTGCGGGCCGTCTCGACGTTGCACCCCACCTTGGACAGGACGTCCCGGATGGTGTCCCGGATGATCTCCTCGTCGTCGGCCACGAGGATCGTCTTACCCTCCAGCAGCGGGTCCGGCTGGTATCGGTCGTCGCGGCGGCCCGTCACCCCGTTCGTCGGCCGCGCGAATTCCCGGATCGCCTGCCGGATGCGGACGACATTGTCGGCGATGGCGTTGAGGCGATGGCGGAGGTCGTCGTGACCGATGTAGTCCTCTCGCAACGTGGTCACGTCGGAGAGGATGTCGTTCAGCGGGCCGGCGATCTCCGAGGCGACGTCGCTGGCGAGCTGGCCGGTGGTCTGATAGCGCTCGACGGCCAGCAGGTTGAGGATGTTCAGGGCGAGCGCGACGTATCGGCCGAAGATCTCGGCGATCTGCCGGTCGTCCTCCGTGAAGGCGGCGGGCTCGATGCTCTCGACGTTGAAGATGCCGACGACCCGGTCGTGAAGCCGCAGCGGGACCGTGAGGCTCGAACGGGCGTTATTGATGCCGATAAGGTAGCGCGGATCGCTCTGCACGTCGGGGCACACGTAGCTTCGGCCGGTGGCGGCGACGTAGCCGCTGATCCCATTGCCTTCGGTCGAGGCGAACATGTCGAGCTGCTGGGCCTCCGCCGGCAGCCCCGCCGACAGGACGAGGTCGAGCCGCTGCGTCTTCTGGTCCAGCACGCGGATCGCGAAGTTGTCGAACCGCATGAGGTCCTTCGTGTAGCGGAGGATCTTGGTCTGGAGGAGCGCGAGCCGCTGGTCGACCTCCAGCTTGGCGATGGATTCGGCGTCGAGGCCCACCAACTCGCGGCCGGCGTTGTCGATGGCGTCGAGCTTCTGCTGGAGCCGTCGCGAGTGGGTCGAATCGTGGACGACGGCGGCGATCTGGCTCAGCCGCCCGCGCTGATCGAGAATCGGCGTGACGTTCACCTCGAAGCAGCGGTCCTTGTCCGTGAGGACGCTCAGCCTGTGCGAGCGGGCCACGCCCCCCAAAACGGCGTCCGATCGGCCCGCGAACGCCTCGCTGCTCAGCCGCCGGACGTCGGCGGCGACCTCCGGCGAGAGGCTGTCGAACTTCGCGTTCGCCCAGAGCAGGCGGCCGGACGGGTCGATCACGCACACGCCGTCGCCGATCGTGTCGAGGACCACCTGCGCCCGCTCCGACGCCACCGCCCGTTCGAGCGGGAGGAAGTCGGACGTCTGGCTCACCACGAAGTCGAAGCGGTCGGTCCTCAACACCTGGAGCGCGGCGTCGAAGGAATCGGCGATGTGGATCTCGCCGAGCTGCCCCAGGACCTCCAGGGCTTCGGGCCCGGAGCAGTCGCTCCCACGAAGGACGAGGATCTTATGTGTTGCCGTTCGGGTCGAATCCATACGCAACGTTCACCAGGATGATACCACAAATCCCCCGCAACGACATGTACAATCTTGTACATTTTTATAAATATCTATATAACAATGATTTATAGAAAAAGATTTGTCCGGTTCTGCTGGGGAAGAAGCCTCACTCCCCGACTCGATGCGACGGCGTGCGGGCATGTTCGTCCGTGGCGGTGCCGGGCTTGGCTCGACCTGGGCGTAGATCAGCGGGGCCAGCCATTCGCGAGCAAACTCCTGCGAGGCCCATCCGGTGTGGCCGCCGCCATGACCGCTTCGAGCCATGCGGGGCGTATAGCGCACCTGGTGCAGGCGAGTGCGATAGTATCGCCGGCCCTCCGGCTTGAGCGTCGCCGGCTCGCGGAATCCGACGGCCCCCGCCGCCGCCCCATGCTCACGGTCGATGGTCCCGAACAGGGTCGTTCCGACCCCGAGAAAGCCGACGTCCTGGCCGGAGTAGAAGTTCCATATCCCGTGGCGCGTCCGCTGCAGGGCGCGGGTGAGGTCGTACTCGGGAGACAGCGCGGGCGCCAGCAGCAATGCACCGGTCACCGGCCGGTCGGCGGGGAGGGCCTCGAGCGCGAAGACGGCGACCCCGCCGCCGCCCGAGTGGCCGATCAGGTGGACGGGGCGCCCGGGGTGCTGCTTCTGGTAGGCGACGATCCGGAGGGCGAGGCGCTCGGCGTGCTGCCGGTTTCGGCTCTCGCCGGCGAGGTTGATGAGCCAGCTTGCGGTGCCGGCGAGCGTCCAGTCGTAGATCTCGATCGCGGACGGGACGCCGCCCCGGGCAAGGCCGCGGGCAATGCTCGCGTTCAAGCCGCTCTGCCCCTCGATCCCGGGCAGGACGATGACCAACCCCTGCTGATAGCGAAACGGGGTCTGCAGGTCGCGGACGCCGCATCCCGCGACCAGCGCCGATCCGATCGCCAGCGCGAAGGCCGCGGCGAATCGCGAGCGCCCGGCCGCTGCGATACGCAGCGCGGCGGGACGCAACCCGCGTGCC
>CAZTVU010000005.1:0-1820 GCA_964617025.1 uncultured Planctomycetales bacterium | reverse complement strand
GGAGGCTGCGGGGTCAACTCCACATAGAGCCGGCTCGTGTCGAGCCGGCCGTCTTTGCAAAGGATCCTGGGCCGACACGGCCCGGCTCCGGCGCCGGGCTCATGACGTTCGGCGGCCGAACCACAGCGACCCGAAAACGCACAGCACCTGCGCCCCGAAGGATGCACCGAAGACGGCCCCGGCGGCGGCGATCACGAACACAAACGGCTCAAACGGCCGCGCCAGCCACCACGACGCAATGTCGCACGCGACCGCAATCATCGGCAGCGGGCCCAGCACCAGCTTGACCCGCGGCGGCAGCCCCGTCAGCAGGAACATCGCGCCGACAATCAGCGTGAACACCGGGATTGAGAGGATGTGCGCGTGGGTGACCTGGACGAGCTTGGCGCGGGGGGTCGGCGGGATGTGGACCGTCTGGGTCTGCTGGGTGGCCGGGCCGAGGATCGGAGCCGCCAGCTTCGCCACGAGGGCGTACACCGGAGGCGTCGACGCATCGGGCGCGTAGGGGACGTCGCGTTCCTCGCCGTCCTTGGCGTTGTGGCAGCGCACGCAGTTCTTCGCGATCACGGCCTGGGGCGACGGGTCGCCCGGTGCGGTCAGGCCCTCGCGGGTAAAGTCCGCCTCTTTGGCCCCGTCCCGCACCCAGGTGACCAGGACGCGGGTGGCCGCCTCCCCGCCCTTCTCCAGAAAACTCCGCATCGCCCCGCCGGGCGAGATCTGCTTGAGCATGGGCGACGGCAGGCTCAGCCGCGTCTCTGCCGTGACGACCTTGTCCAGCCCGTGATAGACCGCCCGCAGGTCGTCGGGCGTCATCGCGGGATCGCCGTCGGCGTCGTGGTTGTGCTCGTAGATGTTCAGGGCGGCGACGAGATACCCCGCCCCCATAAGGGCGCGGAACACCGTGAGCGCCATTTTGGCCGGCAGCGAGAGGTCCGCCAGCCGGATCGACCCGAGTGGGCCCGGTTCGTTTCGCATGGAGAGCCTCCCCGCGCACAAGCGGGCAGAGACCCCGGCCCGTCAGGTGCCGGAGGCCCTGCCGACCGCGTCCGCCGCCGGCTTAGGCTTACTGCACCGCCGGCGGCTCGATGATCGGGTACTTGCCCGACAGGGCCTTCAGGAACTCGACGAGGTCCTTCTTGTCGGCCTCCGTCAGCTTCGCCTCGCGGACGCCGCGGAGGACGGCCGAGAGGTTCGGGTTGTCCTTGCCGCCGTTGGCCATGAGGGCGACCGCCTCCTCGAGCGTCTTGGCGCTGCCGTCATGGAAGTAGGGGGCGGTGTTCGCGACCTCGCGGAGGTGCGGGACGCGGAACTTGCCCATGTCGCTGTCCTGGCCGGTGACCTTCTTGCGGCCGGGGTCGGGCTTGGGCTTGTCGCTGCCGACGCCGGCGTTGTAGAAGTTGCCGCCGCTGAAGATGGGCGGCGTGTGGCACGTCGAGCACAGACCCTTGCCGGTGAAGATCTCAAGGCCGCGCTTCTGCGCGTCCGTCAGGGCGTTCTTGTCGCCGGCCTGGAAGCGATCGTACGGCGAGTCGCCGCTCAGGATGGTCCGCTCGAAGGCGGCGATGGCCTTAGCGACGTCCTCCTTCTTGATCTCGTCGGCACCGAAGACCTCCTTGAACCGCTTCTTGTAGTCGCCGATCTTGGCGAGGTCGGCGACGACGACTTGCATGGTGTTGCCCATCTCGATGGGGTTCTCGATCGGCCCCAGGGCCTGCTCCTCCAGGCTCTTGGCCCGGCCGTCCCAGAACTGCACGGGCATGTAGGCGGCGTTGATGACGGTCGGCGAATTGCGGTCGCCCTCCTGCTTGTGGATGCCCGCG
>CAZTVU010000004.1:60744-67778 GCA_964617025.1 uncultured Planctomycetales bacterium | reverse complement strand
GGTTTAGGGTTTAGGGTTTCGGGTTTAGGGTTTGGGGTTTCGGGTTTAGGGTTTCGGGTTACGGGTTCCGGTTTAGGGTTTAGGGTTTCAGGTTTAGGGTTCAGGGTTTTAGGGTTTCGGGGGAACGCCAGGAGACCGGTAAGCCTTGCCGACAGTACCCCTCGCCCCACTCTCTCCCCCGAAGAGTGGAGAGGGGTACTGCAGGCGGCGCCTGCTCACCGCCCGTCGTCTTCCGCCGGCGACTCCGGCCCCTGCCGGTGCATCATCTCCCCCGCCACCATCCCGCAGAACGCCGTGTTCGTCACCAGGTACCGCCGCCACATCCGCCCCGGCTCCTGGATCACGCGGTAGAGCCACTCCAGCCCCAGGCGTTGCCACGCCACCGGCGCCCGGCGAACCTTGCCGGCCAGGACGTCAAACGAGCCCCCCACGCCGTGGCACACGGGGACATCCATCGACTCCGACCACCGCGCGAGGAACTGCTCCTTCTTCGGCGAACTCATCGCCACGAACAGGATGTCCGGCCGGGCCGCACGGATGCCCTCGGCCACGCGCGGCTCGTCCGCCGGGCCGAAGTAGCCGTGATGCTGCCCCACGATCCGCACGCCCGGATGATCCGCCCGCATCCGCGCCACCGCCGCCGTCAGCACCTCGCCCGTCGCCCCCAGGCAGTACACGCGATGCCCCCGCTCGCTCGCCCGAACCAGCATCCGCTGCATCAGATCGATCCCGGCCACGCGCTCCGGCAGCGGCCGCCGCAGCAGCCGGCTCGCCCACACGACCGACATGCCGTCCGCCAGGATGAGGTCCGCGTTCAGCACCGACCGTGCCAGCACCGGATCGCGCCGCATGTTCACCAGCTTTGCCGCGTTCACCACGCCGATCAACAGCCGCTGACGCCGGGCAATCGCCTCCTCGACGATGCTGAGCACCCGGTCCATCGTCAGCGCATGGATGGGCACATCAAACAGGCGTTGCACCGGCCACGCGTTGTTCGTCATGCTCTCAACCACGCTGCCACCTGCCGCCGGGCGGAAACGCGTAGAGCAGCCAACCCATGTGATACGGCCGACTTTCGTAGTCCACGGCCGCCGGCGGGAACAGCGCGTCCACCCCCGGCGCACGCAGGACGGGGTGGATGCGGCTCACCACCGCCTGAAGGCCCCGCGTCAGCTTTCCCGGCTCGCGGCGGGCCACCTTCCGCCAGATGACGCCAACCTCACGATCGATAAGTGAGCCGCCGATCTCCGGCGAGTGCAGCAGCCATCGGACGCTCCGCTCGATCGCCGCGCGGCGGTCCGTCCCGGCGACTCCGTCCACCGCCTCAAGCGCCATCGGCCCCATCCCGTCCTGATGCACGGCGTACACCGGATACCGCTCGATGACCCGCCCCGTCCGCACGTCGTAATGCCACCACCACTGCCCCTGCGGGCCCTGCAACTCGCACATCCGGTCCGCGCAGCGCCGGGCGACATGCAGCGCCCTCTTGTCGCCGCGAGCCCGATGGTACGACGCCAACGCCTGCGTCGGGTACACCAGGTCGGCGAAGCACGCCACGTGCCCCCGCAGCCACGACGGCGACGCCCCGGCGGGCCAATGGGGAAACAGCCCCGACCGCTCGTGGAATGAGGCCATCAGCCTTCCCGCAACCGCTGCGGCGAGCGCCTCGTCGGACACCTCGTCGCCGGCGACCAGACTCGACAACACCCACGCCAGCTCCACCGTGGGATACGCCCCGCCCGCCGGGTCCATGGCCCGAAGTCGCGCGAGGGCCGTCGACGCATTCGCATGTCCGATGACACGCGCCGCCCAATGCACCAGGGCGACCTCGCCGAGGTCCGTCGCCTCACCGACCCCCGACAGGAGCCGACCGCAGACCTGCCCGACCGCCTGCCCGCCAAGAACCTCCGCCGCCGCGCTGTCGCCTTCGCCCGCGAGCGCAATCAGAACAATCGCGGTGTAACGACGGCTGACGCCCTCCGTCCGGACTTCGCCGCCGTGCCGCCGCAGGCAGAAGCAGAAAAGCCCCTCCTCCGGCCGGTACATACGCACCAGCGCCCGCAGCGCCATGGCCCGCATGTCGGCAATGACGTCACGCAGCCCCGCCGCCCGGGCGAGGCATGATGGGGCGGTTACAACGGACATGGTCACGGATTGCCCGCGGTTGCGGCCTGGTTCTGGAGGCTCTGAAGCGCGGCGGTGTTCTGCATGAAGCCGAACGGCGCCACCTGATTCTGGTAATTCGGGTAGTTCCCCAACGAATTCTTCTGCAGCTCGCGGTAGTTCAGCCACTCCACGCCCGACACGTTGTAAGACACGTTCGTGCTGAACCCGCCCTTGAGATAGATGTTCCGGTTGATCCAGTCCTGCACCCGCGTCTCAA
This sequence comes from uncultured Planctomycetales bacterium, assembly GCA_964617025.1. Classification (GTDB taxonomy): domain Bacteria; phylum Planctomycetota; class Phycisphaerae; order UBA1845; family PWPN01; genus CAZMVY01. The sequence goes on along the minus strand of CAZTVU010000004.1, from coordinate 65,395 downwards.
GGGTGTCCGGCACCCAGAGGATGTCGCCGATCGCGAGCGTGATGTTCGGATCCTTGCCCGTCGTGATCCGGTCCATGTCGAGCCTGACGTGGACATCCCGCCCATCCGGCATGCGCCGAATCAGCGTCGCCTCACGCGGCGTCACATCCGTCCGAAGACCTCCCGCCGATGCGATCGCCTGAAGCACGGTCAGCTCGGTGCCCGACGGCATCTGCATGGGCCGAGGCGCGTTCACGAGGCCGCCGATGAACACCGACGGCGGCTTGGTCTGCACGCTGATGATGTCGCCCTTCTCGAGGGGTGCCAGGGCGAGGCACGCCTTGAGCCCCTCGGGGCTCGTCAGGTCCAGCGTTACCTCCTCGTCCGGGCGGCGAATGCGCCGGAGCTTCACCTGCCCGGCTGCCACATCGGTCACGCCCCCGGATGCGCAAAGCGCGTACAGCAGGTTCCGCTCGGTCCGCCGCAGGGCCGTCAGCCCCGGTTTCATCACGGCGCCCAGCACCAGCACCTCCGTCATCTCCACGGAGACGATCGACACATGCACCGTGACTTCCCGGAAAACCGCCGGAACGTACGCCTTTCGGATCGCCTCCTCCACGTCCTCCAGCTCACAATCCGCCACCTTGACCGGCTCCACCGACGGCAGGTCTATCGTGCCGTTTCGGCTGATGCGGACCTGAAGCGCGGCGAACGGCGCGGGCTGATCCAGTCCGGTGACCGAGACCGACAGAACATCACCCGGGCCGACCCTGTACGGCCCCAGTTGTCTGTCGAGCAGGGCCGCAACCGCCGCCTGTGTCACGGCCGGTTGCGTCGAGGGAGACGACCTACGCTCTTGCCGAACGGCTTGCTCCAGTTCCAGAAACTCCTGCAACGACATGCGATGGTCACAACCGATCGCCGCCGCGCCGAGGCAGACGGCAATCACGCAACGCTGCACCCTGCCCCGACCGCCCGGCAGTGGATCCTTCTCCGGCCGAATTGTAATCGCACCATCCATGGCACACAGCCCGTCCGTGGCCGACGCGGCAGCCTGCCGCGAGGCAATAAAATCATGTGATTATCGACCAAGTCGAACGTCAACATCCAGCAAATCCAGGCTCGCGACGGCCTCCGCCTCCCTGCAACAGAAACGGCGTACTCCGCCGCAACCTCGGAAAGACGGGATTCCGACGCATGAATACGGCGCGCTTCGCGTCACCGCGACGCCTTTCCACCGACCGCCCGCACATACCCGTCCGCGCCCGGAATCACCCACGACATCGGCACGCTCCAACGACCCCCGAACGTCGCCGCCGTCCACCAAAGGATCTTCAAGTCAAGCCAGATGGAGAAATGGCGAACGTACGCGATGTCGTAAAAGATCCACTGGTGAAAGTCCCCCTGAGACCGATCATCATCGCGACAGATCTGCCAAAGCCCCGTAATGCCCGGACGAACGGAGAGCCGCGCCTTGCGCCAGGCCACGCACACCTGATTCTCGCGGAACGGCGACGGTCGCGGACCGACAAGGCTCATGTGCCCGGCCAGCACGTTGATGAGCTGAGGCAGCTCGTCCAGGTTCGTCGCCCGCAGCCAGCGCCCGACTCGCGTCACGCGCGGGTCGTGCCGCAGCTTGAACTGCGGACCGTCGACCAGGTTCTCCCGGTAGAGCACTCGTTGCTGTTCGTGCGCGCCGACGACCATCGTGCGGAACTTGAGACATGGAAAATCCCGCCCTCCTTTTCGCTCTCGTCGGTGGACGAAGAAGACCGGCCCGCGCGAATCCAGCTTCACCAGCGCGGCGATCGCCAGCAGGAACGGCGACAACGCCACGAGGCCGAGCAAAGACGCGACGACATCGATGGCCCGCTTGGCGGCCAGATGGATCCGATGTCGCGTTGCGTCCAGCGGCGCGGCCGCCGTCGAACTCCTGCCTGACGGGTCCTGCCCGTCGTGCACCTCCAGGGCCGTCAGGGCCGACTCGACGGCCGCGCCCACGTCGCCGAGCGAGGTCGCGCACTCGCCGGACACCACGCGGTGACGGACCGTCACGCCGTCGCGGACCCGGACCGCCGGCGTCAATACGGAGTGTACCACGCTCGCGCCGCAACCGATCCGCGAATTCCGGCCGATGAGCGTCGGCCCCACGATCAGCGCATCCGGTCCGATCTCCGCGCCCTCGTGCACCACAACGGGAGGGAGCAGACGGGCACCGGACGCGACGCGCGCATCCCTCGCCAAAAAGACCCCCGCCGAGGGCCTGTCGAATCCGGGCGGTGGCTCGCCCGCCGCCATCTCATGCAGCACCCGCTCGTGAAGCGCCAGATATGTGTACTCGTCCCCCAGGTCCACGATATCGCAGGCGAGGGGCATATCGCGACCGAGGACGCCGCGAGACGACAGCACCAACCGCAACTCACCGAGCGATGTGAAGGAAGCGTCGCCGATTGCCCAGATGGGCACAACGGAACACGCAAGGGCCGAGCTCGCCACGCGAGGCCAGTTCACCAGGTTGTACAGCCGTCGAACGCCTTGAACATCGCCGCCGGGGGCGTACTCGATAAACTCCCGGGCGCCGTCAACGTCTCCGCCGACGGCCGCCACATAGGTCGCGCCGCGATAGTCGTCTTGATGCAGGCGATGGACAAAGGCCGTGTCCCAGTCGTTCGCCAACCACCGCCGCGCTTCGACCACCAGCAGCGAATCCGACGTCTCGTACTGTCGCAATATCGCCGGCAGCCCGCCGGGCGCCACAACGGCGACCTCGCGCCGCCCGCGCGAACGAAGCACGTCGGTATACGGGCCGTCCACTGGCGTTGACGGCATGACGAGTACGTCGCCGCACCCCGCCCCGTCGAGCCGCGAACAAAGAGAGTCGAATACTAACCCCGCGCCCAGAGGCAGCGTCAGCACCGTGTCGCTGCCCGCCGGCAGTCCGGGATAAGCCACGGGAGAATCGAGGATGAGCGTAACCAGGGCCACCTGCTTCCGCCCCGTCAACGTCCTCGTCAGGACGATTTGGTGCCGGCCTCCCCCTTTTCCTCCGCGTCCTTCCTGCCACGGCCGCCGTATCCGTACCCGTACGCGTACGAATAGTAGTAGCCGTACTCATACGAGTACCCGTAGTCACGACCGAAGCGCCCGCCGATGAGGATCGTCCCCAGCAGGACGCCTCCGGCGTTGCTGAGCTGCACGTACGCCTTCAGGGCTTCCGTGCGCCGGTCATGCGACGACCGCAGGATCATGAGCGTGCCGTCGGCGTACCGCGCCAGGATCTGCGCATCGGCCACCGACAGGATCGGCGGGCTGTCGACGATGATGAAATCGTATGCCCCGCGCCACCGCTCGATGCACGCCGAAAACACGCCGTTCGCCAGCAGTTCCGTGTCGAAGTCGGCCGGCACGTGTCCGGCCGTCAGAACACTCATCCGCGCGATCGGCGTCTGGAGGATCGCCTGGTCGTCCGGCACCGGGCCCACCAGCATGGCGGCCAGGCCCACCGGCGCCTCGAGGCCGAGGCGTTCGGCCAGCACCGGCTTGCGCAGGTCGGCATCGACGAGAAGCACCTTCTTCCCCACGACGGCAAGCGTCTTCGCCAGCAGGAGCGATACGCTGGTCTTGCCCGTGCGGGGCAACGCGCTGGTGACCAGCACCACCTTGTCGCCGGTCTGGCCGAGCCGTTCGAGGAGGGCCGTGCGAATCATCCGCATGCTCTCCATGAGTGCGACGCGGGCATTCGCGCCGGGGTCGGCGCCCGTGCCCGGCTTCGCCTCCGCGGCGGCTCCGCCGCCGAGCTCCCTCGGCACGTGCGACGCCGCCAGCCGCGGCAGCAGCCCCAGGAACGGCGCCTGGTACATCCCCTGGACCTCCGCCGCGTCATAGATCCGCTTGTCCATGCTCGCCCGCATGTACCCAACGCCCACGCCGGCCACCATCGCGCCGACCACCGCCATCACCGTCAGCAGAACGCGCCGATCGCGGTCCGGCTTCGACGGCTCAATCGCCATCGCGGCGATTCGCACGCGGGCGGGGGCCTTGCCTTCCATCTCCAGCACCTGCAGCCGCCGCCGCACGGCCTCGTGCAGCTCGCGCTTCTGCAGGATCTGCTCCTCATAACGGGCGATTTCCTGTGCGATGTCGCCGGCCTCAGCCACCTTTGCCCGCTGCCGATCGATCTCCTGGCGGAGAAGCTCCAGCTCCCGCGCCTCCTTCTGCGCCCGTGCTCCAGGGCCGCCAAGGTGAGCGCCCGACCGCCGGCCAGCGTGTCGGGCGGGGCCTCCGCCCACCGTTTCTCGATCCGCGCCTCGCACTCCCGCAGCATCCGCTCCATCATCTCAACCTTCGCCTCCGCCTCCTTCAGGCGAGGATGAGCCTGTCCATATCTCTGCCGGAGAACGTCGAGGTCATACCGGGCCGCCTCCAGATTGTTCTTGAGCGTTCGCCACTCCGCCGAAGCCACGCTCCGGCGGTCCCGTCAGCACCGAGTCCGCCTCCGCCCCGCGCGTCGCGGCCGTCATCGGCACGAACACGACAGCCGGCATGCTTGCGGGGGCGCTCGCGGCCGCGCCGGTCCCGCGCGGCCGGCGACCCTTCGCGCCGACGATGGCCGGCTGACTCGCCGGCGCCGTAGTGGCCGGCTTCGTGCCGGCCGCCATGCTCGGAACGTGCG